>JAJRTK010000494.1 GCA_024278345.1 bacterium | reverse complement strand
GCTTTGCTTCCGGCTTTGCCTCAGCGGGCTTTGCTTCCGGCTTTGCCTCAGCGGGCTTTGCTTCCGGCTTTGCCTCAGCGGGCTTTGCTTCCGGCTTTGCCTCAGCGGGCTTTGCTTCCGGCTTTGCCTCAGCGGGCTTTGCTTCCGGTTTTGCTTCCGGCTTTGCCTCCGGCTTAGCTTCAGCGGGCTTTGCCTCCGGCTTAGCTTCAGCGGGCTTTGCTTCGGCTGGTTTCACGGCTGCGGGCTTTGCCTCCGGTTTAGTCTCCGGTTTAGCCTCCGCGGGTTTTGCGTCGGTGGGTTTTACAGCTTCCGCGTGGGCGGCTTTAGCCGCGTCAGCGGCAGCCTGAGCCGCATTGGCGGCAACCATGGCAGCCTTGGCGGCCTTTTTGGCGCGTCTGAGGGCCACTTTTGCCGCATTGGCGGACTCCTCGGCTTTTTTTGCCGCGAACTCGGCGGCGGCGACGGCGTCCTTGGCGTTGCGAGCTGCACTTCTCGCTGCCTGAACGACGGCTGCCATCTCTTCGTAAGACTTTTTTGAATCCGCGTTAGCGGGTCCAGGAGCCCCTATCAACGCGGCGGTCAGACCCACCACGCAGGCGAATGTTGTGGTCCGAATCCATCGGAATCTCGACACTTTATCTCTCCTTCGTGAACCTCCGCCCTGCAAATTCCATGATCGAATCCGGGTTCGAGGCGGACGGAATTCCCCGGACCCTTGCGAAAACGGCGAATAACCGATCAACAAGAAAGGGAGCGTCACGTTGCAGAGATCGACTGGAAAAAGGTGATTTTTGGCTCCGCAACATGGAACTCGGATGGATCGCCACGGATCGTCACAACGTGTCTGATGTCTGCTTCCATCAAGGATAAGGAGGGCTGAAGAGCGTAGTGGCCGGTTTCAAAACCGCTGCTACCCGCCCCGGGATGCCGAACCAACGGGAAATCGGGTGGGAACGAGGGATCAGACGCCACAGCGGATCCGTGATGAGAATTTCAAATTGAAGCACTCTTGAATTAAGCAAGAGTTGCAGCGTTTGTCACAACCAGATTCTGTCCTGGTATTCTGCTTTTGCCGATTTGTGTCGATATCTTTGGCGATCCACCATTCCTGAAAGTCGCCGAAGGAAGCCTAGATTTGGGGGGCATTCTGGCTGAAGGGCTAGCAAGCCTCGCTTCCTGACCCGCCTGTTCCCAAGGAGGTTCTCTTGCCCGAAACGATTGACTACAAGAGGAGCAATGTCCTGGCCATTCTTTCAGCGTTGAGTACGCGGGGTGTAACGGGAACGTTGCATTTTGAAAGGAAGCCCCCCGATGGAAGGGATATCGATTTCCTTTTCTTGGGGGGGATGTTGCTCTACGCGACGACGAAAGAGAAAGGCCGTAGGTTAGGGGAGTTCTTGATTCTTCGGGGAGTGCTCACACTCGAGCAGGTGCAACAAGGCCTCATAGAGGCGAAGAAACAGGGAGCTCTTTTTCATTCCTACCTGCTGGACGAGGACCTGGTGACGAAGGATCAGATGCAGGAGCTGCTCTACCAGAGGACCGAGGAGCTCATCGGAGAGATACTGAAAGCGGAGGATGGGCAGTTCCTCTTCTATAGAGATCAACCAGCCGAACTGGATATGCTGGCGCCCAATGTCGATGAAGAGTTGTTTGGCCGGCTGCTCCGGTACAGGAAGGTTTGGCCTCGGGTTTACGACAAATTTCGCGATGGGCGCCTTTGTTTGCGGATGAATCCCGATGCGAAAAGATCGCCGCTTTATGCCAAACTGGGGCAGGTGGAGCGTCGGCTGCTCCGTCTCCTTGACGGCACACGCCCGGTATCGACGATCTTGGCGGGCCGGAAAAATCGTCTCGACATCATGGTGGTGCTGGCCCGGTTTCTCCAGTCGAAGCTCGTTGTTGTTGTCGCCGGCCATGAGCCGGTAAAGGCAGAACCACCTACAGTGGGATCCGTAGCTGTCAGTCTCCCTTCTTCTCCTGCCCAAAGCGTCGTCAGAATCCTGGGAGCGTCGGCTCCATCTTCTAAGCCCGATTCCGCGCCTGGTTCCGCCGCTTCGGAAGATTCCGGGGTTTACACGATTCCGGAACTGGAGGACGACGCACCGTTTCTCACCGCGGAGACAGTTCCCGTGATGGCCGAAGGCGTCTTCTTGGAGCAGATTTCTCTCACGGGGTTTGCCATGGACGACCTGTTCCTTGTGAGCCAAATCGACGGGCAATCAAGCATTCGGGAGCTTTGCCTGGTGACGGGCCAGACCCAGGAGCGGGTCATGAAGCTGGTGGAGGGACTTCATGCCAAGGGCTATGTGGCTTTGGCGCGCCGTTCGCCAGCGTCGCCGAGAGTGACCCCGGTGGCGAAGAAAAAGGGCGCCGCGAAATCCGAGAAAGTAGGAGGGCCGAAAAAAGAGGCTTGTGGCGAGTCCGGAAAAGCTAAGCTCAAGGGGGCGACAGGGGAATCTCCGGACAAGGATGGGGCCAATGGGGCCACGGAGAAGCTGGATTCCCCCAAGATGTCGAAGAAGGAGCGGGCGAAGGGCTTCTATTACCGGGCGATTCAAGAATATAATGGGGGAATGTGCCTCGATGCCGAAGCGTCCATGAGAAAGGCCCTGGGGCTTGCGCCCACTGTCGCCAGATACCATGCGCGGCTGGCGGTCATCTTGCTTTCGCGGCCGGGCGGTACCAAGAGGGCGGAACGGGAAGCGGAGAAGGCGATGGACCTCGATCCCCTCGACAGCATTTGCCTCGAAGCCTTGGCGTGGGTGAAGCTCAGGCGAGGGGCGTTCTCCGAAGCTCGCCGGCTGTTGGAGCAAGCTCTTTTTCTGGGACGGGAGCAGGTGCCCTCGGCACCGAGGCTCATCGAACGGATACGGAAGCACAAGCCCAAGCGGCGCGAGGCGCCAGATACCCTTTGGAAGCAGATGAGGCGCGATCTGATACTAGAACCTTAGGCACCGGCTTTGACGGCTTTTGCAGGTTTTTCTGGACCCGCGAAAAAAAAAGCGCTATGCTCGCCGCCGGGTTGTGTCCCCCTGCTGAGCGGGAATCGGTAAAATGCTATTTTTGTTTTGGATTGGGTCCGCTCAGGTCGGCGTCCATCCGGCCGCCGCCCGTCGCCTTTTTCTGGGCCTTGGAGCGCAATTCGTCTCCTGGAGGCGCCACACGATCCAGAATCGGTGCTGATTGATTTTTTCGGTTCATGGGATGGGCCAAGGGGGATGAATGGCGAGCAGCGTGCGCGGATGCAAGCGATGGGAGCGGAACCCAACTCAAAAAGAAGAAATGTCCTTTGACCCGTCCCTGGGTTTTGAGAAGGGGTAATCTCTGATACGGGGCTCCAAGAGAAGGATTGGGCCCTTTGTCCCGGACAATCCAAGCAGGAGGAACGAGCATGGGCGAGCGAGGCAGTCGCAAGATTCCGGTCACTGAACGGCAGTTTCTTTGGGTGCAGGACGATGACAAGGGGGAAGTCATTCTACACGTCGGGCCCACGATGGTTTCCCCGACGGCAGCGGATCGCGTTGTGGTGGACGACGGGGAAGGCGGTTTTCGGGAAGACAACTCGGGTCGACCGCAGCGGATGATCGAGCTCAGCGATTCCCACTATGCGGTCCTTTATAATCCTCTGGCCGATAAGTTGGAGGATGAGGGTCCCAATGGCCGTTTCCGGCCCGGGCGCAACGAGTCGCGATCCCTGAAAAATGGCACGCGCCACATGATCCCGGGGCCGTGTAGCTTTTATCTGCGTCCCGGCCAGAGAGTTGAGGTTCGCGATGTCCACGAGCTGGCTTCCAACCAATACCTGGTGGTGAAGGTCTATGGGGAAGTGGAACAGTCGGCGATCTACTACGATATTACAGTCCGATCCGCCGCCATTACCACGGCGACGGCGGAAGATGTCTCCGGAGCCTCTAGCACATCAGAGGCGGAACAGGCCGAACCCACCGAGTTGACGCGAGGGCAACTCATCGTGATCCGTGGCCTTGACACCCAGTTCTACATTCCTCCCACAGGGGTTGACGTTGTTCCGGACCTTTCCCTTGATGGCCGGGGAAAGGCGATGACCGCCGCGGCGGCGCGGCGGATCCTGGCTTCCTTGCCCAGCCGTTCACAGGCTGATCCCCAGCCTCAGTCCGCCCCGGAGCTGCCCGCCGATGGGGTGGCAAACCTCTTCATGGAGCAGGCGCTCCAGGCCCAGTAAGAGTTTGACGAAGAGCACTTGGCAAAAAAGCCCCGCCCCAGGTCTAAGCGGAAGGGATCCAGATTCAAAGCGGTGGACCAGTCCGCCAGGACGCGTCAGGCTATGCAGCGCACCGTGACGCCGGCCCCGGAAAAGAAAACTGAGGAGCCAACTCTTTCCAAGGATGAGATCGCGGCTTTCCTCGTGAGCGATGTCCATCGCCGGGCGCTGGAACGGGAGATCCGGAAGAACCGCCTGGTACGCCAGGCCGTGGTCCTCGGGGAGAAAGAGTTTTGCGTCATCCTCGACGCTGACGGCAAACGGCAGATCAAGGTGGGCCCCGCCAGGGTCTTTCCCGGTCCTTACGATTCCTTCATGACCGAAGGGTCGGACAACCGGATCTACTATGCCTACGAGCTTCTGCCCCAGCGGGCACTCTGGCTCCGCTTTATTCTGCCCATCAGCCGGGAAAAGCTGAAACTGCGTCTGCCCCGTAGCGTCGAATTGACCCAGGAGATGTACTACCCCGGCGATGAGATGATCCTTTATGGCGTCAACTCTTTCTTCTTTCCCTTCAATGAGATCGAAGTGCTCGATCCCCTCACTGGGCAGCCTCACGTGGGGAACGATCACAGCCACGTCTTCATCGAAGCCATCGGCATCGACCAGAAGAGTGGAATCTACGTCCGGGACCTGGCCACGGGCGAGGCGCGTTTGGTCCGGGGCAAGCTCTCCTATCTGGTCGATCCCCGGAAGGAAGTTCAGATCACCCGGACCGTCCCCGTGGACCAGTGGAACCTATGGATCGCGGAGAACGAGCCTCACAAGAGAACATCGGAGCCGGTGACGACTCCCTGGGCTATTTCCATCAATGTTCCCCACAATACGGCGGCCCTGGCGACGTCAGCACGGGGACAGCGGTTGATCGAGGGGCCCTGTGTCGAGCTTTTGGAGTACGAAGAGTCCCTGGTGAAGCTCAAGCTGTCCACGGGAACTCCCAAGACTGATGTTCGGTGTCTTGAGACCTGTTTCCTTCGCACCATGGCGAACCGGATTTCCGACGTCATTCGAGTCAAAACGTCCGATTTCGTGCAGATCGACATCAAAGTGAGCTATCGGGTCACCTTCGACGCCGAGTATCGAGAGACCTGGTTCAACCATCAGAACTACGTAGGCGTCTTGTGCGACCACCTTCGCTCCATCGTGAGGAGCCGTTGCCGCCAAATGTCTCTTACAGAGCTCTGGCCCAAGGTGTCCACGGTGATCCGCGATACCCTTTTGGGGGAGAGAACCGAGGAGGGGCGAAAAGGCCGGCTCTTCGAAGAAAATGGGATGCACGTGACCGAGGTGGAGGTCCTGGAGAGCGAGATCCTCGATGCGGATATCGCCCAGCTCCTGGAGCGGATCCAAAGGGAATCAGTCTCTTTGGTCATCGGGGATCAGCAAGAGAGCGAAAAGCTCCGATCGGACAAGCTCAGCCACGAGATCGGCCGCAAGCGACTGGACTTGCAGCGCGAGATGACCGAGCTCGAGGCACAGATCCGGGCGCTTACGAGAAAGCTGGACCACACAGGGCGATTGGAGGACCTGGAAAATACCAACGAGCTCTCCCACCAGCAGGTGACGTTGGAGGCTAAGCGGGAGGAGGTGCGTCTACAAGCCGAGATCCTTCGCAGGAAGATGGATGTGCTAGCGGCCTCCGAGAGGATCGGCCTGGAGACCGCCGCCAAGGTAGACGCGCAAAGGTTGCTCCATGGGGAAGAACAGGAATACCGCCGAATCCTTCACCAAATGGAGCTGGAAAGCATCCAGTCCAGGAGCGAGGCCATCGTGGCGGAGCGAAAGGCGATTCAGCCAGCCCTTATCGAAGCGCTCACTGCCCTTGGCGACAAGATGATGCTGGGAGAAGTGGCCCGGAACATGAACCTCGTGAGCCTCTTCAAAGGCAAGGACGTTGCCACGATTTTCGGAGAGATCATCGGAGGAACTAAGCTGGGCCGCACGATTTCAACTTTGCTGCCCAAGGCGGAAGCAGAGGAGGAGTAGTCGGCTGAGCGGACCGTCCGGGCCGGGGTATCCACGCAAGGCGGGACATTCCCGGGACTGTGGAATCGCAAGCGTCCGGGCAACGCCTCGCTATCGCTCGGCGGGTCACGCCGCGCGTTACCCGTAGGTGGTCCGGGGACTCCGTCCCCGGTCCCCAGGCAGGGCTTTGCCCTGCACCCACCAGGGAGCGCGCAAGGACCCGTTGCAATGAAAAGCAACGAGTTCCCCACCCACGTTTTTGTACGCTACGCGTTTTCCTTTTTTTTCTGTTCTGTCCCGCCTTGCGTGGATACCCTCCGGGCCGCTAGCCATCCAGCAGGGCTCGGACGGTTTGGAGGAGGCTCGAGGGAAGGAACGGCTTGTAGAGAAACCGGTCCACGGTGGCGCGGAGCTCTTTTGCGCCAGGGACGTGGGATGGGTACCCGGAGATGAGCAGGACTTTCGTGTGGGAATACTCGGCGCGGACTCTTTTCGCCAGCTCGATGCCTCCCATCTTGGGCATGACGATGTCGCTGAGGAGCAGGTGGATGGGGCCCGGAGCGCGGCGAAACAGATCGAGGGCCTGCTGTCCGTTATTCGCTTCAAGGACCGTGTAACCCTTCATACGGAGTGCGCGGCAGACAAGGTAGCGGACCGATTCTTCGTCTTCACAGACAAGGATGGTTTCGTTGCCTTCCGGTGCCCGAATCGACCACTCCGAGGTCGTTTCGACGGCGGCGCCGCGAACCGCGGGAAGATAGACGATGAAGGTCGAGCCTCTGCCTACCACGCTAGTGACAGCGAGGTGCCCGCCAGCTTGCCGGACGATATTGGCTGCCGTTGACAACCCGATACCGGTTCCCTCGCCTTTGGGCTTGGTGGTGAAGAACGGCTCGAAAATGCGTGGCATCGTTTCGGGAGGAATCCCGGGCCCCGTGTCTCGTACAGAGAGAACCGTGTAGATGCCAGGCTCCAGCTCTTGAGGGAGCTCACCATCGGTACGTTGGAGGCTTCGGTTCAGGAGGCCAATGGTCAGAGTCCCGCCTTCGGGCATGGCATCACTGGCGTTGAGCACAAGATTGAGCAGAACCTGTTCCAGATGGCCCGGTGGGATGAAGACCGGTGGAACATCCGCCGCCAGATCGACTCGAAAATCGATTCGTTCCCCGATGAGGCGATCCAGCATCTTTTTGAGATCGGCGACGATTTCCTGGGCCGCGATGACTTTGGGCCGAGGGGCCTCTTTTCGGCTGAAGGCCAGGAGTTGCCGCGTGAGGAGGCTTGCCTTCCAAGCCGCGTTACGCGCCTCCTGAAGGTTGGTTTTTCGCTGGCGCTGCCAATTGGAGGGAGGATCGTCCTCCATGGAGAGGAGGATACCCAGACCGCCGAGGATCACGGTGAGCAAATTGTTGAAATCGTGGGCGATGCCGCCGGCCAGTTGTCCCAGTGCCTCCATTTTCTGAGACTGCCTCAGCCGCTCGTTCATTTGCATCCGCTCCGCTTCGAGCTCCACCAGTTGCGTGATGTCCTGGGACACACCCCTGAGCTTCACCGGTTTGCCGTTGGCGCCAAGAATGGCTTCGGCCTGCTCCCGAATGGTCCGAACTCCACCATCCCGCAGGACAATACGGTAATCGACTTCGTAGGCATCGCCTTGTAGACCGGCTTCGGTGAGGATTGCCGTGAGACTCTCCCGATCCTCCTCATGGACGTGCTGGAGGAATTCTTCCAGCGAGGGAGGGGCTTCAGAGGGGTCAAAACCCAAGATCCGAAAAAGCTGGTCCGACCAGACGATCTCCCGAGTCTCGAGGTCGCACTCCCAACTGCCAAGGCGAGCGATTCGCTGAGCCTCGGCAAGCCGCGCCTCGCTGGCCGCCAGCTCTCGCTTCGCCCGCTTCTGAGAGGTCACGTCTCGCAAGATTATCTGACTCGCCGGACGGCCTCGAAACGTCACCATCATCCCCATCACTTCCACGTCGATGACTTGGCCGTCGGCGCGGACGAACTTCTCTTCGGCAAAGGGGGCGGTGGATCTGTCCGTGTTGTAGAGAGTCTGGACCCGCTCTTGGGCAAGCGCCCGAGAATCGGGATGCACCCAGTCCCAGATAGATCGGCCCACGAGATCTTCGGAGGTTTCAGTTCCCAGGCAGTGTGCCGCAGCGGCATTGGCGAAGACGATTTTCTCATCCTGGTGGATGGCGATAGGGAGAGGGGAGAGTTCCACCAGCCGCCGGTAACGCTGTTCGCTTTCCGCCAGCGCTTGTTGCACCCGGGCCTCAACGGAAGTTGCACCGTTGGAAACAGGAGTGCTCGCTTCTTCGGGCACCGTGGGTTTCTTTTCAAAGCGAGTGGAGCGGGGACGCTTCATCATCGTTCTTCGAGCTTGGTGTGAAAGGGGAATTCCACGGGAAGGAGGCGGTTCTCCACGAGGGGACCTATCAGATCCGGTTGACAAGTCCACGCACGAAAGGAACCCACCGTTCAATTCCGTGAATCCCGTCCAGCCCGCCACCGGCAAGATGCCGGTGCCACCAGGGCGGCGCCGCGGAGTGTAAAGCAAAAACGCG
>JAJRTK010000493.1 GCA_024278345.1 bacterium | reverse complement strand
CTCCCACCACCAGGGTGCCCCATCACGACTTCGACGCTCAAGTCCGTTCTTCGCTCGATGTACGCTGCTCTTGGAAGCTCCGACTTGTCGTGCGATTTTTCGAATGCTCTTTTTTCCTCCGGCAGTTGAAAACTCGGATGGACTTGCGCCAAAATCTCATGTCGTCGCTCCAGGTTTGAGGAGTTTTTTTTCAAATCCTTCCATACTGGATCGACGACATTTTGTCCCGCCTTAACAATCATGTAGGGCTGGCCGACACCCCGGAAGATGAAAGGCAGGACGCCGAAGCCTCCGGTGTTTTAGCCCCCCAATCTTTTCGCATGGAGGCCTTCCGGCCTCCATGCCGGCGTGTACTTTCACGGCAAGACGGATGTCTGATTTGCGTGTACTTTCATGGTACGTGGATACCCGAGCAGTGCATTGGCTGGCTCAAGGAGTGCGGAGCCGTCGCCACCCGATATGAGAAGCTCGGAGTGAATTACCTAGCCATGCTCACAGTTGCCATGATTGAGCGATACCTGAGAATCGGAATTCCCCTTTGAGCCCCGTGAATACTGCCTTCGTGAACTCCCTACTTTGTCAGACACAGCCTCGTATGCCCTGCCAGCCAAAATCTTTCATGGTACGTGGATACCCACGGTCTGGAAGCGCTTGAGGCGAGAAAAGTGGCCGGGGGGGGCAGCGTTCACGAGTATGAGGCCTGCTCAGCCCCTGGTTCTTGATTCATCGTGGCCCCCGGCAGACATGCGGTCAGTGATTCCGGAGGCTGCCGGCTGATTTCCAAGAAGCCGGTGGAATCGGGGATGCCGCGCTCCAATACGACGCGAAGGTTACGGCCCGGCGGCAATGGGGTCCGGGAAAAGCCCGTGCCCGCCTTTGCCGGGCTGCACGCAAAACTACTGCGAGGGCCTGGAGCCTCCGCGGCAGCAAAGACGCGTCATGCCCATGCCCATGGTGGTTTTGCGACCCGTGCCCAGGTAGAAAGCGAGATGAGCCAACCAATGGATCCACCGCGCCAGCTCGTCCGGCGCCTTCTGGGGGATGACGAATTCGGCGGTGCCAACGAAACCCGTAACCTTCGAGCTTCCAGAGAAGAAAGGCGCCGACCGGATGTTGTGGCGAGCCAGGTAGACGAGCTCTGGAAGCTGGTGGGTAAGCTCGGCCGGAATCTCGGGGTCCGGGAAGAGCTTACGAGCGCGCTGAAGGTAGCTCCCAAAAACCAGCTCGGGCAGGGGAAGCGGCAGATCGTGATCGCCGCGCCGGAAGGCCGTGGGCGTAAAAAACTCCATCTCGAAGCGCCGCGACGACTGGCAACCATTCATCAGCTCCCCGGGACTGGTGACATTGGCCCATCCCCTGGAGTTTTCCGGGCTCATGAGAAGCCTGTGAACCCGGAGCCGGCTGCCGAGAAAAGAGAATTCGGGTGCAGGACCGGGCGGAAGCCACGCCGATTGCAGCCGTTGAACCAGCCGGTCATGGAGCAACGTGCAGCGCCACACGAGGACGTCGCCCTTTTTGGCACGCCGGACAGCCCTCCACCGCCGAGATTCCAGGAAGGGGGAAAGAGTGAAGGGCCGAACCCCCTCTCCCTGGTGCAGGCTGGCGGAAAGCTCGGGATCCAGGCGCCTCAACAGATCGTAGAACATGCCGTGGATAGCCTTGCCGTGGCCAGGCTCCAGAACCAGATCCTGCCGTGGCTGGAGATGAAAGACGAAGGCTGCAAGCATGAGACTGGTTCCTAGATCGTCTTGAGTCGCCCTGTTGGAATCAAACCGTGGCAAACTGCATCAAACCACCCAACAACCACTCGGCGGCGCGGCGGGGGCTTCGGCCAACCGTTTCCAATTCATATGATAACGAGCGTGAAGGAAATAGGCATTCGTCCCCAACACAGCTTGGTAGCGCTGCGTTGTATCGTCCTGGAATATCGCTTCGATATCGTACATCCAGCCCTTCCGCTGACGGAAAAACCCGGCTGCCAGGCGGGTTCCCTCCGAATCAACGGGAAAGAGCAACGCCGGGACCGCTTTCTGGAAAAGCGCCTCGATTTGCGTGCAAACCGGTTGGGCCTCGACTTTTGGACACAAACCGGCCAATCCGGCAACCCGGTACAGTTTCCCGTCGAACTGCTCCTGGGATTCGAAGAAACGATCCAACCGAAAAACCAGGCGTTCCGGCGACGGGAACTCCTCCACCAACTCCAGGGCAGGCAGATCCGAAATGCGCTCTCCAAGCTTTCCAAGAAGCCTTCTCCGTTCCTCTGCCTCCAGGAACCGGCATCGATAGTGGCGCAGAACGTGGAGCACGCTATACAGGGACTGGTCGGAATCACTGAGATAGTGACGGGGGTCGAAAATTGGAACGGCTGGCGAGCTGAAAGCGTCGCGAAAGGCAAAGAGCCCGAGTACCTCGACCGCACGCTCCAGCAGATAGTTCCTCCAAACCTCCCGACCATTCGCCCAGCCATCGGCGTTTTCCAACAGGCCACGCAAAAGGCCTAAGGGATTCTTCTCGATTGTCTTGCAAAGAATGGCGCGGCGCGCCTCGTCCAGGTTGCGTAGAGGAGGACTGGAATCAGCGTAGAGCCTCAAAAAGTCCCGCTGCCAAGAGTCTGGAAGCCCATCCAATCCCGGGAGCTTCGATGCCGCGACCTTCACCGCGTGGCTCACGGCGGTCTCAGCATCCCGGATCCGGCGCCGCAAAGAAAAGAAACTCCGCCGACTCCTTGGAGCGTAAATCTGTCGCACTTCATCGAAAATCTTCTCCACCCGTTTCCGAGTATCCGCCGTCGCCTGCCGCCAAAGGCAATCGATGGGCCGAGCCGCCTCGAGAAGCCCGTAGCGAGCCCGGTATTCGCCAGAGAAGGCCTTCTCCGGCATGGCACCCTCCAGCAAATCCACCAGCCCGGACCTGGAAAGCTCGCTTCCATGCGATTCGGCCAGTTCGGCGCAAACGTCGCGAGGCACGATGGCCACGGCTTCCGAAGGCCACGGACATTCCTTGTTCCACAAGAGCCGGCCCGCGCGGCCAAGACGCTGTAGCAGCTCATCGCGAGTCTCCGCCTCCGTCACCACGAAGTCAATGTTCTGCCGACGCTTGGCCAGATTGCTGAAGTTGAATCCGATATCCACCGTCGGCGTCGCCAACAAAAGCGAGCGACCCCCATAGTCCTCCCGCTCCTCCCTGGAAACCGGCCCCGTAATCCGCCGCATCCGAGCCTTCCGAATCCCCGCCTCCACCAACATCCGATAGACTCGGTTGATCCGCGCCAAACTATTGGAAATGACAACCCCATCCTTCCCCTCCCCCAGCCATTGGCGAATCTTCTCCAAACCCGGCCCCTCCAGATAACCTTCAATCCCCCCGTCATCGCACCGGAGCTCCAATTCCAAGGCCGAAAGAAAGGGCGTCCGAACCACCGGTAACCGATCCGCCGCTCCCCTTGAATCCAGCAACCCTCGTCCATTGTTCAGCATGGAGTCCGCTCGCGTCGCCGGCCATCCGGCCACCGCCACTCGCCCCTCAACCACCGCCGGGCCCTCTCCCACGAACCCGGAACCCTGCAAATCCCGGAAACCTTCGCCATCCACCAAGCCATGCGCCACACCCAGAGCCTCCAAGGTCCGCCGAACTTCGTCACTGGGCGTCGCCGTCAACAACAGCATACGCCGGCCCTGGTCAAACGCGCCGATCTCGCGAAGAAGCAGCAGAAAAAACTCGAAGGCAAAAAGCTGCTTCGCATTGTAATAATGGAATTCATCGATGATAATGGTGGCGAATTTCGCCAGGATCTCCGTCAGCAGGTTGCGCTGGTCCAGGCGACTGTACTGGGCGAACAGCATGGCGTAAAAAATGTCGGGATTCGTCACCACCAGTTGGGCGCCGGAGCGATCCAAAAGGCGATGCAACACTTTGCCGCGCCGCCAGATCCCCTCCAACCCGGAAGACCGAATTTCGGTCATCATCCCGTCCAAACTTAGGCCGGTGAGCGGGATCACCTTCAGAGACAAGCCCTCTCGCCGAATGAACTCCCGCGCGTCGGCAACATGCTGATCGATGAGAGCGTTGGTCGGCGCGACGAGCAACGCCGATTCCCCAGACCTCCGCACCAGGGAATTGAGGGCAGCCAACGTCTTGCCGGCGCCCGTGGGCGCCGTATTGAACACCACGGGAAAACGCTCCAGCGCCTCCACCGTGTGAAGCTGATGAAGAAGAAGCCCCCCGCCGGGTGCCAGGGGAAGATCGGCTCCAGCCACCCTCAATCGAACCATGCTTCGGGACCTATCAAATTGTCGTGTTTTTGCTTTACAATTTTCTTCGCCGGGTATCCACCTAAGCCGGGACACGCAACAAAACCAAAAAAAAGACGCGCAGCGTACAAAAACGTGGGTCCAGGGAGCGCGCTCCCTGGTGGGTGCAGGGCGAAGCCCTGCCAGGGGACGGGGG
>JAJRTK010000492.1 GCA_024278345.1 bacterium | reverse complement strand
GAACCCGGCGGAGGCTCTGCCTCCGGACCTCCGCTGGGAGCGCCGCTCCCAGACCCACGCCAGGGAGCCAGCTCCCTGGACCCACATCTTTGTGCGCTGCGCGCTTTTTTCGGGTGGCCGGTACCATGACCGAGGCCGTATTTTAGTTCACTCGCAGGCCCGGAACTCTCGGCACGATCCGTGATGAGAGTTCCGGGCTAGGGCGATGATCAAGCCCTTTCACTTTTACGATGAACCGGAATTCAACAAAGTCGTGGTGAGTATGTCGATCTCGGACTCCGACGAATGCCCCCCCTCCAAGCTAGAAGAGCTCTTGGAGTTGCTCAAATCGATGAGTTCCGTGGTGGTCGCCTTCTCTGGTGGAGTGGACAGCACCTTAGTGGCACGTGCCGCATATCAGGCTCTTGGCCGGCGGAGTATCGCCATCACGGCGGATTCTCCCTCCCTGGCTCGAGATGAGCTGCGGGAAGCCTATACCCTTGCCAGCTTCATCGGCATCGAGCACCGGGTCATTCCAACGGCGGAGCTTCACAACCCCAACTACGCGGCAAACCCGTTCAATCGCTGCTATTATTGCAAGACGGAGCTCTTCTCAACACTGGAACAGGAAAGGCAAAAGCTGGGTTTCGACATGGTTGTCGATGGAACAAATATTGAGGATGCTAGCGATCATCGGCCCGGTCGTGATGCAGCTTTAGAACATGGAGTGCGAAGCCCGCTTCAAGAACTGGGGTTGGACAAAGCCGATATCCGGCGCCTATCGACATTTTACGGTCTTCCCACAGCAACAAAGCCTGCCATGGCCTGCCTGTCGTCCCGTGTTCCTTACGGCACGCAAATTACACCGCGGATCTTGCTCCAAATTCAAGAGAGCGAGTCCGCCCTCCACCAGCTAGGTTTTCGGCAAGTTCGTGCGCGGCACCACGGCGACACCGTGAGGCTCGAAGTGGAGCTTCCAGAACTCCAAAAGCTGGTGGAGGATCCCACACGAGAAACAGTGGTTCGAGAGCTGAGGGCCATCGGCTTCAAACACATTGTCTTGGATCTAGCCGGCTATCGTAGCGGCAACTTTAATGAAGTCTTCATTGCGCCATCTGGCCCACAACGCGGTCTCGACAGTCGTTGACTGCCCCGGAACTCAGAATTTCGAATGCAGCGATTTCAAGTGCAGCCGCGCAGTTTGCACGATTAACTTAGCCTGGAACAGAGAATGATGCTGGCCAATTTTCTCCGAACTCGCTTTTTCACGCCTTTTTCGAAGCTCTTTCTCCTCATCGCGGGTCTGGGCTTGGCCTTCGTCTTTGCCACGAAACCAACGCAAGCGCGGCGGGAAGGGGAAGGGGACTTTTTGGCCACCTTCTCCAGTGTCCTCACGACGATTAAGAACCACTCCTATCGAGAGCTCGACCCCACCGAGCTCATCGATGGCGCCATCCACGGAATGCTGGCGACCCTCGATCCCCACACTCATTATCTCCCGCCGCAGAACTACGAAAACATGAGAGCCGAACAGGCCGGCAGCTTCTATGGGATTGGTATCTCGTTTGTCATACGGGGGGGATTGATCACGGTGATCTCTCCCATTGAGGGAACTCCAGCCTTCCGGGCAGGAATCAGGGCGGGCGATCAAATCGTCAAGATCGAAGGCAAGAGCGCCGAAGGGATCCCTCAAATGGAGGTCGTTCGGAAGCTGCGAGGCGCCAAAAACACCAAAGTCAAGATCAGCGTAAAGCGACAGGGATTACCGGAGCTCCTCGAATTCGAGCTGACTCGAGATGTGATCCCCCTCAATAGTTTGTCCACCTCCTATCTCCGAGAGGACAAGATCGGCTACGTGAAGATCAACCATTTTTCGAAAACGACGCCACGAGAATTGGACAAGAGTCTGGAAGAACTTGAATCTCAAGGGATGCAAGCGCTTATCCTCGACCTGCGCTCCAATCCAGGTGGTCTCCTTGAAGCCGCTTGGAGAGTCGTTGACAGGTTCCTCCCCGAAGGTCGCGTCATCGTCTCCACGGACGGTCGCCTGGACGACAGTGACTTTACTTTTCGCGCCCGACAAACCTTTCCGGGGCGGGATTACCCCATTGTCGTCCTGGTTGATCAGGGTAGCGCCTCGGCCTCAGAGATTGTATCCGGAGCCCTGCAAGACTGGGATCGGGCCCTCATCGTGGGACAACGGACCTTTGGAAAAGGGCTTGTCCAACGACTCATCCCCCTGGGGAATAACGGTGAAAGTGGCGCTCTACAGCTTACTACAGCGGAGTATTTCACGCCTGCCAAGAGGAATATTCAGAAACCCTTCACAGCATATAAAGAGCATCTCTATCAGATCCTCGGGGCCCAATCCCCCATGTCCAACGGCCAAGACAAGGAGTTTCTCACCAAGGGCGGTCGAAAGGTCAAGGGTGGCGGCGGAATCACACCGGACGAAATCGTAGAGTATGAAGAGACGACCAGAACCTTTGCCCGGCTCATTCGCCGCAATACCTGCTTCAATTTCGTCATCGCGTGGGTCAACTCCCACCCGGACATCCGCCGACCGCCCACTGTCGATGATGCATTCCTCAAAAACTTTGCGGACTACGTCCTGGAACAAAAGATCGAAATCGTCCAAGAAGAGTGGGACAAGGATCTGGAGCATCTCCGATATCAACTCATGGCTGAGTTAGCGAATGCCCTCATGGGTCCCGCGGAGCGCCGAAGGATCATCAATGATGACGACGTCATGGTGAAGGCGGCGATTGAGTTCATGCCAGAAGCAAAGAAGCTCATGGCCCTGCGAACCGCTCAGAAACCTCGCTGACTACGGGCACACACAGCCGGCGCCCTTCGGTCAGATGTCGAAAATCCGCCTGGCCCAAAAGCCGTCCTTGACCATGGGCATGGAGCTCCGAGCCTTGACCGTCCGAAGGATCTCGTCGGTACGCCCTTCAAGGAGCTCCAGTTTGCTGTCCATTCCCAGAGAACCAAGAGCATTCTCCACGACCTGCCGCTGCGTGCCCACCTCCTGGCGAAGCTCATCTTGTGCCAGCAATAGTTTGTCCAGCGTGGCGGCAAGCTGTTCCTGGTGGGAGCGGGTGTCGAAGAGAGCCTGAGCGATCTGTCCCACCTCTTCGGAAAGCCGCTGGAGAAGAAGATCCGTTCTCTGAAGGTGCTCGGTGAGCTCCTCTCCTCCGCTGCGGCCAACACTCCCAGCCGGAGTTGCCATGGGGACCGGCGCCGACGCCCGGGCTGGAGCCGTGGTGATTTTGGGTAGTGGGGCCGATGCACGGGAGCGGTCCCTGGGCGTAGGCTTGGGTTCGCTGGAAGTTGATGTGCCATCCTTGGCGAGCAGCCCCTTCTTGATGTCGTATCGGCTCATGAGGTCGCTCATAAGAATCTTGCCGACTCCCTGAAGCGTCCGCAAAACGCCTTTGCCGTTGATGGCCTCGGCCTCGAACCAAGGGTGATTCTCTTCGTTGAGCTCCTTGTTGAGGGTATCGATGGGCAAACAGTTTGGCAGATCCCTTTTGTTCCACTGCATCACCACAGGAATCGTATCGGGATCGAAGCCGTTTTCCCTCAGGTTGTCCCTGAGATTCTGAAAGCTTTCCTTGTTCGCGTCAAGCGCCTCAGCCTGAGAATCCGCAACGAACACCACGGCGTCCACACCGCGGAGCACGAGTTTCCTTGTGGCGTTGTAGAACACTTGGCCCGGTACAGTATAGAGTTGGAATCGCACCTTCATTCCTCGGACCGTCCCGAGGTTGATGGGCAAGAAATCGAAAAACAGGGTCCGATCCGACTCGGTGGCAAGTGAGATCATCTTGCCGCGAGTCTTGTCGTCCAGTTTAGAATGGACGAACTGTAGATTGGTGGTCTTGCCGCAGAGACCGGGACCATAGTAAACGACTTTCGCGGTTATCTCCCGAGTCGAATAGTTGAACAATACCATTCGTCGATCATCCCCTAGCGTTGCGTACGCGCTCTTGATTTCCGGTCCAAAGATCACGGCCGGTTCCGTCTCGCGTCCCGGTTCTGTGAGAATGTTATTCTAACCGAAATACCGAACAGGGATCAATCCAAGGCTTCTTCTCATGCAAAGTCAGATGCAAATGCCAGCCTCCGCTTCAACCAGCAATTGGCGACCATGGCTTGATGAATGGCTATGGCGTAGCTACTTTCGAGTGGAAAGTGAAGGGATCACCAACGTTCCCGCCGATGGAGCTTCCCTGCTTGTGGCGAACCAGTCTTGCCTGTTGCCTCTCGAAGCCCCTGTTCTCGTCCGGTGCCTCTCCAAAGAGGAAGGCGCGGATCGCTCTATCGTTGTCCTCTCCCAATCTCCCGGCGGCGGCCTCGTCAAGAAACTCTTTGGGAGGGACCTCGATCTGCGTGCCCACGGGCCGGAAGCTGCGTTGGAAGAACTCCAAAGGGGCGCCATCGTGGTCGTCTTTCCAGAAGGTCCTGCCGCCGCCAGAAAGACTTTCTGGGAGAGAAATGAGCTGCGGTCCCTGGGCTGCGGCGGTTTCATTCGCGTAGCCCTGGAGGCGGGCGCTCCTATCGTTCCGGTGGCCATCCGGGGTGGGGCGCTTGCCTACCCGGTCATCGCCAAGATGCCGCGCCTGGCACACCTCCTTGGCACTCCCACGTTCCCCCTCACCCCTTTCTTTCCGTGGTTCGGCCCCGTGGGCCTTCTTCCTTTTCCCTGTCGCTGGACGATCCGGTTTGGCCAACCCATGAACCTCCGGCACCACACCGGCAGCTCGGCCCAGGACGATCGCCTGGTGGAGCGTCTGACCCGGGAAGTTGAGGAACGCCTGCGAATCCTTCTGTATCCGCCCCAGGGCCAGCGGCCATTCTCCGGCGGAAAGGCCCGCCGTTAGGCAGCCTCTCCGCCCAAACCGGGAAAGATCTCCTGGAAGACCTCGCCGGACCAAAAGTCGTAAAGGCGCGCAATCCGCCGGGGCAGCACGGGCTCGCATTCCAAGAGTTCCGGGAAAAGTCGGACCGGGTGCGCCAACAATTCTCGAAGTCCTGCCCTGGCATAGTGTTCTACATCGATTCCCCGGCAGAGATCCCTGGATCCCACGGTCTGCAGCAGTAGCACTTCACAGGCCAGCCGCAGATCCTGGCAGGCCAGGAGTCCAGCCTTGTCCGCGGTGCTGACCGCGCACCGTTGCCAGCTCCGGAAAAGCACGAATCCCGGCATCGCGAACTTTCTGATGGTGGAGCCGAGCCCTTCCCAGATCCATCGGTAGAGAGTCAGATACTGGCCATGGCCACAAGCGATTCGCCCCATTTCCCGAGCCAGTAGAAAACAGATCTCATCCGGAGTGCAAAGATCGGTCAAGAGACTGGGAACCACAATGACGTGACTTTGATCCTGGCCAAGAAGTATCATTTCCATTCCCCCGGAGCGGATGACAAAGATCTCCGGAGGCTCAATGGTGAAGAGCTCCGCGGCTCGTTCCCCGAGCCTCCAGAGTTCGGGAAGTTGGTTTCTTCCGGCTCTCACGGCTTTGGCTGTTTTTCTGGAGCTCAGCCATGGCGCGGCGATCTGTTTTGACAGGACCCCGGCAAGGAGCTCGATGGGAAGAGCCAGGCGCAGGGCTTCCCGGAATCGGCGATCCGCCGGTTCTTCGAAGTCGCTGGTCAGGACTGGGCGGGTGGGCTGCTCTTTGGAGGAGGACATGGCGGCCTTTGGGAGTCACGGGCTTTTCGCCCGGTTCGGCGGCAGAGCCTGGGAGCGATGCGGGGCGGCTGCCGCGCAGCGCGACCGGAACAGAGCGCAAGAAAAGAATGTTGGGCCCTATTCGATTCTGCTCAAGAACGAAGAATATTCTTCAGGACGAACAGCGCGTTTGCGGGGCGCTCGGCAATCCGGCGCATGAAGTAGGGACACCACTGCTTGCCGTAGGGAACGTAGACCCGCATCCCGTAGCCCTCTTTTCTGAGTCTGAGCTGCTCACCGACACGAATACCGTAGAGCATCTGGAACTCCCAGGAGCTTGGGTCGCGGCCCAAGCGGTTGGCTTCGGCAACGGTATGTTCAATCATGGTGGGATCGTGGGTGGCGATGGCGGGGTACTCGCCTTTTTCCAGAAGGCGGGTCACCAGGTTCTGGTAGCTTTTATCGACGTCTTTTTTCCTTGGAAAGGCGACGCGGCGCGGCTCCTTGTAGGCGCCCTTGCAAAGGCGGACTCGGACGCCCATCTCCATGAGGTCTTCCACATCTTGACCGCTGCGGTAGAGGTAACTCTGGATCACCGTGCCGACATTCTTGCAATCTCTCCACAAAGCGTGGACGATCTTGAGGGTTCGCTGGGTGTACTGTGCGCCCTCCATGTCAATGCGAATGAACATTCCAGATTCTTCCGCGCGGGTGAGAATCCGCCGCATGTTCCCCAGACAAAGCTCGTCGCCAAGATCGAGGCCCAGTTGGGTGAGCTTGAGGGAGACGTTGGCTCGGAGTTCTTCCTTTTCGATGATCTCGATGAGATCCATACAGGCTTCGGTAGCCTGGTCCGCGCCTGCGGCATCCAGCACGTTCTCGCCCAGATGATCGAAAGTCGCGCTGATATCCTGGTCATTGAGGCGGCGGATTTCCTGAACGGCTTCCTGTGCGGTTTCTCCGGCAACAAAGCGTCTGGCGATTCCCGTAGACATCCCCTTCCGCGACAGGAACTCGGTGAATCGACGGTTTCCGGCAAGTTTGAGTAGAATCGAACGAAGGATCATGGTATTTCGTCCCCCGGCTAGAGGTTCACGGATCGCTTGGGCGCTTTTCGGGGTAACTCTTCCTCTATTAACATCGGCAAAGGCGTTGGGAAAGGCGAGGTTTCTATCGTGCCGTCATTTCATGGGTCGAACAAGCCGTCCCGAGTCAGCGAATTCGAGCTTATTCGCCTCATTACGGAGAAGCTGGGAGAACCCGGCATCGAAGTTGGACCGGGAGATGACGCGGCGGTTTTGCGGGTTGAGGCGGGGCGCCTGGCAATCTCCAGCGATCTTCTTGTGGAGGATGTCCACTTTCGCCTTCGGCACGCCACGCCAGAAGAAATCGGTTACAAGGCCGCGGCCGTGACCCTCTCGGACATGGCGGCCATGGGAGCGCAACCGCTGGCCATGACCGTCGATATCGGGTCGCCGCGGGAGCAAACG
This sequence comes from bacterium, assembly GCA_024278345.1. Taxonomy (GTDB): domain Bacteria; phylum CSSED10-310; class JAJRTK01; order JAJRTK01; family JAJRTK01; genus JAJRTK01. Next base: position 11,131 of record JAJRTK010000492.1, on the reverse strand, counting down.
TCGCTCTTCCCCGCGTTGGCGGAAGGGCTGGCCTTGGCGTGTGTGGAAGCTGGCTGCTCCGTGGTGGGCGGGGATTTGTCCCGAGCCCCGGTTCTCCTTCTTTCCACCACGGCCATCGGGCGCGTCCCAGGCAAACCTCTCCTCCGTTCCAATGGCCGGCCTGGAGATTTGTTGGCTGTCACGGGCACCTTGGGGGATGCGGCGGCGGGCTTCGCGATTCTGGAAGATGACCTTCCCGGATATCCGATGCTTCGAAGGCGGCATCTGAGGCCCACCGCCCGGGTGCTGGCGGGAAAGCGGATTGCCTCGCTAGATCTTGCCATGGCTGCCATCGATATCAGCGACGGGCTTCTCCAGGATCTCCAGCATCTCTGCCGCCAAAGCGAAGTGGCGGCCGAGATTTGGGTCGATCACTTACCACTGTCGGCGGAACTGCTGCGATACTGTTCTTCTCAAGGCAAACATGCCGCCTTTCTTGCGGCAACCGGAGGCGAAGATTTCGAGCTGTTGATGAGCGTTTCGCCCAAGGAATGGGATCGTCTGTCCAAAAACTTCCAGGAAATCGGTCCGATCCAGGTCATCGGCCAGTTGAAAAAAGTGACCGAAGGTGAATCGAGTAGAATCCGCATTTTGGAGCGTCGCGGAAACCGGTACGAAGAGGTCTCATGGGCAGGGGTAAAATGGGGTCACGATCATTTCGCCTAGAAAAGGCGCAATTCGCCGCAACTCCCTTGGCAGCGAAAACTCACCACCAGTTGAAATCTGCCAAAAACAATGTAAATATGTGCAAATCTTAACTTTCTGTTTTTTTTCCACGAAGCAGAACCGTGAACGCTGAAGGCGGGCGCAAGATTTGGATGGAAGCGGATCTTTGACTTTTCGGCGGTCCACCGCTAGGCTCATATCCGTCCATCCCGTGGTCGGCGAAAGCTGGCCCTCCCCTTTCAAGGCATACATTTCCATCCATGGTCCACCTGAGCAAACTGGAGCCTAGACGACCAGAGCGCTTGAGTGGTTTTCTTTCCAAAACTTTTCCTGAGGTCGCATACGGATGTCCCTCGAAGGCCGACTGCAAGATGACAGTTTGCTGGAAGTGATTCGCCTCCTCCACGCGAGCGGCAAGGAGGGGAAGCTGACGGTGCAGGCGCACGGCAAGATCGGCTTTATCTACTTCAAGGGCGGCGAAATCGTCAGCGCAAAGCTTGGAACCGAGATTGGCGATGATGCCATCTACCGGATGACGCTTTGGGAACTTGGCGAGTATCGCTTCGACCTGGAACCGGTGAGCCAGCCTCGGACGACCAAGCTGGGGCACCACAACCTGGTGCAGGAAGCCTCTCGGCGCTTTTCCGAGTGGAAGGTCATCGCCAAGAAGATTCCCTCGGTGGACATGATCCCGGAGTTCGTTCCGCAAACCCAAAAAGAGGCCCCCCAGATCAGCCTTTCGACGAATGAATGGGTCCTACTGTCGAAAGTGGACGGTCGCCGGGATATTCGGGCCATCTCAGAGGGCAGCAAATTCGGGCTCTTCGAGACGTGCAAGATCTTCTACGGCCTGATCTCCTCGGGCCTTCTCCGCGTTCGCAAGCCCTCCGAAGTCAGCGCGGAGAGAAAAGCAAAAAAGACGGCTCAACCAGCGCCGGCCACGCCCGAACCAAAGAAAACGGATCTTCCCGCCGCGGCCCGGGCTCTGCTGGACATCGGGAGCCGCTATCTGGGATCATTCGCCTCGGGCATCATTGAGAAGTCGCTCCGGAAGGCCAAAGTCAACCTGAACGATCCCGACACCGAGCGCCAGATCTTCTACCTCAAGCGGGCGGTGGACTTTATCCAGCGATCTTCCTCCACGATCCTCGGGCCTGAAATTGCCGCGAAGCTGGCCACTGAACTCGATGATGCCATCGAACAACACATTCAGGCCTGAATCTCGGAGCCAGGCAGGAGCCCGGAAGGAGTGCCCGCTGCCTTCCCCGCCCACCGGTAGGTCCCAAGGATAGGCCCATGGTCCATGCAGCGAAGCCCCGCCTTTCTTCCACGGTCCTTCTGGTTCGCCAACTGGAAAAGACCTTCGACCTCTTCATGGTGCGCCGCGGCAGCCGAGGCTTCATGGCCGGAGCCTTCGTTTTTCCCGGAGGGAAGCTCGATGGCGCGGATCTCCAGCCCGAGCTCATGGCACGCTGCGATCTCTGTGTGGCCGAGGCTGCAAGGAGACTCAGCCTCCCTGGGGATGCCGAGGAAGCCCTTGGTCTCCACGTGGCTGCTCTAAGGGAGCTCTTCGAAGAGGCCGGCGTTCTCCTGGCCGTCCATCCATCGGGCCACCTTGTGGATTCAACATCAGAGCCGCTCCCCGGGTATCGCCGAGCGCTCTTGGCCGAAGAAATGAGTTTCCAGGAAATCCTCCATCGCCTCGACCTGACACTGGCCGCCAGCTCGCTCCACTACTTCGCCCACTGGATCACCCCGCCCGTGGAACCGCGGCGGTTCGACACCCGTTTTTTCATCGCACGGGCCCCCGCCAAGGCGATGGCGAACCACGACGCGCGGGAAACGATTGACAGCCGCTGGCTGGAACCCGGTGAGGCCCTTGGGATGGGAGCGAAAGGAGAGATCAACCTCCCGCCGCCCACGGCCAAGAGCCTGGAGCTCCTGGCCGCCCAACCGGACGTCGATCGTCTCCTGAAATGGGCGCAACAATGGACGCCCGTCACGGTCTGCCCGGAAGTCGAGATGAACGAAGACGGCCAAATCTTCGTGATCCTTCCAGGAGCCCCAGGCTCCAGCCTCCCGAGCAGTGTCTATCCCGGGCCGCGCCGTTATCAGCTCACTCAGGATGGATTCTGGGTGCCAGCCTGAGGCGCGGCGCCTGGAAATTGTCGGGTGGCCGGGGCCGAGCGACAGCGAGAACTGCCGAAGACACCACCGATGACCGAGGCCGGCGTGTCACCAGGATCACGCCGCCGCATGGCGAGCATAAAATCGGCACTGCTTTAGCCCACGGCGGGCTCCTCCGCCATCTGGGCCACCGTTGGACAGGTGCAAAGTAGATGGCGATCCCCATAGGCATTGTCGATCCTTGCCACAGCGGGCCAAAACTTCCGCTCACGGATCCAAGGCAAGGGGAAAGCGGCCTGCTGGCGGCCGTAGGGATGTTCCCACTTCTCCACCAACAGATCGTCAGGCGAGTGAGGCGCATTCTTGAGCAGGTTGTCCTGTCGTCCCACGTCCCCCTTTTCGATCTCTCGGATCTCCTCGCGAATGCTGATCATTGCCTCGCAAAAGCGGTCCAGCTCGGCCTTTGACTCGCTTTCGGTGGGCTCGATCATCATCGTTCCCGCCACGGGCCAGGACATGGTGGGCGCATGGAATCCATAGTCCATGAGGCGCTTGGCAACGTCATCTACATCAATGCCCGCCAGCTTTTTGAGGGGCCGGAGATCGATAATGCACTCGTGGGCCACAAAACCCCGCTTACCGCGATAAACAACCGGATAATGCTTCTCCAGACGCTTGGCCACGTAGTTGGCACTCAACATGGCAACGGCGGAAGCCCGCGCCAGTCCCCCGACCCCCATGAGGCGGATATAGCTCCACGAAATGGGCAAGATACTGGCGCTGCCCCAAGGGGCCGCCGATACGGGACCCACACAAGAGCTCCCGAAAAGGGGATGACCAGGCAAAAACTTCGCCAAATGGGACTTGGCCGCCACTGGTCCCACGCCAGGACCCCCTCCGCCATGGGGAATGGCGAACGTCTTGTGCAGGTTTAAATGACAGATATCGGCCCCGAACTCCGCGGGCTTGCACAGCCCGACAAGGGCGTTCATGTTGGCGCCGTCCAGGTAGACCTGCCCGCCGCAATCATGGACAATCCGGCAGACCTCCAAAATCCCTTCTTCAAAGACGCCGTGGGTGGAGGGATAGGTCACCATGAGCGCAGCCAACTGCCGGGAGTGCTTTTGAGCCTTTTTCTCTAAATCCTCGATGTCGATGTTCCCGTTTTCGTCACAGGCGACAGCCACGACTTTCAGTCCAGCCATGACCGCGCTAGCCGGATTGGTCCCGTGAGCCGACGCAGGGATGAGGCAAACGACCCGTTCGGCCTGACCACGGCTGGCATGATAAGCACGAATGGCCAGAAGTCCCGTATATTCCCCCTGAGAACCGGCATTGGGCTGGAGCGTCACGGCATCGAATCCCGTGAGATCGGCCAGCCAGCGCTCCAGATCGGCGAAAAGGCGCTGGTACCCCCGGCTCTGCTCCAATGGCGCAAAGGGGTGGAGCCCCCCGAATTCGGGCCAAGTGAGGGGAATCATCTCCGCCGTGCCGTTGAGCTTCATGGTACAAGATCCCAAGGGAATCATGGAGTGAGCCAACGAGAGGTCACGCGCCTCTAAGCGTTTCAAATAACGGAGCATTTCCGTCTCAGTGTGGTATAGGGCAAAGACCTCCTGACTCAAGAACTCACGGCTCCGACGAAGGCCCTTCGGCAACGCCATCTCCATCTCTGTTGCAAGCCCTTCTAGCCGAGCATGCGCCTCCCCGGATTCCGCCCCAAAAACCTCGAGCAAATCCGCCAGATCCCCCCGGGAAGTGGTCTCATCCAAGCTGATGCAGACAGATCCATCCCCCATTCCCCGAAGGTTGATCCTCCGGCCCCAAGCCCGGTGCAAAAGCTCAAGCTCGCTGAAGCTCGCCGGTGTCACGCGGAGAGTGTCAAAGAGCGGCCCACTCACCACGGCCTCCCCCTGTGCTTCCAAAGCTGCCCGCAACAGATGGGCTCCGCGACGGACCCGCCCGGCGATCTCCAGAAGCCCCGCAGGCCCATGATAAATGGCGTAAGCTGCAGCGACCACTGCCAGCAAGACCTGAGCGGTGCAGATGTTGCTCGTGGCTCGGTGACGCCGAATGTGCTGCTCCCGCGTCTGGATCGCCAAGCGAAAAGCCGGGCGACCCGCCGAATCCACGGACACTCCCACCAACCGCCCAGGGATCTGGCGTCTGAACTCTTCCCGAGTGGCAAAATAGGCCGCATGCGGCCCGCCATACCCCATGGGGACCCCAAAACGCTGAGTGCTTCCCACAGCAATATCGGCTCCCACTTCGCCGGGCGGCCGAAAAAGACAAAGGGACAAAATGTCCGCGGCAACCGTCACCAAGATCCCCGCCTGGTGAGCCGCGCGGCAAAACTCCCCATAGTCGTGGAGCGTCCCGTCCGTCGCCGGAAACTGCACCAACGCGCCAAAAAAACGGGCATCAGGAAGAAAAGACTCGTGGTCGCCCACCAAGATCTCCACGCCAAGGGTCGCCGCGCGAGTCTTCAGCACTTCAATCGTCTGCGGATGGCACGCCTCGGAGACAAAATAGCGGCTCGCCCGGCTCTTCCTTGGCCGCAGCCGAAGACTCATGGCCATGGCCTCCGCCGCCGCCGTCCCTTCATCCAAAAGCGATGCGTTGGCAAGCTCAAGTCCCGTGAGCTCACAAATCATCGTCTGGAAATTGAGGAGCATTTCCAGGCGGCCCTGGGCTATCTCCGCCTGGTACGGCGTGTACTGCGTGTACCAGCAGGGCTCCTCCAAGATATTCCGCAGAATGACCGCAGGCACCCAAGTGTCATGGTAACCACAACCAACAAACGACCGAAAAATCTCGTTTTTTTTCGCCAACTCCCGGAGCTCGGCCAACAGTTCCCGCTCGCCACGGGGTTTCTCCAGCTCGAAGGCCCCGCCTCGACAGCGGAGAGGCTCTGGAATCACTTCTCGGAGAAACTCCGGCAAGCTTCCAAGGCCCAGATGTTCCAGCATCTCCCGGATCTCATCCTTGGAAGGGCCAATGTGGCGGCTTTCAAAAGAGCCGCTGGGCTCAAAGAGAGCCGGAAAATCATCATCGGTCTTCATCGTCGGCTTCTCCAACCTCAACGTTCATGGCTTCCTAGACCAAACATCCCCTGAAGATTTGCCCTGCCAAAGGATCAATCGTCGGACCGCTCGTGAAGGAACTGTTCGTAAGCCGCTGCATCCATAAGCTTATCTAACTCGGTGGCCTCCGAAAGGCGCAGAACCAAAAGCCAACCCTCACCGTAAGGAGCCTCGTTGACCCTCGCCGGATCGTCTTCCAATTCTTCGTTGATCTCCACGACTTCGCCAGAAACCGGCGCACAGAGATCACTCACGGCCTTCGTCGATTCCACCGTGCCAAAAGTCTCCCCAGCATCAAACGTCTCACCCACCGACGGAAGCTCTACATAGACAACCTCGCCCAGCTCCGCCTGAGCAAACTCCGTGATCCCAACCTTCCCCAAATCGCCATCGACTTCGATCCATTCGTGCTCCACCGAATAACACCGTCCCTCTGGAATGCTGCTCATCTCATCTCCCAATTGCCAACAATCAATGCCCGACTCGCCCGTGATCCACAAAGCGCGTCATACCGTCAAAATCGCGCCTCACCCGCCAAAAAGGTCTCTCCAAAAACCTCTTTTTGGGGGTTGACTTCCGCTCCCGTCGGCGGCAATCCGTCCGCCGCCGTCCGCCTTTCTTACCCGCCTTAAGAGGCTTCTGTTCCCAAGGAACCCGCTCCCCTAGATGCAACCTTCCCGGGCCTCCGCCGAGGCCGGCGGTAGAAGGGCAATTCCACCACCCGTGCCTGACGGGTCGTTTTTCTTACCTCGATCCCAAGAACCCGCCCAATTTCAGCCAACCCGGGCTCCACGTAAGCAAGCCCGATGGCCTTCCCCAGAGTCGGGGACTTCGTCCCGCTAGTGACCACACCCACCCACCGGCCATCCGGCGCCTGAACCCGATAGCCCGAACGAGGAATCCCGCGGTCCACCATCTCAAAGCCCACCAAACGGCGCCGGCAACCCTCTCGTTTCTGTTTCAATAAAGCTTCCCGGCCCACAAACTCATGATCCCAACTAACGATCCACTCCAACCCCGCCTCCAAAGGCGTGGTCGTCTCGTCCATGTCATTGCCGTAAAGCATCATCCCCGCTTCCAACCGGAGAGTGTCTCGAGCTCCCAAGCCCACGGGGCGAAGATTCGCATCCGACCCCGCATCCATGAGGGCACGCCAAAGCTCTGGCCCAGCTTCCCACGGCGCCATGATCTCATAGCCCCACTCGCCCGTGTACCCAGTCCGCGCAACCAAACAGTCCACCCCCGCCACCACCGTTTCCACAAATCCGTAGAATGGCATCCGAAGCTCGGAACCCGCTGCCCGAAACAGAATCTCCCTCGTGCGCGGCCCCTGCAATGCCAATAAGCAGGTTTCTAAAGTCCGATCCACGAGATCGATCCCACAACCCGCGGGCAAATGACGCCGAATCTGCTCGATATCGCCTTCCCGCGTTCCCGCATTGACCACGCAAAGCAATCGCTCTTCACGGAGCTTGTAGACTAAAAGATCATCGACAATGCCCCCTTCTTCATTGAGCAAGGCACAATACTTGGCACGCCCGGGCCGAAGCTCTAGAACGTCGGCCGTCACCAGACTCCCCAGGACCCTCGACGCACCGGCCCCCTCAAGCCAAACTTCACCCATGTGGCTCACGTCGAACAGGCCAGCCGAGGTACGCACCGCCCGATGCTCCTCCAGAAGGCCCGAAGTCCAAAGTGGCATAAGCCATCCGCCAAAATCGACAATCTTGGCCCCCGCCTCCACGTGCAGATCATACAAGGGAGTCTTCCGCGATTCCGCTGTTTTCATTTCTTCTCAAAGTCCCGCTGAATCTGTTTTTTTTTATCCCCCGACAGCTACTCCAAAGATGCCCCAAAGTCAAAGCCCTGGAATGTCCAAAACCGAGACCGATCATGGGTGTCAAAGCGGTTTCACCTCCCACGCAAAAGGTGCAGTTCCTCTCAGTTCTCATTCTTGCAAAAACAATTCTTTCGATCTGTTACCGTGAAAGTACACGCAAAGCAGACATCTGTCTTGCCGTGAAAGTACACGCCTGCATGGAGGCCGGAAGGCCTCCATGGGAAAACGTTCCGGGGAACGGAGCGAAAACGTTCCGGGGAACGGATTTTGGGCAGGCCTTCCGGCCTGCGCCCGCTTCTTGGGGTCGGTTCGTGGAGTGCCGGCCTGCTCGGGGAGCATGGAGGCCGGAAGGCCTCCATGGAAAAAGATTGGGGAGTTAAAACATCGGAGGCCGCGGCGTCCCGCCTTTCATGCTTCTGGGGTGGTTCGATTCTTCTCCATGAGTGTTACAGAAATGCCCTCAATGGGAAAGCTACAGGACACTTTTGGCTAGTGTTATGCTTCCCGAGCGGGAACGCTGGTCATGGGCGGGAAAAGGCGAGTGGCGACGGCCGGATGGCCGGCGACGGGAGCGGACGCAACAAAAAAAGAAAGCATTTTGGGGACGAAATAATCTCCCGCAAGGCGGCGCTTCCCACTTCCGGGGCATGAACGACAGTCACCGCACAATAAAACTCGGGTTTGACAGATTGAGCCATGAGCGGGTTAAATAACGGACTTGCCAAATTACAGGACTCGAGAGAATTTCCATGAATATTCTTGGCCTATCCGCTTTTTACCACGACTCCGCGGCATGCCTTGTCCAGGATGGCAACATTGTTGCTGCCGCCCAAGAAGAGCGGTTTACGCGAAAAAAGCACGACCACCGCTTCCCCATCTCCGCCGTCCGCTACTGCCTGGAGACCGGCGGGCTGAGCATGTCGGATATCGACTATGTGGGCTTTTACGACAAACCGCTCCAGAAGTTTGTAAGGATCCTAGAAACTTATATCGCCTTCGCGCCCTCGGGCATCCGCTCATTCCTCAAGGCCATGCCCCTCTGGCTGAAGCAAAAGCTCCACATCAAGAAGATTCTGGCCAAGGAGCTTGACTTCGAAGGGCCACTGGTTTTTGGGGAGCACCACGAGTCCCATGCGGCCAGCGCCTTCTTCCCGTCGCCCTTCCAAGAAGCCGCCATCATGACGATGGACGGCGTGGGAGAATGGAGCACGGCGAGCTTCGGCGTTGGGTCTGGCAACAGGATCGAGCTCACTCACGAGGTCCGCTTTCCCCACTCTCTTGGGTTACTTTACTCCGCTTTTACTTATTACACCGGATTCAAGGTCAATAGCGGAGAGTACAAGCTCATGGGACTCGCTCCTTACGGCGATCCGAAATATGTCGATAGGATCTACGAGCATCTCATCCACCTCAAGGAGGATGGCTCCTTCTGGCTCGATCTGTCCTATTTTAATTACTGTGCCGGCCTGACCATGACCGGCAAGAAGTTCCACGACCTTTTTGGCGGCCCTCCCAGGACACCCGAAACCCGGGTTCGACAACTCGACATGGATTTGGCTGCGTCAGTCCAAAAGGTCACCGAAGAAGTCATGCTCCGCGGCGCCCGCCACGTCCATGAGGCCACTGGACAGACAAATCTCTGCCTCGCTGGAGGTGTCGCCCTGAACTGCGTGGCAAACGGGCGGGTTCTCCGAGAGGGTCCTTTCGATTCCATCTGGATTCAGCCCTCGGCGGGGGATGCAGGAGGCGCCTTGGGAATCGCACTTTTCATTTGGCACCAGCTTTTAGAGAACCCTCGAGTGGCCGATGGGATCCACGATTCGCAGCAGGGCTCGCTCCTGGGCCCGGAATTCTCCAATGAGGAGATCAAGCGATTCCTGGACAAGCAAGGCTCCGTCTACGAATGTTTCTCCACTGTAGACTCCCTCACAGCCCACGTCGCGGAGCTGCTGGATAACGAAAAGGTCGTCGGATGGTTCCAAGGACGAATGGAGTTCGGCCCAAGGGCCTTGGGGAATCGAAGTATCCTGGGCGATCCCCGGTCGCCCAAAATGCAAAAGACCATGAACCTCAAGATCAAATTCCGGGAATCGTTTCGCCCCTTCGCTCCCTCCGTTCTGGAAGAGAGTGCCGACAAGTGGTTCGAGCTGGAGGCGCCCAGCCCCTACATGCTCGTGGTGGCTCCGGTGGCGAAGGCGCGGCGGAAGCTGCTTTCCGAACAAGATCAAGAGCTTTCCGGTATCGAGAGGCTCCAGGTTGAGCGGTCCGAAGTTCCAGCCATCACCCACGTCGATAACTCCGCCCGAATTCAAACCGTCGATAGCCAGCGCAACCCCCGCTACCACGCGCTCATCTCCGCATTCGCCCGGCGAACAGGCTGCGACCTCGTAGTCAACACAAGCTTCAACGTCCGAGGCGAACCCATCGTTCACAATCCAGAACAGGCATGGCTCTGTTTCATGCGCACCAACATGGACACCCTGGTGCTGGGGGACTATGTGCTGGACAAGACGAGACAGACGCCTCTTGAAGAAGACGAAGACTGGCGAAAACTCTATGAGTTGGACTAATCCATGACACCCATGAGCCCAGAGTTCGAAAAGAAGCAGATCCGGATCTTCGGGATCTTTGTTGCCGCCATCTGTCTACTCCTGGTTGTTTTTGCCAACATTCGATCGACGACTCGCCTTATCGTGGCAATAGGAGGGCTTTACACTTTCGTGGGAGGAGTTCTATGGCAGCCGGCCCTGCGCCCGGTTTTCCGCGTCTGGATGAAAATCGCCGCGGCTCTTGGTTGGTTCAATACTCGTCTGCTCCTTGGGCTCTTGTACTACACCCTCTTTTCCCTGGCCGGGCTCATCCACCGGATCCTTGGACTGGATCTTCTCGCTCTTACCCGTCCCGATGCCCCTACACTTTGGCTGCCGCGAACGGAGCCAAAAGGTGGGAGACAACGCTACTTCCGCCAATTCTGAGGAATTCCATGACACCGGACAAGCAGCAAGACAATCAGCCATTTTTGCCGGAAGAGAACCTGGGTTTTTTCGGTGAGCTCTGGCTTTTCATGAGGAATGAAAAAAAGTGGTGGCTCGCCCCAATCATTGTCATTCTTTTGGCAATGAGCCTTTTCATCGTGCTCACCGAAAGCTCCGCGGTCATGCCGTTCATCTACGCGCTCTTTTAGGATTCCGAGGATCGGAGGAGCATAGGTCCGGGGCCAGGCCACAAGGGGAACTTGGTGGAGTCCCCCGTCTAGCGTCTGCTACTGAATAAGCCCCTTTGGAGCTTGCAGCAAAAGAGCTACTTCCCGTTTTGGCTGGGCGCGACGACCGGACCGCCGGAGGCGGCGGTCACGGTGTCAGAATTCCATCTTCTT
>JAJRTK010000491.1 GCA_024278345.1 bacterium | reverse complement strand
TCTCGTGGCGGCGCTCTTCCGGCGGCGGCTATCAGGAGATTGGGCCACGGCCTCCTGTAAGCAGCCCTACTCCCACTCCGATCTCTACACCGTCTCCAACGCCGACACCGCTGTTTGGTTCGACTCCCACGCCCACACCCTTTGGGGTGCTGCCACCAGAAGATGTGACGGTGGTGACCTGCCCTGGTACAGCCGCCTGTATACAAGTTTCCTGGTCTCCTCCCGCCAACTTGCTCTACGACGGCTTCGATGTGGAGAGGGCACCGGATCCGGGGACCGGCTCCCTTCCTTCCGACAGCACCTTCATCGTTCTCAACACTGCATCCATCTTGGATTTTGCGTACGATGATGCGACGCCTGACCCAGGAGCCATCTATTGGTATCGCGTGCGAACAACCGTTGGCGGGCAAAGCAGCGAACCGTCCACCCCTCCTGTTGCTGTCTTCGTACAGGTCGTCGTCTCATCCTACGAGATTCAGGGCGAAGTACCGGCATCGGCTCAGCAAACCGCTGAAGTGGTCTTCCCGGTGAACCTCAACGATGCCTTTGGCCTCGCTCCGGTCGCGGGCGACATTCACATCCGGTTCGACTCATCACTCCTGCGATTCAGTCGGCTGGAAAAGACCTACCTGACCTCTTCGGCGACGCTCGTCGCAAATATCCTGAGTGAACCACCAGGGAGCGTATTGAAGATCGCTTTTCTTGACGATGGTCAGATACGCGACCCCATGGCAGGGCGGGGCCACCTTCTGGATGTGGTCTTTGAGGTTTTTCCTGGAAGCCCGGGCCAGGGCACGCCGGCGGCAGTGGCATTCCAATTCGAGCTTGTGAGGCTCGCCCGGGTGGTGGGCAACCAGATCGTGGACATCGATGTGGACTTTTCTGGGGCGTGGAACCTTGTACTGTTCCAGCCGGGCGCGGCAGTTCACCAGCGGGGTGATCTCAATGGTGATGGCGATATTCTCTCTACCGACGCCCTAGCGGCGATCTTGATGACGACCCAACGGAGAACGCCCAGTCTTGAAGAGCTGGGTGCGGGTGACATCAACGGGGAAGGCAGAATCAACGCCGGGGACGCCATCTCCCTTCTCAGATTGGCGGTGGGGCTTCCGGTCAATCCACCGACGGCACGGCGAAACAGCACGGCAGGAGTCAAGACCATCCGCCTCCCGGCGCAAACCATCTGGCGAGGCGAAGAGTTTTTGGAGATCCCGGTGTCCATCGAAGAGGCGGTCGGCGTGGCCAGCGCCGACCTGGAAATCGGTTATGAACCGGGAGTCTTGGAGTTCCAAGGCTACAAGACGGGGCCCATGGCGGAGGGATTGCTTGTTCGGGCAGCCGAAAGCACTGGGTCGATTCGCTTCTCCATGACGGGACAGGAGGCGACCATGACGGGTTCCGGTGAGCTCTTGCGCCTCCAGTTTCGCGTCTTGGGAGCAGCGCTGGAACTACAAGGATCCACTCCGCTCAAACTCTCCGAAACACGGCTTCATGGCCCTTATGGAAACGATTTGTCCTGGACGGAGCGGGTGGATGTAGGAGATGGGCAAATCGAGGCAGCTTCGGCGCTCGCCGGAACTTCAGGAGACGGATTTGTAGGTTGGGGCGCCATCCTTGCTTTCCTGGCGGCGCTATGGTTCGAAAGGCGTCGCACACGACGCGAAATGCCCATTTCACCATAAGAAAACGAGGCAGAGGGACATGAGAAGAAAACTTGGAGTTGCCGTCATCACAATGTTGCTGTGGACAACCACTTGGGCTGCGGTGCCGAAGCTGATTCACTTTCAGGGCCGACTTGCCGACGCTCAGGGCAACCCTATCGACGGCGAGCTCGTCCTCACGTTCCGCCTTTTCGATGTGGAGTCCGGAGGCACGGCTTTGTGGACGGAGGTTCATGGCATCCCCACGGCGGTACCCGTCAGCGACGGGTTCTACGAGGTGCTTCTAGGTAGCATCTCGCCTCTGAACCTCTCTTTCGACGGGGACCTCTGGTTGAGCATCCAGGTGGAGAGCGAGCCCGAGATGTCTCCGCGCCACCGGCTCGCGGCAAGTCCTTACGCTCTCAACGCCGATCTCCTGGATGGTCAGGATTCGACGGCATTTTCCGCCACAGGCCACCAGCATTCCGGGGCAGACATCACCACCGGCACTGTCACTGAGGCTCGTATCGACGCGGCCATGGCGCGAGACACGGAGATTCTGCCAGCGGTGTTGGCGGGAGATGGCGCGGGCAGCACGCTGGATGCGGATCTCCTGGACGGTCAGGATTCGGCGGCTTTCATGGCGGCGGGGACCGACAACTGGGTCGATGTGGCCGGGGACACCATGACCGGGAGTTTGAATCTGCCAGCCAACGGGCTGGTGGTGGGGTCAAGCCAGATCGTGGCGAGTGAAGGCAACGTGGGAGTCGGGGCCGCGACGCCCCAGGCCCGCCTCGAAGTGGCGGCTGGCACGGCTCCTGGGACACCTCTCACGTCCTTTGCCACGATCTTCGCGAACGGAAGCGGCCCGTACCACGGAATCCTGGGCCAGGCGAACTCCACTAACAAGTGGGGCGGGGTCTTTTACAACTCGGCCAGCGGGCACGAAGTGGACGTAGCGGGATCGAGCTACGGGCTGGTGGTGAAGACGGGGAATGTGGGGATTGGGACCTTCACTCCGACTTCACTTCTCGAAGTCAATGGAGAGATCGCCATGCCAAATGTCACGAACTTCAAGATGAATGGACGACGTGCTTTCCGTGCTGATGGAACGATTCTATGGATCTCCGCGTGGAATGAATTTACTGAAGTTCGCATTGGCAACGATCCTGGAGGAGCACAGGATGTTCATCTTCGTGTCGATGGCAACGTCTATCCATTTAGCGCTCATGATCTAGGTACGGGGACAAATCAATGGGTCAACGTCTGGGCTGGCACCTACCAGAGCCCGGCCAAGAATTTGGGGGAACGACTGGAAGCTCACCCTGACTACACGCTCCCCCCGGAAAAACTGGAAGAGTTACAATCGAAGGTAGCAACGACAGCCGAAGAGGAAACCCTGGCTTTTGAAATAGAACATGGCGGGCTCAGCAGCATCCCCAATGGTGCTGTAGTGATTATCACGCCAAACGGACTGAAGCCATGCAACCAAAAGAATGATACTCGTCTAGCAGGAATCGTTTCAAACAAGCCTGGAGTCCGATTGGATTCTCATGGTCAAGGCATTCCAGTAGCACTGTCCGGCAAGGTCGATTGCTTGGTCACGGGAAAAATACGTGCCGGGGAACTCCTTACTACCTCGAATCGACTGGGGCACGCGACTGTAGCGACAAACCCAACCGTGGGCGCTATCGTAGGCAAAGCTCTAGAAGATTTTGAGGGTGACTCCGGATTCATTCGTGTCTGGATAGGAGGCTTCTAAGTCACCTTAAAATGACAAAGTTCATTTTCGGGCATCCACGCAAAGCGGGACAGTTGGACACTCCTTTGCGCCTCGCGACCCTCGGCGGTTGTCCGGGAGCTCCGTCCCCCGTCCCCTGGCAGGGCTTTGCCCCGCACCCACCAGGGAGCGAACTCAACTTCCCGTTGCCACAAAGGGCAACGGGATCCCAGCCCACATTCTTGTGCGCTGCGCGGTTTCTCTTTTGTTTTCTGGAGTGTCCCGCCTTAACGAGCATGATCCCGGCGACCACACCCCGGAAGATGAAAGTGAATGGCGCCGAGCGCCATAACCACGCCGTCGAAGATGGAT
>JAJRTK010000029.1 GCA_024278345.1 bacterium | reverse complement strand
GTCGATTCCCGCTTTGCCGAAGATCGTTCCCAGAAGGTGGCCGAGGGTCGAGTACTTGTAGTCCGTGAGATAAAGCTCCACATCCGGCCGAGCCAGATCCTTCAGCCCGGCAATCTTTTTGGGATTGCCCTTCTGAACGACGATGCAGGGGACCAGTTCGGAAACAACCCATCCGTCGATGCCCAGCCCTTTCTTCATCAGGATATCGAGGAACGGGTCGTGGCAGACATAAACATCTCCCTCGCGCTTGAGTTCAATGGTCGCCAGGAGTTCTCCCGAGCCTGCCGAATTCAACTCCACGTCCCGTCCCGTTTGAGCGGTGTAGATTTCGGCCAGTGCCTTCATGACGGGCCGCATGGTTCCGCCGACGTGGACCTGTAACGGGGTTCCCCTGCGTCCACCCGCGTCGCGCCCTTGATGCTTGGTCGGCAGGGCGCGTTCCGCGTCCTTCTCGGCGGCCTCCGTTCCATCCCGGGAGCAACCTCCGGCCATCACGATGCAACATCCCGCCAGCAACGCGGCCCTCAATCCGATTCCGCTGGTTCTCATCCGTCTCACTCCTCTCGTCTTCCACCTGATGCTGCTGCTTCTGCCTTCCCGGGGAGCGGGGGAGCGGTACGAATGCCCCGAAACATAAGCGATGCCGAGCGCGATGCAGTGCTCCCGGGCGACAACGCCTTGCGCGTCCACACCGAAACCGCTTCGGGGGCCGTGTCTGGCTCAGGGTATTGTCGGGGGTCTTTCCACCGGCTGTCACCTCGATTTCGAGGGGGGATCGGGCCGGCGCTCAGAAACTGTACCGAAGACTCGCGTACGCATTGGTGTTTTTCTCGAACTGCCCGAGGAAGGTGTAGTCCCGGCTTCCAGCGAAGATGTTGGCGCCGACCGCCGCCTCCATGTCGTCATTGATTCGGTAGGAGACCGTCGGCCGGACGTAGGCATCCTGCTCGGACAGCGAGTAGCGCAGGAACAGGGTTGCGACCAAGTCCTGGTTGAGCAGAAGCCTGGTGAGCCGTAGCGTGAACGTGTGGTCGGCCTCGTCGTCCGCTCGGCTCCCCGGCGGCAGGGAGCGTTCATAGGCGGCGTAGTCCTGCATCCACTCCACGTAGTATTGCACCCCCGCGGTCAGCTCCCGTGCCAACTCCCACTCGTATCCCGCCAGGAAGCGCCACTCGCCATTGGGCACGAACGGATCGTTCCCGCTGCCGTCTTCCCTGGAATCGTAGTAGGCCGCCTCCAAGTTGCCGATGCCCGGCCCGAGCGGACCGCGCACACTCCCCCCCCAGACACGCAAATCGGGAAAGCGCGCGCGGAAGCTCGCCGGATCCATGCCGGCCGGACTCTTCCAGAATCCCCTGTAGCCGTACAACGCGGTCTCGTATGCCCCGAAGGTGCGCGAGATGCGCAAGGCAAGCTCGCCGTCACGGAACCACGCGTCCGGCACATCCGGCTCGATCACCGCGTCCAGACCCGCCCGGCGCCCCAATTGCGGATTCCAATACGACAGACGTTCTCCCCGCACATGGCGGTCCGCATCGAATTGGGGAGAGTAGGCGAGGTCGATGCCGGCAAAAACGGGAAACAGACTGATGAACAGGGCGTCCGAGGGGGCCTTCAGGTAATCCTTGTCGCGCCCCAGGAAAAACGCCTGCCAATCCTTGGGGAAGAGATCGTTGAGAAACAAGAGATCGCCCGTGCCCCAGGTCAGAATCTGCCGGCCGGCCTTGATGTCCATGAATTCCGCCGGGGAAAAGGCCACGTTCGCCTCCCGCAGGTCCACCCACCCCTTGCCCGTTTCCAGGTCCGTATTGGTGTCTTCCGCCACTGCATCGTAGAGGAAATCCGCCTTGATCCGAAGCGTGCTGTCGTCTCCGAATCGGGACACCTCGAGCTGGAGCCGGGTTTCTCCCAGGCTGATTCCGCGGGTCTTCTCGTCCTCGTGGATGCGCGCCCCCACTCTATCTTCCACGGCCCCGTGCGTTTCCAGTCCCAGCCGCTCGATCAGCCCGGCGGGGGCCTCCTGCGCAGGGGTTCGGGCCCCTGCCAGGAGCACCACCACCAGCATCCACCCCGCGCCACGTCCAATGCCCTTGCTCATCGCTCCGCCTTTCCGGAATGTGGTGTTCATCTGACCTCGCGCGGCGGGCGACGCAGGAAACGCTCCGTGAACACCCGCTCGCCGAGTCCGATGTCGTACTCGACCTTGGAAAACACGTTTGTCGTGGAGGTGCCGGCTTTCAGGTCGCTGGCCACCGATTCGATTACGGTGGGGTGCCCCTGAACGGTCTCGATCTTGGTGGCCTCGACCCGCCGGTACAGGGTCCCCTTCTTGTCGAGGTATTCGGCTTTGACGGGCAGGAACGTTTTCTTGTCGATCCACACCGTGTACGAGCCGAACTCCACGCTGCCGGGATCTTTCGGGGTGTTCTTGATGAGGTAATGCTCCGGCGTACTCTCCACCAGCTCGTGCCGGTCTTCGTCCAAGTCCCGCCCGGAGATGTCTTCATAGACGAAATCGGAGCCCACGAAGCTGGTCCGTTTGTCCCCCGGGGCGATTCGCTTTTTCAGGTTCAGTGCCGGCAACCAGAGCCAGCGGTCGTCGTCCCGGTCACCGACGTGTTTCCAAACCAGGTAGGCCATGCGCCGGACATCCGCCGGCTCGCGGAAGTAGACGTAGAACTTCTGATCCCGCTCCCCCACGTTGAGGCGGAGAACGGTGAAGCGCCGCACACGGGTTCCGCCGCGGGCGTCCCGGATGGTCATCTCCACCCGTGCCCGACCGTCTTTGCCTGCGTAGTAGGCCACCTTGTTCGCCTTGGCCACGATCTCTTCCACCGCGGGCTCCGCTCCCCGCAGCTCCTCGAGAAACCCCATTCCCAAGATGCAGACAACTCCCCCGAGCAAGATGTTCTTGAACCGGTCCATCGACTGATCCTCCTGATTCCTCGCCCCCGGCGCTTTCCGCTGGAGGCTCTGCCGTCACACGGTTCCGTACTTCCACCTTGGACGCGCGGTGTTCGGCGTTCCCCGTTTTCTTCTTTCGTCCATCGTGTCTCAAGCCTATTGCCCGTCTTCCGTTTCCTTCCCGTCTCCGGCGTCCGCGGTTCCGAAGACGAATCGCTCCAGCCCGGAGATCAGGGCAGGCAGGATGAACAAGGTTGCCAGCCAGGAAACCGCCATGATCGTGGCCAGGAAGAAACCGACCGTCCGGTACGGCACCAGCGGAGCCAGCAAAAGGGGTGTGAAACCCACCGAAATCGTGATCGCATTGCGGCTGATCGCCAGGGCCGGCTCCTTGAACATCTCCGCATGGGCCAGCCGCCAACTCCCGAACTGCCGCTGCAGTTCGCGGGCGCGCTGCAGGAAGTGGATGGCGAAATCCACGCTCAAGCCGAGGGTGAGCGAGGACAGTACCGCCACCGGCATGTCATAGTCTTTGCCGATCAACCCGATCAGCCCGTAAATGAACGAAATCGTGATGCTGAGGGGAATCATGGAAAGAACACCGAAAAGCGGGGAACGGAAGAGGACCAGCATCATGATGAAAACCACCACCGCACTGCTGCCCAAAGCGGTCAGCATGCCGACCACCATCTTCTCCTGCCACACCACGTTGATGTAGGTCAGCCCGGCCCAGCCGGCGCGCAGGGCAACGGGCGGCGGAGAGGCCTCCAAAAACTTCTCCATGTCGGCGACCACTCGAGCCATGT
>JAJRTK010000490.1 GCA_024278345.1 bacterium | reverse complement strand
GCATCCACGCAAGGCGGGACAGAACAGGAAAAAAAAGGAAAATGTGAAGCGTACAAAAAATGTGGGTCCAGGGAGCTAGCTCCCTGGTGGGTGCGGGGCGAAGCCCTGCCAGGGGACCGGGGACGGAGTCCCCGGACCACCGCCGAGCGGAGCGCGGCGTTGTCCGAAGCCAAGTTTTTTTCCGAGCCATTGTCCCGCCTTGCGTGGATACCCATCACTTGGAGAGGCCAATCAACGGTCTGATGCTCTCCCACATGGACTCGGAGGGCTCGTTGACACTGGAGTGGTGCTGGATCTTGGAAAAAACCCTCCCGGCAGAGGAAATTTTGTTGTTATTGTCCCGGAGTATCGCCTGTTTGAGAAAACGGCGAGCTGTGTCGAGATCCCCTTTCCTAAGATAGGCATAACCCATTGCTTCCAGACACATGCGCTCCTGAGGCGCCCTCTCATAAGCCAGTCGCGCTTCGTGGAGGGCTTGTTCTTGTTGCCCAGGGAAGTCCAGGAGACAGACGGCGATTCTCGAGCGCAACGGCGGGTGCGTTCCCACTCTCTGCATGGCTCGCCGCAGTAGCTTCAGAGCATCCCCGGTTTGGCGAGCAGAGTAGGCGCGGAGCGCACGCTCGTAAAGATCCGTCGCCTTGGGGCCAAGAGTTGCCCCCGGAGCACTTGGGTCCCAACGAGGCCCCGGCGCCGAAGAAAAACTGCGCCTCTTTCCGGAGGAACCGGCTTCTGGGGCGGCTGGCGACTGTTTCCCTGCCTTGGACGGAGCAGCTTCTCCTTCCGGCCCTGCCACCCTTGTCCGAGCAAACTTCACATAGCCCCGTTTGCTCAGCCGGTTCAAAACTTGGCTCACCTGGTTTTCCGTGAGGCCGGTAACAATGAGGAGCTCTCGAATCGACATCCTGCCATCGAGCTGGCTGACCAGATACAGGTCATCCATCATCAAGCCTGTAATGGAAATCTTGTCAAGACTCGTGCCGGAGGCCAGACTTGGAACCAAGTCGAGATCATACTTGTCCACACTTGCACTGGGGGCGGGATGAATGGGGGCTTGTCCAGGTGAAGTGGGCTTGACCCGCTTTTGTTGCCGCACCTCGATGACCCCCTTTTCCAGAAAACGTTCAAGGGCGATCATGAGGTCCAAACGGTTCTTTCGGCCAGCAAGGATTTCGGAAACTGGCCGCTCGCCATCCAACAGCTCAAGCAAGCGCCGCTGGGGAGGGTTGAATCTCTCCAGAGCTCCAGGCTGTCGAAGAGTTGCTCCCAGTTGGAGAACAAGCTTTTGGTCTCGGAACTTGTCGTAGACCCGAGGCCAGACGTCCCGCCGTTTCAGCAGACGAGCAAAAAGCTCCGAGTCAATCCATAAACCCAGGGTTGACTGGATCTCCGGCGGGTAGTTCGGCAAGAAGACAAAGCGACCGTTATCGGAATGGATGATGGCGTCGAGGAGCTCTTCCGCCCGCTGGAAAAGAAGATCCTTGAGCTTGTCGAGCTGGATGAGGCCAAGCTCTACAAGATGGGCGTGAAAGAGCTGTTTGCGACGGTTCGCTTCCCGCAGGATTTCCAGAGCTTTCTCTTTCGACAGAACTTCTCTACGAACCAGGAATTCACCAAGCCGTTCGCCTTTCCGGTTCGAAGTTGCGTAGAGAAGGTGGCCCTGGCGGAAGAGGAACTCGATCCAGTCCTTGGAATCGGAATCGGCCTGAAATCGGAGAGTCCCCGTAGCTCCCCGGCTGCTCAACGCAGCGAGTATCGCCAGGACGCCGCGCGTCTTGTTGTCAGTGGATTGGGACACGATACCCTCCTAAAGGCGGCGTGAGGCAGAACATTCATACCTCAACTCGATTCTGAAAGCCAGCTCAAAGGGTCCGGTTGGTTATTGGACATGGATCACCCGGATTACAGCGGGACCAAAAAGCATCTCCGGACCGGATTCGGCCAGCCATCCATGAGGTTGGCCGGATTGACCATTCTAAGCCGGAATGGAAAAGTCGCACAACTCAAATCAAAACAAAGTTTTTTCTTTTTGCATCTCCCACGTGGAAGACGTTTTGTCCTCGTGGCAGTTCCCCTTCTTGCGGTGGCCTGATAGAGTCTTTCCGCTCTGGAGGGAGAACCTGACGACCTTGGGGAAACCGGGAATGGAGGGGACACCCAAGGCCCCGTGTAAACCATTTGTGATGGGAGACGATTTCGAATGAAACGACAACGAAGAAGCGTTTCTTGGCTGGTGACTGTAGCCCTCGTGATAGGGCTCGTGCCTGGCGTATCGATTGCGGGGGGCTTTGCCAGTGATGCGGAGGCCAGCGCGCTGCCCACCGGCACCTTGGTCTACGTTTCCATGGCGGGACTCGACGAGATGGAGGCACAACTCCGGACCACCGGATTGTGGAAGGTGGGGGAGAAAATCCCGCCGCTGGCCGAAGCAGTGCGGAGCGGCTGGCGTGAGGTGGCGACGGCGTTCGAGCAAGAGACTCAAATTCCTTTTGACACCGTGTGGAAAGTGCTTGGCGGCAAGATGACTTTTGCTCTCACCGACCTGGATATTCAGGCCTTGAAGAGTGAAGAAGCCTTGCCTGGCTTTGTTTGGAGCCTCGACCTGACGGGGCGTGAAGCCCAATGGCAAACACTCTGGGATAAATTCGTCCCCATGTTCAAGGAAGAAATCGAGCGCCGTCAGGACCATTGGTCCGAGTCGGACTGGAATGGTTCGACCCTCTATACCGTCGGTCCCAAGGGGAAAGATGGGTTTAGGTTTTTCGGAATCGTCCGCGACGGCAAGTTTGTTCTAGCCTCGCGAGCGGACCTCCTACAATCGGTTTTCCTTCGTCCTTCCCACAAGACTCTCAAGGATGATCCCGATTTCTCATGGGTCTACTCCAAAGTGGGCGGAGACAACCTTGCCCTTTTCTACCTCAATGCCGGCGCGATCACCGAGCTGATCCGACCCTTGATCGTGGAAGAAGGCGGCAAAGAGGCGCAAATGGTGTTCGATATCCTTGCCCTCGATACCTTAGCAGGCTTGGGCTACTCCATGAGCATCGTCCATGGCGGCGTGCTGGATCGAGTGGCGTTGGGCTATGGCACACAGGCCGATGGAATCGTGAAGCTCATGGCGAAGTCCCAAGGCGCGCCCCTCACCAGCATCAGAATGGCCCCGGAGGATTCGATCCTTTATAGTGCCGGAAACCTCGGTGCCGTGAAAGGCCTGTACGACGATGTGTTGGGCCTGCTAAAAGAAAAACTGCCAACTGACGTCCATAGCGAAATGGACGCGGCGCTCCACCAGGCGCTGGCGGAATTCAAGAAAGAAACCAACTTCGATCTTGTGGAAGATGTCTTGGCTTCCCTCTCTGGCTAGCTGGGCCTCAGCATGACGATTCCGGACCTGCCGGTCGCACTCATTGACAACCCCGTTGCCGGCCTGGGCAAACTCAACGAAGCGAAGCTGGCTCTTTACATTGGTTTGAGCCAAGGACAGACCCTCCTTCCCAAACTGGAAGCGCTCCTCCAGCAGGCCGGAATTAACGTCTCGAGTCAGAACTACCAGAACGTCGAGTTCCGCCTGGTGACTGTCCCCTATTCCCCAGTTCTCTCCGGATATGCCACCATTGGGGATGTCCTGGTCATCGCCCTGAACGAAACGACCTTGAGAGCAGCAGTCGATACCTATCAGGGACGTACCGTCAACATCGAGCAAGCGCCGGGATACAAGAAAGCCCTCGAAACACTCAACCATGCCCCAGGAACGCAGGTGGGATACTTCGATATCCCAAGGCTTCTCACCATCTCTGGCAACCTCGGCCTTGGCTACGCCGAGTCCATGAAGAGCAAGGGACAACCCCTTCCCGTTGATCTCGACACTTTGCCCAAGCTAGAAGAGATCACCGCGCTGATTCCGCCGCTCATCAGCGGTTCTATCAATACTCCCCAAGGCGCCGTGGCAGAGCACTATTCACCCTTCGGCTATCTGGGGCAGGTGGCCTTGAGTGGCGGCGCGAACCTCTTCCAGGAGATATCCAGGAAGAAGCGCAGGAAAGCCCAAAGAGAAGCGCGAAAAGAGGAATCCCACCAGGAAGAGGAGGCCGCGCCATCCCACGTGAAGGAAGAACCAAAGCCAATGGAGCCGGCTTCGACGCCTTCAGAGGGGCATGAGACTGATGCGTCAGCACCTGGAGCGGAAGGGGCTGACAAACCAGGCACATCCACCGGCGAGACGCCACTTTCACCGCCAGCCGGAGCCCAGGAATCAGAAAAAGCCCCGGAGCCTCAGCAGACCAAGGAAGTCAAGGAGCCAGTCGCTTCCACGGCGGCGGACACCACCACGGTAGCCGCGATCCCTGATTCCACAGGTGCCCAAGTCACGGAGCCAGGATCAGATAAACCCATCGGACCTCCTGCCTCGCCAGAAGGTTGGAGCGTCAGCAGCTCCTCGGAGACTATGGTCTCTTATCTTTCAGCCGATTATAAGGGGACGGTGAATTGGCTCAAGACCCCCTATTCGCCCCACATGCAGATAGAGGCGATGCTGAACCAGGTGAAATCGGCGTCAGCATCCACCGAAGGTTTCAAGGTTGTCCGCGAGGGCGCGCTTTCTATTGGTGGGCTATCAGGTGCGGAGCTCGTTTACGAGCTGGGTCCTGACGGTGGAAGGCAGAGAATCCGCCTCATCTACCTCCAGGATGGCGCGAACCTTTACACCCTTTCCATGCAGTGTGCCGTAAATGCTTGTGAGGCGCATCAACCGGCGTTTCAGAGAATTTTGGATTCCTTGAAATAGCCTTGAAGAGTGGGACTGGATCTGGCTGGTCCCTCTTTTTGGGCGTTGTGTCCGCTCCCATCGCCGGCAGTCCGTCCGGCGCTGGTCGCCTTTCTTCTCGCCGGGGGCTGTTTTTCTACACTGAGGCACGTGCCCGTGGATTCCACCAGGGATCGTCACAGCGTCTAAGGTTGCGCTTGATGAAACTTGTGTTAGAGTAATTTTTTCTCTGCCCCGGAGGCCCAGTTGAGGCCCCACGGGTGATTGGCCTGGCCGACCCCTAAAAATCGAGGACCGCCGCCTCCCAGGTCCTGGCCGGGGATGTGGCACAACGGAGATCTGTTGGCCTGTTTCGTGGCTTTTGGCCGTGTTCCCAGGCTGGACAATCTTGCAAGTGAGGGAGCCGTGGGACTTCTCGATCGCCAATTCAACGAAAATTATCTGACGACTCGGGCCGACAAATTGATCAATTGGGCCCGAAAGTCTTCGCTCTGGCCCATGACCTTTGGCATTGCTTGCTGCGCCATTGAAATGATGGCCGTGGGGGCACCACGTTTCGATCTGGATCGTTTTGGAGCCGGAGTCTTTCGCGCCACGCCCCGTCAATCCGATGTCATGATCGTCGCGGGAACGGTAAACTTCAAAATCGCCGAAGTCGTGAAGCGCCTCTATGATCAAATGCCTGAGCCCAAGTGGGTCATCTCCATGGGCGCTTGCTCAAATGCCGGGGGCCCATTCAATAACTACGCGGTTCTGCAAGGCGTCGATAAGATCATTCCCGTAGACATTTATATCCCCGGGTGCCCTCCAACCCCAGAAGCCCTCATGGAGGGGATTTTCGCTCTCCAAAAGCTCATCGAGAAGGATTCGGTAGCCAGACAGAAATACCCCGAGCTTGTGGGCCAGGCTTGACCCCAGTTTTTCACCGTTGCACCTAGTGAACAGGCTTAGCACCTTTCCTCCGAAAGGAAGGGCATGACGAGTAGGCGGGTCTGAAGCCCACCCTATGATATGCTCCCAACGGCGAAGAAAGATCCAACGTCAGAAGGTCGCAACGGTCGAGTGCGGCGTAAGGATGGAACAGATGGCTGAAACGCATGACAAGGAGGCGGGAGCCTCTGTGGAGCCAGATGGCCCCACAGAGTTGCCCCAGGAGCCCTCTGCCGGTTCGAACTCGGCAAGCCAGGAAGAAGTCGGCGGTGAATCCCTCGACACCAACAGCGCCTCAGCCAGCGAGATGGCAGGCGGCATGTCAGCAATCAAGGGGGAGGAGGAGGTCACTCCCGAAGGGGAACAAACTGGCTCAGCCGGGAATGAAAGTGTCCCCGTTGAAGCAAAGCCCGGGGAAGAGGCTTCCACCAAGGAAACTGTAGCTCCTGAAGAACCGCCAAAGGCCCAGGCCCAGGAGAAGAGCGCGGAAGAGGCGTCCCCAAAGGGAACTGTAGCCCCTGAAGAACCGCCAAAGGCCCTGCCCCAGGAGAAGAGCGCGGAAGAGGCGTCCCCGAAGGGAACTATAGCCCCTGAAGAACCGCCAAAGGCCCTGCCCCAGGAGAAGAGCGCGGAAGCAGAGCCCGGGGAAGAGGTCGTTGTACTGGAGGAAAGGAAGCCTTCGGCGAAACCGCCAGTGAGTGCTTCCAAGATGCCTCGAAAAACTGCGGCTCCTCGCAAGAGGCCCGTTCGGCGCCCGAAAAAGGTGGTCAAGGCTCCGGAAAAAGAGCCCTCCGGTTTTGTCCGGGACGTGGCTGCGGCGCACTCCGAAATCGTCGCGGACGTGTACAATCGCTACGGCGAGGATACCATCGTTGTGCGGTCTGGCGGATACCATTCGCTCTGCCGGCACCTGCGGGACCAGGCCGCTTTGCGCTTCGACTATCTTTCACTCTTGACCGGGGCACATTACGTTGGCACTGAGCCTCGGTGCGAGGTGGTTTTGGAGCTGTATTCCACGCCGTACAACCGAAGGGTGAGGGTCAAGGTCCTCTTGCCCGCCGAGGCACCTTCCGTGGATTCCGTTGCTGACCTCTGGCCTACCGCGGGTTGGCAGGAGCGAGAGGCCTACGACATGCTGGGCATTCACTTCCACGGGCATTCGGATTTACGGAGGATCCTCTTGCCCCAGTACTGGGAGGGTCATCCATTGCGGAAGGACTACCCCTGGAGAGGATTCCGAGAGCGGTCGGAGGAAATTCTTCAAGAAAGGCTGGCGAAGATCCCGTTGGAAACTGAGACCAAGCCCTATTCTTTCGATTGATACAGCGAATTCCATTGGCGGCGGCTTTGTCCGCCGTTTCGGCCATCGTCCCGATGGGTTGGAGCATGAGCATGGAAACCGGAACCGTCGGAGCCTTCCTGGAACCCGGTGAAAAGGAAGGCGATTTTATCCTGAATATGGGCCCGCAGCACCCGGCGACGCATGGCGTGTTGCGAGTCATACTGCGGACTGAAGGGGAGAATGTCGTCGATTGTGATTCCGATATCGGATACTTGCATCGAGGACAGGAGAAAACCGCTGAAAACCTGCCCTACGTGGAATTCACCCCCTACACGGATCGCCTGGACTACATTGCGGCGCCAGCCATGAATCTGACCTGGGTCGAGGCTTGCGAACGCTTGTTGCAGCTTGAGGTACCGGAGCGTGCCAAGTACATAAGGGTCATCATTGCCGAGTTGACCAGGCTGGCCAGCCACCTGCTCTGGCTTGGGACCCACGCCATGGACATTGGAGCCTTGACGCTCTTCCTTTATTGTTTTCGCGAGCGCGAGATGGTCCTTGATCTGTTCGAGGGTTTCGGGGGCGCCCGGTTGACCACCCACATCTTCCGTGTGGGCGGTCTCCCCAACGATCTCCCAAAAGGTTGGCTGGAAGATCTAGAGGCCTTTCTGGATCTTTTTCCATCACGCCTTTCCGACTACCATAAGCTCTTGACGAAGAACAGGATTTGGCTCCGCCGCACCAAGGGGATCGGTGTTGTCACTGCCGATGAGTGTGTTGATTGGGGGCTCAGCGGTCCTCTCATTCGTGGATCGGGCATTGCTTTGGATCTCCGCCGGAAGCAACCATACGAAATCTATGATCGCTTGGATTTCGACATTCCAACCCAAGAAGAGGGGGATGTTTATGCACGTTACCTCGTACGGATGGAGGAGATGAACCAGAGTCTACGGATTCTTCGCCAGTGTGTGGATCAACTGCCATCCGGGCCGTTCATCGGGAAGGTGCCGAAGCGGCTAAAGGCGCCCAAGGGCGAGCTTTACCATGCCACGGAAAGTCCGCGGGGAGAGTTCGGGTTTTACATCTATTCCGATGGCGGAACGCAGCCAGCCAGGGTCAAGATTCGAGCCCCCTCGTTCATTAATCTCCAGGCCTTACCCGTTTTGATCAGGGGAGCGTTGCTCGCGGATGTCGTTGCAGTCATCGGAAGCATCGACATTGTTCTTGGAGAGGTTGATCGCTGAACGGCACCGGTGGCTGGAGACCCTCCTTCCGCCGGACAACAGAAAACGAGGCTAAGTGCTATGTCCAAACTCAAGGAATTCCTCTCCAAAGCCGTCGCCATGGCTGATCCCAGCGATCTGGTAGCTGGCGCTAGCGTGACCATTAAGTATTTTTTCTCCCATCCAGTCACCGTGATGTACCCCTTTGAGAAAAGAGAGTTCTCTTCTTGCGCAAAGGGAGTCTTGGCGCTGATTCCCGATAAATATGGCGACGATCTTTGCATCGGTTGTATGCAGTGCGTGAAAATCTGTCCCGTGGATTGCCTCACCGTGGAGATGCGGAAGCTCAGCAAAGAGGAGCTCCTGGGCAGAAAGTTCGAGGAAAAGAAGAAAAAGGCCCTGATCCCCACTTTTGAGGTCGATCTTCAACGGTGTATGCTCTGTTCCTTATGCGTCGAAATATGTCCTACCGATGCCTTGGAGATGAGCCAGACCGTTACTCTCATCATGACGAATAGGGAGGACCAGGTTCTCGACAGAATGCGGATGCTCGAGCTTGGCAAGGATACCCAGCGCTACCGGAACAGACTGGCCGCTGGCGAAATCGAGTGTGAGGCGATCCAATGTCCAGAGCCAAAGCACAAAGACTGATCTCAGAAGTCTTGACCCTTTACGAAGGTGATCCGGCTACAGCCGTGCAGGCTGTGTTGGCTCTCCTGGCCGGAGGGCATGCACTGTTGATCCCCGGAAGAGAACATGCCCTGGATCTGGCAAATGCGGTTGGCTGGGCATTCAATGGTGTGATCCACCGGTTTGGAGCAGAGGAAGCGTTTCGTTTTCAAAAACGTGGAAAACGGCGGCAATTGCCCCATGTAATCCTGATTGAAGACCTCAATACCGAGCGCCTAAGAGAATTTCGTAAAGTGCTGACTCGTGCTTCCCTTGAGGCCGATCCAGGTATGGAAGAACCATGCTTCATCTTGGCGACCACCAGTCCATCAGCGTTGCCTCGGCTCGATGACCCAGCGCGCCCACTTTGGGATGAGATGTTCACCATTGTGCTCCAGGAGCAGCTCGAAGAGTCCTTGGAGAAACTGTCGTCAAGCTTGGAGCCCGACATGCTGGGTTCTGGGCAGCTATTACCGGAGGATATCAGCGATCTGCGAAGGCGCATCAAGCAGGTCTGGATGCCACAGGATCTTCAGATTGCGCTCCAGGGACTGCCGGACCTACTGGAGCAGGCTGGTTGGCCTGGCGTCAGTTCCTACGCCATCTTGGAGCTTGCACGGGTGGCCAAGGTAGTGGCTTATCTACGCGGCAAGACGAAGGTCAATTATTCTCACGTAGCGGACGGTCTTCACGCGGTCCTGAGCAGCCGATTGCTCACTGAGGGGGAAATGGAAGACCGCCTGCAGGAGCTCATCGAGGATCTTTGGGATCGGGCGGTGGGAAGGGCGTTGCCAGATTCGGCGGCGGTGCCCCAGCGGCGGACCTTCGTGGGGACCACTGGCGATCTGGAGAAGAGAGGGGGACAAGCTGGTCTTGGCGATCATCATCGGTGGGCCGCGCCGAGAGGACAGGCCAGCGGCGAGGCGTCCAGTGAGCGGGCACGCAAAGCCTATCGCCCCCTTCGGGATGAATCCTCACAAGAGCCGGACCAGGAAGAAGCGGTTTCCGCCAACACCGATTTGCTCATGCCAGAACCGGTCATCCACGAGGCTTACTATGACGAAGTTTCCTACCAGACCAGGGAGGAGGAGCTTACGGACGAGGAGAAAGATTCCTCCAGCTTTGCGCCGCCTCGTAGGAGCCTGCCTCCGTGGCTTCGTTCCGTGGGAAAAAAAGGGGTCGGACTAGCCGTTATCGTAGCGATTGTCGTAGCATTTACGCTGCTCTTTCCAAGATGGCCCACAACCATGACGGGGGTTGGATACTTGGGCAGGGCCGAATGGGAGTTGTGGAATGACCGCTATCAGGAAGCCCAGAGACTCGCTCGTGACGCAGGGGAACTGCTGGGATCGAGCGATGTTCAATTGGCGGGATGGCGCGAAAAAATCTCCTTTGCCGCCACCGCGGCACTGAGGGCTGACCGTCGCAAAAAACAGGAAAAGGCAGCACGGGATGCCTTTTTGACCAAGGATTACGAACTTGCCGCAACCCTGTACAAAGAGCTCGCGGAGGAATACCCAGACCACAACGAATACCATCAGTTTACCAAGGATGCCCGGAAGCGGCGATGGGTTCACTCCAAGGTCAAGCTCATTTTGGAACAGGCTGACCTGGCGCTAGAAGAGGGACGTATGGAAGACGTCCAGGAGCTTTATCGCAGGGGATTACTCCTAGCTCCGGATCATCCAGAGCTACTGGAGCGGGTGAAGCAGGGCGACCAATAGGCTCATAGCCACGTTTCGCGATTGAGGGCGTTTTATTCTCTGTCGCCCGGGCCGGCTCCACGTGCGGCTCACTACATGCCATGGCTTAGTGGGGTCCTTTCCACCATGAAGAGGGTTGCCCTCGATACGCTTGGGTGCAAGCTGAATCACTATGAAACGGCTGGGATCGGCGATCAGTTCGAACGACGCGGCTTTCGAGTCGTCCCGTTCACGCAGAAGGCCGATGTCTACGTCATCAATACTTGTACGGTCACGTCGAAGACCGAGAGGACAGGCCGGCAACTCATCCGGCGTGCTCAACGCCTTAACCCTGCGGCTACTATCGTGGTCACCGGTTGTTACGTTCAGCACAATCCGGAAGAGGTGGCTGGACTACCCGGTGTGCATCTAGTCGTTGGGAATGCCGACAAGGACCGAATCCTCGATCTTCTTGAAGAGGAATGGGACTGTTCTAACGGGCCCCTGGTGGAAGTCCACGAGTTCAAGAAGGAGGACCCCTTCGTTTCCTTTCCCATGACCAGATTTCCCGGCTACACGCGGGCATTTGTCAAGATTCAGGATGGCTGCGACCTACGATGCGCTTACTGCGCTATCCGGTTGGGCCGCGGCCCTAATCGCAGCGAAAAGCCCGGACGAGTGCTGGAGCACATCGGTCGGCTTGTCAGCGCCGGCTTCAAAGAGATCGTTCTCACCGGTGTTCATCTGGTGGACTATGGTCGGGATCTTCGGCCCCGGACGACACTGACGACCCTTCTGGAGCAGATCATTGCTGTACCTGGTTTGGGGCGCGTACGCCTCAGTTCCATGGAACCCCTGGGAGTCACCCAGCCTCTGCTGGAGTTGGTTTCTGGGAGCGACAGAATCTGTCATGCTCTGCACCTGGCTTTGCAGTCGGGTTGCGATTCCGTGCTTCGCCGTATGCGTCGTCGGTATTCCGCCGGTTTCTATCGCTGGATCGTGGAGCAGCTTCGAAAGGTCGATCCCGATTTTTGCGTCGGCGCCGATCTGCTTGTGGGGTTTCCCGGGGAAACCGAAGCTGAACATCGCGAAAGCTTGAATTTCGTCCGAGACGTAGGGGTGGATTACCTCCACGTGTTCAACTTTTCGGCAAGGGAGAAGACTGAGGCCGCGGCGATGCCGGATCAGGTTCCGCCAGAAACTCGGGCTCGCCGTTCCCTGGAGATGCGAGTTCTGCACCAGGAACTCAAGACTCTCTTTTATCGTCGCGCTTTGGGGCGGGAGTACGATGCCATTGTTTTGGAGGATAGGGACAAGGACTCAGGGCTCTTGCGGGCGCTGACGGGGCACTACCTGGAGCTTCTCGTCGATGGTGATGACACGAGTATGGGCAGAATACTCCCGGTTCGCGTGGAGCGTGTGGAAGGTTGCCGCGCCTGGGGAACCCTCCTGGAACATTCATCACCCCTTCTTCGCATTGTTTCTTAGCCTTCTTGGGCGTTTTTCTTGTCCTTAGACAGGAGAGTTCCATGCAGCTCGACTCCTATGTGGTCGCGTGCGATCTCGCACGCTTGGTCAAGGGGGCCGGAGGCCGGGCAATTGCCGTGGGGGGCTGGGTACGAGACCAATTTTTGGCCCTCGAATCGAAGGACATCGACATCGAAGTCTTTGGCCTTGCGCCCAGCCGTTTGGAGAAACTGCTCCGCTCCACCTTTCGCGTCAGCGCCGTGGGCCGAGCCTTCGGGGTCTTAAAGGTCTGGACGCCGGGCCTCGATGATGCAATCGATGTGTCGGTACCTCGGCGCGAACACAAAACGGGTTCCGGACACAAAGGCTTCGAGATCGATGCCGATCCCATGATGAGCTTCAAGGAAGCGTCGCGGCGCAGGGATTTGACCATCAATGCCATGGGGATCGACTTAGTGACACGGGAGCTTTTGGATCCCTCCGGCGGATACAAGGACCTCCAATCCCGCCTTTTGCGGGCCGTCGATCCCACCACCTTCGTCGAAGATCCGCTAAGGGTGCTTCGGGTTGCTCAGTTCGCGGCACGCCTTTTGTTTCGCCCGGTTCCTGAGCTTGTTGAGCTTTGTCGGGGACTCGATCTCTTGGAGCTGCCGCGGGAAAGGTTGTATGAAGAGCTCCGAAAGCTCCTGATCAAGGGAAAGAAACCGGCCGTGGGCTTTCAGTTTCTTCGTCGAGCCGGTCAGCTTCGGATTTTCCCGGAGCTCGAACTTCTGGCGGATCTCCCTCAAGATCCGAAATGGCACCCCGAAGGCTGCGTTTTTACTCACACAATGCTCAGCATCAATGCCGCCGCCGCGGATCGAATCGGCCATGACGAGGAGGATTTCATTGTCGCTCTGGCGGTCCTGTGCCATGATTTTGGGAAGCCCTCCACAACGAAGTTCGAAGATGGCCATTGGCGGGCCATTGGCCATTGTCAGGCCGGCGAGGAACCCACGCGCTCATTCTTGGCCCGGGTTGCCAACCAGCCCCGCCTGGTGAACGCTGTCGTGCCTTTGGTCGTCGAACATCTTGCTCCTGCGCAACTCTTCGAAGCACAGGCCGGTGCCCCAGCAATACGGCGCTTGGCGCGAAGGGTCAACATCCACAGGCTGGTTCGGGTTGCGAGAGCCGATCATTTGGGCCGGGCCACCAAGGAATCGATGCGACGGAAATTCCCCGCTGGCGACTGGCTTTTGGCCCGCGCCCGAGACCTCGAAGTCCAACATCATGCCCCGCCACCCATCCTTCTTGGCCGCCACCTCATCCAGCAGGGCCTCAAACCCGGCCCACATCTGGGAGAGCTTCTTCGGCGGGCCTACGAAGCTCAGACGGACGGCCAGGTCACCAATGTGGAGGAGGGTCTTGAGTTTCTGGGACTTCTTCCGCGTGACACTTGATTTCCCCGGTTGTTATGCTGTGTTCGTCGATTTCGAATTGTTGAGTCCAAAGACTTTTGGCCGTTCATCCTTTGATGAAGCGAGCTCATGAACGAACTTTCCTGCCAACTCGAGCCCGGAGCCCTCTTTGCGGGACGCTATCGCATTGTCCGGGAAGAGGGGCGTGGCGGGATGGGAATCGTTCTCCTGGCCGACGATGAAGAGCGCGGTCACCCAGTGGCGCTCAAGCTTGTCTTATCCAGCGGTGACCGCTACGAGCTGTCCAGGAGGTTCCGCAGGGAGTTTCGCTCCATCCAGAGGATCGCTCACCCCAACGTCGTGACGGTTTTTGACTATGGCGCCTTTCGGGGGACGAGCTATTTTACCATGGAGTTTGTTCGGGGGCAGAATCTGGCACACTATCTTGAGATCCGCCGCCATCACTGCGCGGACCTCGATCACCTTAACGATCCCCGGCGGATGGAGAGGCTCTATTCCTCGCTTTCACAAGTACTGAGCGCTCTAGCTGAATTACACTCCAAAAAGATGGTGCATCGAGATCTGAAACCCGGCAATATCCTGGTTGGTGAGCAGGGGCGGATCAAACTCATTGACTTTGGGCTGGTGCGGCGCATTGGGGAAGAAGACGAGCTTCTTACACGGCAAGGGGCTGTCGTGGGAACGCTGGCCTACATGGCCCCGGAACAGATGATGGGTTCGCGCCTCGACAGTCGGTGCGACCTCTATGCCCTGGGAGTGATCCTTTACGAAACCTTGGCGGGGCGCCGGCCGTTCGATGGCCGCGCTCGCCAAAGGATCTCGGAGGATCCACCGCCAATACGGGTGTTCAATCCCGCTGTCCCGCCGGCGTTTGAATCCGTCACACTGAAGCTCCTCCAGCGGGACCCATTCAAACGGTTTCAGAGTGCTGCCGAACTGTTAGCTACCCTGGAGGCGGTTTGGCAAGACAGAGATTCCGACCCCGTGGAGACAACGGAGATCTCCGTCTACAAACCCCTCGGAGTGGAGCGCCTTGAACACCTTCTGCCTCAGCGATTTGTCGGGCGGCAGAAGGAAATGGCCACTCTTGGCGCGAAGCTCGATGAGTTGCAGGCGGGTCGGGGGGATATGCTCTTTCTTGCTGGAGAAGCCGGGATTGGAAAGAGCCGGATGATCGAGGAGTTACAGGTCTCTATCCATCTCCGGGGAATGCGATCCGTCGTCGGGACATGTTTCGAGTGGGGCGACTCCCCATATGGCGCCTGGTCCGTGGTTTTGGGGAAGCTCGTGGAGCGGTTGTCCCGATGGCCGTTGGAGGAACAGATCGAGGCTCTCGGAGCCGAGGGGCGGGCCTTGGCCGATATCGTCCTTTCGTTCTCGGGAACCGACGTCTACCCCCGTCTGCCACACCTTCCGCCACTCGATTCTCCGGAAAAGAGACGCTACCTTCTCTTCGCCGCCGTGGCGAACCTGCTCATGGCCGCTGCCCGGCGTGGGCATCTCGTGCTGGTTCTGGAGGATCTGCAGTGGATGACCGCCCCGGGTGCCGATCTCTTGGCCCACCTGAGTAGGCGTTTCGGCCAAGTTTCTCCGGCGGAGGGAACCCTCACGACTCCAATCTTGATCCTGGGCACCTTCCGTCCTGACGAGATGGAAGGCCGCCCTGTCCAGTCGCTGGTGCGGAGGTTCCAACAGAAGGGGCTTTGCCGGGTCTTGCGCCTCGAACGCCTCGAAGAGCGACAGGTCGGGGAGTTCGTTCAGTCAATGTTATCCATGCCGGAGGCTCCTGCTCGTTTGGCCGGTCGACTCTACCGGGAATCGGAGGGAAATCCATTTTTTCTTGAGGAGATGATGAAATCACTCCTCGATGACGGAGTGTTAGTGCGACAAAAGGGCCAGTGGCATCTTCAGCTGGATTCGGCGGGAAAGGAGGATCCATCAGATTTGGGAACCTACAGCCAGTTGAAGATTCCAGCCAGTATCAAGGATATCGTGAAAAAGCGTATTGATCGCCTAAGCGGAGAAGACCTCAAGATCCTTGGCTGTGCGGCGGTGATCGGCCGGAAATTCTATTTTGATCTCCTTTTGGATGCCGTGGCTTCTGGCGAGGATCTGCTTCTTGACTGCATGGACAGATTGCTTCGGGCTGATATCGTCAAGGAGAACCGGTCAACCGGAGAGGAGTTCGAGTTCTGCCACGAAAAAGTGCGGGAAGTCGTCATCGGCGATCTTACGGCGCGGCGCAGGTTGGCTTGGCATCGACGGATCGCCATGGCCGCGGAACGCCTTTATTCCGCTGATGTCGAGCCCTACCTGGAGCTCTTGGCGCAGCACTTCTTCCTCGCGGGAATCGAGGAAAAGGCAACGGAATATTGCACGCTCGCCGGCCTTTCCCTCAAGCGCGGTTACCATAACGACGCTGCCATTATTCAGCTTCGTCGAGCATTGGGGCTTCTTGATGCGAAAACAGGGACGCTCTCTGACGCCCTCAAGGGAAGTCGCTTCGATTGCCGGCAGGCTCTGGGGGAGATTCTCCTCCATGTGGGAGAGAACCGCGAGGCGCTCGCCGAATTCGAGAAACTGGTGGAGGATCTCCCGGCTTCACCAACTCGGTGGGCCCAGGCACGCTTGTGGCGCGGCATTGCCCAAGCAAGACTGGGCAACAACTCCGAAGCTCTGGCCGATTTCAAAGAAGCAATGGCCCGCTTTGAACAGCTCCGAGAGGGAAAGGGAGCGGCCGATTGCCATCGAGAGATCGCTCGCGTTATCGGATTTCAGGACAAGTTCAAGGAGGCATTTGGACACCACAGGAAGGCTTTGGAACTCTACGTGGATGCAGGGGAGCGTCTGCAAGTGGCCGAGCTTTTCAGCGGGTTGGGGGTGGGTTTTTTTCTCCATGGCGATATCGAAAAATCCATGGAATACTTGAAGAAAGCCCTGGATCTATTCGAGCGCCTCGGAGAGGTCTACGGGGGGGCCCAGAGTATGATGCGTTTGGGAATTTGTTATCTGGAGCTCGATGATCTCCATCGGGCGGAAGAACATCTTAGCGCGGCTCTGCTGCAGCTCCAGGCTTTAGGGGCGCAACAAGATGTTCTCATTTGTCGGATCAATCAAAGCAAGCTCCACTTCTATCAGGCTCGCTATGGCAGGGCTTATGAGGTCGGGAAGCAGGCTGTGGAGCTTGCGGAAGAAGCGGAAAACCGCTATTTTCTGGCTCAAGCCCTTTGGGATCTCTCTTTGGTGGTCGCTCGATTTGGCGCTTACCAACAGGCGATGGCCTATCTCGACGGAACCCAGCAGATTGCCAAAGAACTTGAGCTCACCTCTCAGCTTGCCGGGCAGTGGATTTCCAAGGGGTGGATCGATGAACAGCAAGGAGAGCTGGAGAAAGCTCGCTCCTCCTACCAGACGGCTCTGAGCCGGAGTGAAGATGCTGGAGCTCATAGCTACGCTACCGCCGCCCAGATTCGAAGCTTGTGTGTGGGAGGAGTCCAGGCGTCGGATCGGGAACTCTTATGGAGCCTATTGGCTCAGCTTCGGGAGTCCAGCCCGGTCATGCGGAACTTGGACCTCAGTTTGACCGTGGCAGAGGCATTCCTGGATTCCGGGGCAGAAGATAAAGCGGCCTTGCTGGCGCAGGAGGTCCATGAGGCGGCAGAGCAGGGCGGCAAGCCCGAAGAGCAGATGCGCGCGGCATTCGTCCTCGCCGCCTGCAAAGAGCTTAGTGGGCAACCAGAGGAGGCCTGGAGAACCTGTGACGAAGCCCTCGATTTGCTCTACCAGATTTCGGCCGCCATCCCTGCCGAACACCGTCGGGCTTTTCTGGGAACGCCCATGGCCGTGCGCATCTTGACCTTCGCCCTTCACTTTGCCGAGCCGGATGAGCTCAGTGAGGCCTTCCTGGATTTGGGGGTCGAGCTCTCCAGCACGAGTAAGATGGCAAGTGCCTTTGAAAGGACCATGATCGTCCAATCTCAAAAAGATTCCACGGATCCAAGGAAAACGACCGATCAGGAGCAACGGCCATGAACATTTGCCGATAATCAAGGAAGAACCCTTTGTCCCTTCATGGAGAATGCATATGCCCACTCCCACTGGCCCCAGCAAGACATCATCGAATCATCACCCATCCGTTACTCGACCGCTGGCGCCGATTGCGCCGACACCGGCCCCCCCCAAATCGACTCAATCCGGTTCTTCTCAACCTCCGTCCGCACCTTCGACGACGACATCCAATTATAAACCGGCCGTTCAGCCGCAGCGCCCTACCCGGTCCATGTCCCCCATGCCAGGCCGACCTCCATCACGGAGTCAACGATCTGGGATGGGACCCATTGTGGATCGAGGGCGTGGAGGGACCATGGGAAAGACGTTGCCTTCGAGCCAACCGAATGGCAGGACGATCCTCGCCGACCGTGGCCGGGGGGGAACCATGGGATATGATACGCCTCCATCCACACTCGCGACCTCTACCGAGCCCATTGCTGACCGCGGCCGCGGCGGAACCATGGGGCGAACGACGCCGAACACATTGGAAGGTCCGCAGCCCGAGACCAACGAGACCCGCCTGAGCTGAGCAGAACAATTCATCAATGTTCTAAGACACCGGAAAAGGCGCCGGCTGAAGAGCTTGGCGCCCTTTATCGGCAAAAACCCTATCCTTGGGTCCGCTCACGGCGCCGTCCATCCGGTCGCCCCCACTCGCATTTTGGGCACCGAAGCATCATCCGTGTCTTCATGCGTGAACCGTTCCAACTTCGGGGATGGTTCATTAGACGCCGCCGTAGGTTCGTGAGGGGGATTTCTCCGGAAACTCTGTACAAAAAGAGGGCACCGAGTGGAGAAGCTCGGTGCCCTCTTGATTTTCTTGCCTGTTCCAGAAAGCTGT
>JAJRTK010000489.1 GCA_024278345.1 bacterium | reverse complement strand
TCCCGTTGCAACGAAGGGCAACGGGATCCCTGCCCACATTCATGTACGACGCGTTGCGTCTTTGTTTTGGCGGGTGTCCCGGCTTATGTTGATACGCCCTGTGAATCATTGGGTGCGCCGCCGGCTGCCGGTACGGTGGTAAGGAGCTTGAGGGTCGTGAGGCCTGTGCTCGGGGCGGTGACATGGGAGGGGCGGCGGGCGGATTGCCGCCGACCCGACCGGAACGTTACCCAAAGAAAAGAAAACTGTCGTCACCAGATTTGCTCCGAAGGGAGTTTCATGACCGATGGTCGAGGGATTTCTCTTTTCCCCAACCTGTTTCGGGTGGCGGAAAGTTACTGCAAGAGCCGGCGTTTTCGCCGGATCTTCCCCTTTGAATGGAGGTACCATGATGAAATGCGTTTGCTCTTTGGCCTGCCTCTGCCTGCTGCTTGCGGCTGGCGGAAGCGCCAGTGCCGAAGAAACTTTGCCTCTTGGCCTGCCACCGGTCCCCGTGAAGGCTGATAATCCTCAGACTGTCGCGAAGATCAATCTTGGGAAGAGGCTGTTTGAAGATTCTCGGTTCAGCACCACCGGCAAGGTTTCTTGCGCCACTTGCCATGCTTCGGAGAAGACATTCACGGATAGCCCTCTCCGGGTGTCGAAGGGGATCAAGGATCTCACGGGAACCCGGAATTCACCAACGGTGGTCAATAGCGCCTATTTCGAGAAACTTTTCTGGGATGGCCGGTCGCCGGACCTGGAGGACCAGGCTCTTCATCCCTTTGTCAATCCAGTGGAAATGGGGCTCAAGGACCACAATCCCATTTTGAGGATCATCCGGAAAGACCGGGAATACCGGGAGGCTTTTAGGGAGGTCTTCGATCTGGATGCCGAGAAGATCACCATGAAGGAGGTCACTCAGGCCATCGCCGCTTTCGAGCGGACCGTCGTTTCCGGGAACTCCCCGTTTGACCGCTACCAGTATGGTGGAGACAAGAGTGCCATGACTGAGCAGCAGGTCCGCGGGCTCGGGGTCTTCCTCGACGAGGGCCGCTGCGTCTCTTGCCACGTCATCGAGAACGATCAGGCCCTCTTCACGGACAACCGTTTCCACAACATTGGGATCGGCATCAACGAGATCCAGTCCGATGTGCCGGGAATCGCCAGCGCCTTCTTGAAGGCGAAGGCACGAGGATCCAACGTGGACGTCAAGGTGCTCACCGACCCGAAGAGTTCCGAGCTGGGTCGTTTTGCGGTCACCAGCGGCCTGAACGATCTAGGTGCCTTCAAGACGCCCACGCTCCGGAATGTCGCCGTGACCGCGCCGTACATGCACGATGGAAGTCTGGAGACCCTTGAGGAAGTGGTGATCCATTACATGAATGGCGGAGTCACCAATGCCGGTGAGGAGGTTAACTACTACCTCAGCGGCGGCATTCGCCCGCTCGACCTCACCGATGAACAGGTCGATGACCTCGTGGCTTTCATGGAAGCGCTCACCAGTCCCGAGTTTGCGGCCAAGGCCAAGAGCCAAGGGGACACCGGTTCTAAAAAGGAGGAGGGACGATGAATCGAGAGCCCAAGCAAGTCACACGGCGACAGTTTTTCAAAGCCGCGGCCACGGGGATCATTGCAGGCGCGCTCCCCGTGAGTCTCGTGAAGCTCTCCTTCGCCGGGACCGCCGAAGACTTCACCTTCGCCTACATTTCCGACGCCCACATCCAGCAGATCAAGGGCAGCAACTTTGTGCGGAACTGGGACCGCGGGCTGATCCGGGCCGTGGCCGAGGCGAACCTGCTCTCTCCGGCACCCGATTTCGTCGTATTCGGCGGCGACCTGGCCCAGCTCGGAACCAAGGAAGAGCTGGATCACGGCGCGGAGCTCCTCTCTCCTCTCAAGAAGAAGCTCCACTGCGTCATGGGCGAGCACGACTACTACCTGGATCTCGGCGAGTACTGGTCGAAGCTCTTCGGGCCCCAGCACTACAGTTGGGATCACAAGGGTGTGCATTTCGTGGTGCTGAACAGCATTCTCACCCATGACCAGTGGACCCACGAACGCTGGCCCACCGCCGTGCAGCGGATGTCGGAGATGGCCGGCCTGGACAACCCCAACGGCTCTCCTTTCATGGTGGGCCAGAAGCAAAGGGACTGGCTGGCCAAGGACCTGGAAAAGGTGGCGAAAGACAGGCCCATCGTGGTCTTTTCCCATTCGCCTCTCCAGAAAATCTACAAGGGCTGGAACTTCTGGACGGATGATGCCGAAGAGGTCCAGGCCATATTGCAGCCCTTCCATAAGGTGAACGTCATCTACGGACACGTCCACCAGATCCAGTACAACCAGATTGGGAATATCTCCTTCAACTCCGTGATGGCCACGGCCTGGCCCTGGCCCTATCCCAGCACCTACGCCCAGTCCGGGAGCCACGTTCCCGTCCTGACGGTCCCCATGAATCGCGCCGATCCCTTCTTCGAGCGGGACGCCACTGGCTGGCAGTTCGTCAACCTGCACACGGGGAAGACCGACCTCCATTTTCGGCTCTTCGACAACACGGACCGCGTGGTGGGATACGACCCCGCCAAGGGGCACCCCGTGGACAAGACCTATCAGGCCAAGGAAAACCGGATCCCCCCTCAGACCCACTACTAGAGAGGAAGTCCAGATGTTTGCACGGATCGGAATCAAATTTGCCGTTTTCGCGGGAGTGGCGGCGATCTTCTTCGCCATGGGGGCTTTGGCGGACGAGTTCACCCAAAAGGACCTCCAGCGCTGGGAGGAGCAGTACCAGAAAGTCGTCCAGAAAGGCCGAGCCCTTTGGACCAGCCCCAAGCTTGGCACCAACGGCGTCGCCTGCGCTCAGTGCCACCCCAACGCCGCCAACACCCATCCCGAGACCTACCCCAAGTTCCAGAAGCAGATTGGCCGGGTCATCACCCTGGGCGAAATGGTGAACTGGTGCCTCCGCAACCCACTAGAAGGAAAGCCCTTGGCCCTGGATTCGGGAGAGATGGTTGCCATTCTTGCCTACATCACCCACGAAAGGAAAGGGATCCCGCTGGCGCCAGGAAAGCACTGACTCAAAACAGTTTGACCCGTGTCCGT
This sequence comes from bacterium, assembly GCA_024278345.1. Lineage (GTDB taxonomy): Bacteria > CSSED10-310 > JAJRTK01 > JAJRTK01 > JAJRTK01 > JAJRTK01. The sequence continues at coordinate 571 of JAJRTK010000489.1, read as the reverse complement.
CCATGGGGGAGGAGGCCGGGGTTCCCCGAAAACTCCAGCGTCTCCCCCGAAAGCGGGCTTTGAACCAACACTCTTCTCTTGGAGTTGTCTTCCGCTTCCGTCGGCGGCAATCCGTCCGCCGCCGGAAGCCCCTTTACATCCCGGGGACCACTCTTTGGCACCTTTTTCCGAAACCTCCCCGAATCAAGACGGGCGGGTGGGGCGGGTCATGGGTGGTGCCTTCGGCAGCTCTCGCTACGCGCGGACCCGACCGCCCAGTGAATCACGGGCCCAGCGCCAGGGAGCCAGTTCCCTGGCCCTCTCTTTGCGCGGTGGGCCTCGGTTACGGCCTACGGCCGTTATCTCCGCTGCGCTCCGGTTATGCTCGATCTCGCTGCGCTGGGCACCGCGGTTTTTTAGGGCGACCGAGGCGATGACCGGTGCCTTGGGGTCCAGACGCGGAGCCCTTCGTGGCCGGGCCGGTTAGAAGGGCAAAATCCCTGAAATCGGGGAGGGAGGAGCTGATGGCGACGGACAAGGCATTTCACGAGTGGGGCCGGTTGGTCCCCGAAGCGGTTGCGCGGCTTGCGGG
>JAJRTK010000488.1 GCA_024278345.1 bacterium | reverse complement strand
CCTATCAGATCCGGTTGACAACATCACCGCTGGGGCAGGCCTCCTTCCCGGCTCCGTGCAGCCCGGAGGGCGCTACACCGGCAAGATGCCGGTGCCACCGTTTCGGCGAAGAAAATTGTAAAGCAAAAACACGACAATTTGGTAGGTCCCATTCATGGCGGATTTTCTGCTAGTATATTTCTGTGGCTGAATGCGGTCAAGGGAGATCCTCCCGGGACTTTGCCGGGGAATTGCAGCTTGCGGTTTGGATTGAATCCGTTCTTAGCAGAGGGTGACGATCCAGGGGATCTGGATTCTTCCGGGCATCGATGGAGGGCGAGTGGCGGCGGACGGATTGCCGCCGCCGTGAGCGGAACTCAACCCAAAGGATGCTTGGCGGGCTCGACGTCCTATTGTTCGTGGATCAAATGATTTAGACACCTTTCAGGAGGCATCCCACCATGGCGGAAGACAAGGGCCGCATGAAACGGATTGGCAACCGCAAACTGCGACCGGAGACTCTGATGATGTCCTATGGATACCGTCCGGAGCTGTCCGAAGGCGCGGTGAAATGCCCCATCTTTCAGACTTCCACCTTCGTGTTCAACACGGCCGAAGAGGGGAAATCCTTCTTTGAGATTGCGTATGGTTTGCGTCAAAAAGGGCCGCAAGAGGAGATTGGCCTCATTTACAGCCGTCTCAACAATCCCGACCTGGAGATCCTCGAAGATCGCCTCACCCTTTGGGAGGAAGCGGAAAGCTGCGCCGTCTTTGACAGCGGCATGGCGGCTATCAGTACGACCCTCCTGGAGCTGCTTTCTCCTGGGCAGGTCATCCTTCACAGCGAGCCGATCTACGGGGGCACCGACTACCTCTTGAAGCATGTCCTGCCCAAGTTTGGCATCCGATCCGCGGGCTTCCTGGCCGGGGCCTCGAAAAGCGAGATTCTTCAGCAGATCGAACGTGAAGGGATTGCCGAGAATGTGGGCGTTCTCTTCGTAGAAACGCCAGCCAACCCCACCAATGCCATGGTCGATATTCGAGAGTGCGCCCAAATTGCCAACGAGCTTTCGACGGAGAAGAAAAAGGTCGTCCTTGCCGTGGACAACACCTTTTTGGGGCCTTTGTGGCAGCGGCCTCTGGAGCATGGCGCGGATCTTGTGCTTTATTCCGCGACGAAGTACATCGGAGGCCACAGCGACCTCATTGCTGGTGTCTGTATGGGCGAAAAATGTCTGATGGAGAGGGTTCGCACGATGAGGACCATTCTTGGCAGCATGTCCGATCCCTGGACCGGGTGGCTTTTGCTCCGGAGCCTGGAAACCCTCAAGCTGCGCATGACCTGCCAGATGAAAAACGCCCGCTATGTCGCCGACTGGCTGGCCGAGCACCCTCTGGTGGAAAGGGTGTACTACCTGGGCCACCTGACGGAGAACGATCCGCAGTTCGGGCTCTACAAGCGGCAATGCCTGGCGCCAGGCGGAATGATCTCTTTCGACATCGTTGGCGGCGAGAAGGAGGCCTTCCGGTGGCTCGATTCCCTGAAGCTCGTCAAGCTTGCCGTGAGCCTTGGCGGGACCGAATCGCTGGCCGAGCATCCCGCCAGCATGACCCATTCCGATGTCGTGCCCGCGGAACGGGCCAAAATGGGGATCACGGACAAGATGCTCCGGCTTTCCATCGGTGTGGAGAACCCGGGCGACATCATCGCCGACCTGGAGCAGGCCTTCAACCAGGTCTAAGTCAGTCTCCGTAACCCGGAGGAAGCTGGTCGGGGGTCCAGAGCACTTCCCTTGCCTTGGACCCTTCATACGGCCCGACGACACCATCCTGCTCCATCATGTCGATGAGCCGCGCCGCCCTGGCGTGGCCAATCCGCAGGCGCCGCTGGAGCATGGAGATCGACGCGTTTCCCGAGCCCACGATGATCACCACTCCCCGTTCGTAAAGAACGTCCTGGGCTGCCAGTTTTTCCTGGGCCGCCACCTCTTGCGTCGTCTGGAAGACCGCCTGCTCGGGCTTCTTCGGGGGCGGCTGCGGCTGCCAGTGCTCCACCAGCCGGATGATATCCTCTTCACCTAGGTAGCAGCCGTGGATGCGGACGGGGAACGAGGTCCCCGGAGCGATGAAAAACATGTCGCCTCGGCCCAGCAACTTTTCCGCGCCGTTCTGATCGAGGACCGTCCTGGAATCGACCTTTGACGCCACCTTAAAGCTGATCCGGCAGGGGAAGTTCGCCTTGATGCTCCCGGTGATGACGTCCACCGAAGGGCGCTGCGTTGCCAGGATCAAATGGATTCCCGCCGCCCGCGCCTTTTGCGCCAACCTGGTGATCCCCGCTTCCACCTCGTTCCCCGACACCATCATCAGATCCGCCAGCTCGTCGATAATAATGACGATGTAAGGAAGCGGCTCTTCCGGCTGGGGATCGGGGTTCCGGCGTGTCGCCTTCGCCAGGGGCTCCCGCTCCACAAGCTCGTTGTACTGGCCGATGTTTCGCACGCGGCGCCGGCCCAGGCGCCGGTAGCGATTCTCCATCTCGCCCACGGCCCAGTTCAAAGCTGCCGCGGCCTTCTTCGGCTCGATGATCACCTCTTCCAGAAGGTGAGGAATATCGTTGTAAATGGAGAGCTCCAGCATCTTGGGGTCCACCATCAAAAGCCGCACTTGGTCTGGCGTGGCGTTCATGAGGATGCTGGCAATCAGTGTATTGACGCAGACGGATTTACCCGATCCGGTCGCCCCGGCGATGAGAAGATGGGGCATACCCGCCAAGTCCGAAATAAACGGATTTCCCGCGATGTCAGATCCCAGCGCCAGCTTCAAGGGAGAGGGGTTGCTTTGATAAAGCTCCGACGTCACAATATCCTTGAAGTAGACAATGTGGCGGTGAATGTTGGGAACCTCTATCCCCAGGGAAGAGCTCTTGGAGATGGGCGCCACCCGTGGCGGCGCGATACTTCGGAGCGCCAGTGCCAGGTCGTCGGACAGATTGATGATCCGGTTGATCTTCACTCCCGGCGCCGGCTCCACCTCGTACCGCGTGATGACCGGTCCCGGTCGAATCTTCGTGAGCTTCCCCTGCACCTTGAAATCCCCCAGGCATTTCATGAGCACTTGGGCGTTATGGCGCAATTCCTCGTCCAGAATGTTCGGATCTTGCTCCAGGGGATCGTCCAGGAGGTCCCATCCGGGCAGGTCGTATTCGAACGCCACTCCTTCCGGAGCATAGGCCGGATCGGCTTCTTCCGACCCCGCCAAAAGGTTCGCCTCCAACACTGGCAGAGTGTCGATCCGCGTATCCACCTCAACCTCCGACGCCAGTTCTTGCTCGGGATCCAAGTCCTGTTGCGTGCAAAGCCCGGGCAGTTCGTCCGAGTCCGCATCTGAGCTTGCTTTCCCTGCCGGGTCCCGCGGTGCGGGGGAGGCGCCCTTGTTTTCCCCGGATATCTTCCGGTCATGCTGCTTCGGCTTTTCCGGAGTTCTTCTGAAGAGGGGGCTTGCTTTGGGTTGATTTCCGCTCTCATCGCTTACATCCGTGCGCGCTGCTCGCCTTCTCTCTTCTCCTCTGGCCGGCTTCTCATGGGCGGGTTCGGTCCAGCCGTTTTCCATCTCGAAGGCTTCGATCCGGGCCAACAACTGGGCAAGCGATTCGTCTTCCTCGTTCTCCCCGCTGTCCTGTTTTGTCGGATCTGGCTCGTCGTGGAGCTTCCGGGCATTCGACGGCGGTTCGGGTTGTCCGGCGATCCCGGCCACCGCAAAGCCCTGTTCCTCAAGCCCCAGAAGCTCTTGATCCAGCTCGATCAATTCCCGCGCGAGATGCCTCCTTGGGTGACTTTCTCTTCCTTTTCCTTCTGGGGCGGAGTCCCCGAATTCCGGGTTCCGGAGTGGGTCAGGGCCAAAGCCGTTGAACTCCCGCGGAGCGGGCTGTCCCAAGTCATCTCCCTTCCCCGCGGGATGGCTGACGGAAGCAGGGAGTGGGTCCGACTCCGGTTGCACCTTCCGCGCTCCCAGGATTGGCGCCAAACGAGGGAAGTCCTCGATCCGAGCCCGCCGGTCGATGGGGATGGCCTGTAATTCGCCAATGCCTTCGATACCGCCATTGGCAGCTTCGTATTTTTCCAGAAGATCCTGATTTTCCCTGGCAGCCTCGGCCCTTGGTGGCGCTTGCATTTCCGAAGATTCTGGGCGTGGCGCCTTGGCTACTGGTGGCGCTTGCATTTCCGAAGATGCTGGGCGTGGCGCCCAGGCGGGCTGGATTCGTCCAAGATCGGTTGCTCCCGGGAGCTCCTCTTGCAGGACATTTTGCGCCTCCGCCGGGACTTTCTTGACCGGGCCTGGCTTCGGCTCCGCATTTTCTGGAATGTCTGCTCCCAGGCCACGAGCCCGGGGCTTCTTTCCGCGGCGGATCACAATTCGGGTGACGCCGGAGCCAGATTTCACAAAGGGCGCCGCCAGGTTCCCAGCCCACCGGATCGCGCCAACCGCCAGGGAAACCAGCGCCACTCCCAGCCGATATAAGATGCTCTCGGTAGCGTCGAGGGCCGGCTTCAGACTGGCTCCGGCACGGTTCACCCACCAGGTTCCCACAACGCACAGAGTTCCCGCCAGGATCAAGAAGGCCCCCAGGGAACCGAACCCATCCACGATCCATCCACCGGTCACACTCCCCAGGTTGCCCCCAAGCCTGGCCATTTCCGGGGCAAGGAAGTTGTGGCCGGCCCGTTGGGCCACTTCCAACAGGCCGGCACTCAGGCCCCAACAGAAAAGGAAAGCCAGCCACTGCTTCAGGCGGCCCTTGGTTGGCGACCGGAATCTTCGGATCCCCCCCGCAAGGAATGCTGGGGGCAAGAAAAATGCCGTCAAACCAAGGAATTTCAGGAGCCAACCGGCGAACGCCTGCCCCGACGGGCCCAGCGCGCCTGCCTGGCTCCCCACCGGAGTCCAGGTCAAGAGGCTCGCGGAGACGAAGAGGCTCCCAAAGATCAGGGCCACTCCCAACGCCTCTCGGTGGCGGCCCCTTTTCCGCGGTCTCCTCGCCCCTGCTCCGCCCGCGGGCTTTTTCGGGGAACCTCGGTTCGATGGCCTGTTACTCCGTCTCTTCACGGCGCTTCTTGACACCGGTGCCCTGCGTTTCTTGGCCGGTTTTGGATCCTGAGCCCGCCGCTCCCTGGGAACACCTCGCTTGGCGGTTCTCGCTCTAACAGCCATCAGGTTCCCATCCTTAGAAACAGTAGCGCCAGGCCCCCCAGGGCCAGGCAGTAAAAACCGAAAAGGCTGAAGCGCCCACGTTCCACGAAACGCAGTACCAGTTTCAGGCCGACCCAGCTCGCTAACACCGAAACCCCAAACCCAATGGCCAGAACATCCAGTGCCGGGCCGCCTTGAAGAGTCAGTTTCCCAAGCTCCAACAAGACCGCTCCCCCAATGGCGGGGATCGCCAAAAGAAACGAAAAACGCGCCGCCACGATGGGCTCCAATCCCAGCCACAGGCCGGCGACAATCGTCGACCCCGATCTGGAGATGCCTGGCATCATCGCCACCGTTTGGGCAAGTCCCACAAGCAGCGCGAGTTTCAGGCCAATGCTCCGCTTCTTCCCAGAATCACGGCCTAGGCGGCTCAACAAAACAAAACCGGTGACCATTAGACAAACCGCGGCGATCTCCGACCGCGAAAACCACTCTTCGATCCGATCCTTCAACAGGATTCCCACGACTCCCGTCAAAAGAGTCGCCACCAACAGAGAGCCGAACAGATCCCGATACTCCGAGGAATCGGGATGCGCCCGGCCCAACCGCGTCACAAGGCCAAATAACTCCCGGCGGTAGTGGACCAGCAGCACAACCAGGGTTCCCGCGTGCAACACCACATCCAAGGTAAGACCCTGTTCAGAGACACCTAATAAGTGGCCGAAGAGCACTAGGTGCCCCGAACTCGATACGGGCAGGAATTCGGTGATCCCTTGGATCACGGCAAGTAGAACAACGGCTGGCATCAACACAGACTCCCGCGGAAGGTCTTCAAGCTACAGGCGACATCGAGGCCACGCTCCCAAGAAAGTAAGGCGTACAAAACGACGGACCACACCGAAATGATAAAATGATAACCTCCCCCATCTGTACTAGCGAAGGTTTGAGAAGAGAGCAAACCGATTTACCGGTGGTGATCCGGCCTTAGGGCAGTGGATCAAGAGCGGCGACAATGGCGAGGAGCGGGCGTCGGACGGCGCCCGATGAGAGCGGACCGTAACGCAAAAAAAAACAAAAAGTTTAGCAAGATCCTCGCCCTAGACGAAGAACACCATCAATTTATGGACGGTCGAGCTTCTTTTCGCCAAGAAGGGCCAGTAACAGCAAGAAATTCCGACGCATGGCCCGCTCACAACCCGTGGGATCATACCATTCCCCAAGCGTATGGAGCCCGCCCGCCTCGCCGCCGTAGCCCAGGGTGATCGCCTGCCGGTCAAGGCTGATAGGCACGTTGGCGTCCGTGGAGCTCGTCTGGAGAACCGGCTGGATTCCCATGAGCCTCGAGGCTTCCACGGCCATCCGAACGAGCTTGGACTCCGCGGGCAGAGTCCCCGAGGGCCGGCGGCCCAAGGTCACAAGCTCCAAATCGAAATCCGGATCGTCGATACTCGACCAGTTTCGCTCCGCTTCCACTGCCGCCGCGATACAGCTTCTTAAACGAGCTTCCAGGCTGCTAAGCTCGGTCTTGTCGCCACTCCGAAGATCCACTTCCATCCAGGCCTCTTGAGGAATGGAATTGATGGATGTACCCCCGCCGATCCGACCGAAACTGTAACTTCGCCGCGGAGCTGAGCCTGAATCCACCGGTTCCCTCACCATGCAGTTCACCGCTCGGGCCAGCGCCTGGATCGGGTTGGGCCGCCCGAATTCCCACCAGCTATGCCCCCCACTTGCCCTGGCCACAACTCTGAATCGGGCCGAGCCCAGAGCGCCATTGACAATGACTCGTTCGTCGATCCCATCCAAATTCAAGAAATAGTCCGCCCTCCATCCCCAGCCCTCCTTGGAATATAGCCGCTTTGTTCCAGCCAGATTCCCGAGCCCCTCTTCGCCCACGGTGGCAACAAGAAGTAGGTCTCCCCCTGGGCGCACTCCCGTCGTGGCCAAGACCTTGGCAAGTGCCAACATTGCCGCCAATCCCCTGGCATCATCCGCGATCCCCGGCGCCCGAAGCAGGCCTGACGAGCTGTCCCGTTCCACCGTCACGGCCTCGTCGCCAAAAACCGTGTCCAGGTGAGCCGAAAGAAGAACCGTGGCCCCCTCCCCGTTCCCGGGCCGCCGGCCATGCAAATTCCCGGTGTCATCGATGTGAACGTCGATGAGCCCTAGCTCCCGGAACCGATGGAACATGAATTCCGCCCGAGCCTGCTCGCTTCCGAAAGGCGCCGGAATCTCCGCAATCCGGATCTGATCTTTCACCATCTCCGGCAAGAGAGACTCCAGAACTTCCAGGGCCTCCCGCGTCGATCTCTTTCCGGCATGCCGCCGGAGCAGTCGCGCCTCTTTGTCTTTGGCCATCGCCGGCAAAGCTGCCTCCCAAAGAAAAGCAAAAAGAAAAACCAAAAGAAATGAAGGAATGAGCCCCGTGAGCGGAGCGGCCCTCAGAGGCGCGGGGGGCCCTGAACGGACAGGCGCAACCCTTCGGCGACCGGCCCCCAGGATTGGGGGGACCGGTTTCAAATCCACCCCTGACCCAAAACGATTCGGTTGTTCGGCGCAATCAGGAAAAGACATGGCACGCACCTAGATAAAAGCCGATCGCGGGAATCTATGCCCAACAGGATCGCACATTGCGCCAAAAACCGCACATGCCGACTCCGTTGCGTCGTGCCAGCGCCTCGCGTTGCCCGGTGATCGTCCAGGGACTCCGTGCCACGGTTCTCTGGGCCGCCTATCGCCGCGCTCGGCTTCGCGCCTTTTTCTTCGGTTCTCTCGTTTTGTCCAGCATCGATGACCGAAGCCGACGCTGCTCTGGCCAGAGCGTCTCGCCGGCGAGCAACATCGAGCCTCCTCCCGGTACCTCAAGATCGGCATAGTTTTTGCGCAGCTTTCACCCAAGTAAAGCCGATCTGCCGATTCGATGATCCAGTGACTTCGAGGCCCGTGAAAACAAGGCAGCTCCCGGCGCAAGGGTTGGGTCCCTTTGGCGGTTGAGCTTCGGCAATGAGGGAGCTCACCAGGGGGATTGCGTGGAGGTGGAGTTGAAAGGCTCTTCCGCCACAAAGAGCCGCAATGTGAATGCCCGGAAGGGATGAAGGTCATGTACTCCGGTTTTGGACAGTTGTTCGATGTTCGCCTTCGGAAGCTCGGGGGATGTTTCTTCCTTTTGGCGGTGGTGACGGGGATTTGCCTCGGGGCACCAAGTGAGGTCCTTGCAGGTGGCAGAGCCGAAGGCTATCAATTGTTGAAACGCGCTGACGTGGCCTTCGCCAAGGGCGCTTTTTCGGAGGCGGCTAGCTCCTATGAAGGGGCTTTGCGCCTCATTCCGCTCAACCCAAAGGCTGGCTTCAATTTGGCCGTGTGCTATGAGTCTCTCCGGCAGCGCGACAAGGCATTGGAAACCTACCGGAAAGTCCTGACCATCTACCCCGATCATGCCCGAGCCAAACAAGCCGTTCAAAGGCTCGAAAAGAGGCTGGCCACAGCCAAACGGGTCATTCTGGCCGCTGAATCAAGATCTGGTAGAAGCGCCAAGGGAAGGGCTTCATCGGAGAAACCGCGGGCGCAAGCGAAGCCCGCGCGGCCCCCAAAAAGTGCCGTCCAAGGGAAAGGGAAGTCCGCGGGGTCTCAGAAGAGTGCCGTCCAAGGGAAAGGCAAGTCCGCGGGGTCTCAGAAGAGTGCCGTCCAAGGGAAAGGGAAGTCCGCGGGGTCTCAGAAGAGTGCCGTCCAAGGGAAAGGCAAGTCCGCGGGGTCTCAGAAGAGTGCCGTCCAAGGG
>JAJRTK010000487.1 GCA_024278345.1 bacterium | reverse complement strand
CCCGAAGTGAGTGCGGCAATCGAGCCGGATCTCCTCTATCCCCTTCTCCGTGGCCGGGATGTGCAGCGTTGGCGCGCGGAGCCTTCGGCATACATCCTGATGGTCCAGGACCCCAAGACGCGCCGTGGCATCGCCGAAGAGGAACTCAAGGAGCGTTACCCCGAGACGTGGAGATACCTCAAGCGCTTCGAGTCGATTCTCCGAGAGCGGGCCGCGTTCAAGCGCTACTTCACGCGCAAGGACAAGAGCGGAAAAGTGATCGAGATCGGCCCCTTCTACTCTATGTTCGACGTTGGTGACTACACCTTCGCCCCCTGGAAGGTGGTGTGGCTTGGGTTTGGGGCGAGAACGATGAAGGTTGCAGTTGTGGGTGCAGCGAATGGCAAGCCGGTGATAAGCAATCAGGCAATGCACCCGTTTATCTCGTTGGAGCACGAAGACGAGGCTCATTATGTATGTGCATCTATGAATTCCTCACCTTTCGAGTTAGCTGTGAGGGCACATACACAAGAAGGTGGCAAAAGCTTTGCACAGAGCAATATTCTCGACCACATCCGCATCCCCAAATACGATCCGGCTGATCCGGTGCATCGGGCGCTGGCGGAGGCTTCCCAGGAGGCCCATGAGGCCGTGGCCCGGGGCGACGAGCCCCGCCTGCGCGAAATCGAAGGACAGATCGACTCGCTTGCCGCAAGGCTTTGGGATCTCACCCCTAGTGAGCTAGCAGAGATCAGGCGAGGATTTGGTGACATATTATAATGGACGCTGAGTGGGCTAAAATGCTGATCAGTGTAGTTACAGGTTCCATTTTGACTTTAGCTGGCGCAACCTTGCTGGATCGAAAACGGCGAATTTTACGGTACAGAGCCTTGCTAATAACCATCCAAAAAGAAATTATCCGCAATCGTGATAGGATTATGAAAGAAAAAGAAAGTCTTCCAAGCGAAATTAAAGCTAAATTCGAGACCGGAGACTTTTTGGCATTGACAGAACAAGAGATACGTTTATTGGCTTGGTCGTTCCCCAAGCCGTATGAGGTACAAGCTTGGAGCGCGTTTGTCTCTAGCGGTCTTGTAAGTTTGCTTCCTAATAATCTTTCAGAATGTTTAACCAAACTATATGATGGTCTGTTCTCAGCAAACTTTCTTGGCAGCTTATCAGCAAGTTTCTTCCAAATTTTTGCCGGTCCCACCCGATTAGACATGGAGACACAGAAGAACATGGATTTATTTTTGCGAACAGGAGTACGAATGTCAGCAATTCCATATCTGGAAAAGTGCGACGCTTGCTTATTGCTTATTGAGGAGGAGCTTCGAAGAAGAAAATGGTGGAAGCCCAGTCGTTGCTAATAAGGGACTAACTATGGTACACTTTGACCAACTCGCAACTCGGGTTACTCGGGGGTCACATCTTTACATTTGAATCGCGGGCTGGCGTCCCTGCCCTTTCACGGGAGTGTCCCAGCAAGGAACTGGCGCTGGTCCGCGGAAGCGCAGTTGGAAAGCTACCATGCCTCCGGACACACTCGCTGAGGTGTATGGCGCGCGGTACCGCTTGACCGCTCAAGGTTATGACCTCCTCTCGCAAAATTATGACCGCACCTCACAGCCTTCGGGCCATAATGAGCCCAGGACAAAAGGACAACATACGGTGCTGGGATCCCAAGGGTTCGACAGGAAACCGTTAGGGTGTACTGTTTCCAGTAAGGTACTGCTTAGGAGGCGGAAATGACAAAGCGAAAAGCGGTGACGATCGGTTTATCAGTGTTGGCGCTGGGGATAGCGGTGGCGACCGCAACGGCCCTGAAGTTAGAGGTTCTGGACAGACCAGGTGGTCAGCAAATCGGGACCTGGCAGGGGCCGGTGGAGGTGCTCGCCGTGGAAGAGGAGTGGGCGAAGGTGCGAATGCTGGGCTGGGTCCCGAAAGCTCAAGTGGCTCCGACGGCTCCGGAAGGTGTGCGATTGGAGGGCAGTCCAGGCGGAGGAATCTGGGTCTCCCGCGTTCGTATTCGGAAAGACTTCCTTGGAGATGCGCAGATCACCGGCTGGGTGACAAACGCCACCGGCAGAGGGTTTGAAATGCTGATGCTGGAAGCTGTTTTGGTAGATAGTTCCGGAGCTGTAATAGATGCTGTGCCTGTCTTGATTTCATATATCTCCGAAGGGGCTTCCAAAGGGTTTGCCGCAGAGACTGCGGTGCCTTTTGAGCAAGTCGCTGAAGTCATGTTCCAGTTCAGCTCTGCCTTGTGAGCCAGACATAGTGGACAATTTACGGGATCTGGTCTTGCGATGCAACAACTTCCTCAGGTTGCCGTCGGTCTCAACCCCTTGGTTCGGCCAACGGACTGTGTGATCGCAGCGCTTTATACCACCGCTAGCGATCCTTGATGAGCCCGTCCCAGCATGGGGTGGACCCGTTGCCAGCCAGACATGGGCGGTATATACTGGCTTTGGGAGGTGAGCACAGTGAAAAAGGCACTCTGTTCCTTCAAATTGTTGGTCTTCGCTTTGCTCATGGTGGGCGTTTCCTCTTGTGCCCTCTTCGCCCCCGCCCCAAGCCACGAATACACTGTTTGGATTCTCGATAACGCGGATCCGGATTACACAAGTCCTCCATTCGACGACACCCTAAGCGTGATCTCGAGCGACGGTACCCCGATCAACACCATCACCGGTATCAACATCGCCCAGACCATCGGCGGCTGCCGGCGACTCGCCGTCTCCCCGGACGGGGCCTACGCCTTGGTGGCCGTAGCCGGGCCGCCCAGCCCGGGACTGGTTCGCTTCCAGGCCTCAGGTGAGGAACGCTGGAGTCTGGACAGACGGGTGGCAGCTGTGGACTTCCTCGATGCACAGTACGCCTATGCCCTGACCTCAACCGGTACTATCTACGGAGAGGCCATTCTCCTTATCGATCCACGGGATGGAACTGTGCTCGATGAAGTGGATCAAGACGGGTTCGACTTAGTGGTGGACGGGGGCCACGAGGCCATCTGGGTCGTGGGAGCAGACATAAAGAAGCTAAATTTGGCCATGGAACGTCAGCTTCTCATCGATCCCATCGGCTGGTGCGCGGTATCAGTGGACTTCACCTCGGACGGCTCGGCCTGGGTGGCCGAGCGCGCACATCCCGACGTGCCTGGGAGTGCAAACCGGCTACTGAAAATCGGCCCGGACGGGAGCGTCGTTAACACAGTGCCCTTGGACTTCAGCCCATCCTGTGTACGGGTGGATCGCAGTGACGACAGTCTGTGGGTGGCCGGGGGAGGGGCAATACACATGTTCGGAAGCGATGGAACACCTCTCCTCTCGATCCCCGGGCCGTCTTTCACCCTCTGCATAGATCAGTTTGACGGTTCGGTGTGGGCGGCAGGGCGGGCCAGCCGGGTGGCTCACTACTCCAGCACCGGGGTAGAATTCCTGAGCCTCACGGGATTCTCGGGCGACCAGGCTTGGATAGACGCTCAATGATGCGAAGCACTAGACCCTGAGGCCCTAAAGTTGGGCTCTGTGGCCTCGGCCGCTCGACCTGAAATGCTGGTCCCGCCTCTTTTTGAACTCGGGGGTCGCATGTTTACATTTCGATCAGGGGCTGGCGTCCTTGCCTTTCCCGGGAGTGTGCCAGCAAAGGAACTGGCGCTGGGCCGCGGAAATGCAGCGGGAAAGCTGCCATGCCTCCGGACACGCTCGCTGCAGCCCTATGCACGCAGTACCGCCTGACGGCTCAAGATTATGACCTCCTCTCGCGAAATTATAGCCCTGCTTCTCAGCCTTCGGGCCATAATAAGCCCGGAACAAAACAGGCCCAGTGAGTCTCGCAGATCCGCTCAGCGATCCTCGGATCGGAAGCCCGCCAGGGCCGAGGGGAGCTCGGACAGTGAGCGGACCGTCCTATCGGGGCAGTGGAGGTGGGAGCAGGGCACCTGCTCGGCGTAAGGGCCGGCCAATATCCGCACCGCGTGCAGCCCCAGGAGCTTAGCCGGGAGGATATCGTGATCCAAGCGGTCCCCCACCATCACCGCCTTGCTCGGGGATACCCCAAGCGAGTCCAGGATCATGCGGAAGAACAGGGGGTCGGGCTTGGCCACCCCCATCTCCTCCGACACCTTTTTCCACTGGAAGAACTGGAAAACCCCAACCTCCTTGAGGTAGTCCACGATGCGGGCAGGCTGGTTTCCCGCGAGGGCGAGCACGTACCTCTCGGCCAAGGCCCCCAGGGCCTCCCGCGCCCCGGGGCGCAGCCGGGGCACGTACTCCTCCGCCAGGTGGCGGCGCTGGAAGGCCCGCAGGGCCTCCTTGAGGCGGCGGAACCGGGGCACGTCCGGCCGGGT
>JAJRTK010000486.1 GCA_024278345.1 bacterium | reverse complement strand
TGTTGGGCGTCGGGGCCAGGGCATCCTTCGCCATTTTGTCCAACGCGCTTCTCAAGAGCGGCGCCACAGGCACCCGCCTGAGGAGAGCGAGCTGGGCCATCTCCATGGAGCTGAGAGCGAGTTCTCCGATGCGGACGGGTGGCCGCGCCACCGTCGCCGTCAAGAAAATATCGTAGCGTTGAAAAAAACCGGCAATGCGGCGTGCCCCGAGCATCATCTCTTCCCGAATCCAAACATAATCAGCGGCGCTGAGCTTCTCTCCGATAATCTTCAGAAGCCAGGTGGGTCGTTCGAAATCGGAAGGTTTTGCCGCCCTGCCTGCTTTGCGGCTGGCGTTTCGGATGGCAAGTGGCACAGAAGAAGCGACCGTGAGCAGATAGGCGCGAATCATGAGATCGCGATCGAAGTCCGGCCGTGCCTCTTCCACGGAATGGCCCAGATCTTCGGCCAGGGCGGCGGCGGCCTTCACGGCTGCCACGCAATCGGGATGCGCCGGCTCCTCGCTGAACAAGGACTCAGTGGTGAAGGCGATGCGGAGGTTGCGCGGTTTTTCGTTCAGTCCCTGAAGAAAAGAGCTTCTTGGTGGCGCCACTTCGTAGGGAGCCCCGACATCCGATCCGTGGATGGCGTCGAGCATCGCCGCGCTATCCCTCACGCTGCGCGTCAAGACATGCTCCGAGACGAATCCATTCCATTTTTCGCCGTGGAACGGGCCCAGCGGTGTTCGCCCGCGAGTAGGTTTGAGCCCCACCAGTCCGCATTGGGAGGCGGGGATCCGGATCGATCCGCCCCCATCGCCTCCGTGGGCCATGGGCACCAGCCTTGCCGCCACCGCCGCCCCGGAGCCGCCGCTGGAACCGCCGGGGGTACGTTCCGTATTCCATGGATTGCGGGTGGGGCCGTGCATGGCGGGCTCTGTCACGCCATAGAGACCCAGCTCGGGTGTGTTGGTCCGGCCTAGAATCAAGAGACCGGCCCTTTTAAATCGCGTCACTAACACGCAGTCGCGGCCTGGCCGCCAATCGGCAAGCAGAGAGCAGCTTCCCGTGCTGGGCTCGCCCGCATCTTCGGCACCAAGATCCTTGAGCAGAAAGGGAACCCCCATGAACGGGCCATCAGGAAGATCCTTCACCGCCTGTTCCCGCCCACGGTCGAACATCTTGTGGACGATTGAGTTGATGGCTGGATCCCGCTCCTCGATCCGTTTGATGGCACATTCTACAAGCTCTAGAGGTTTGATTTGCCGCTGCCGCACCAACTGAGCCAAGGCCAAGCCATCGAGTTCATCGTATTCCGCAAAACCAGCCATGAATCCCTCATTCGTTCCCCCGGTTTGTGGCGATGCCCGAACCATCCATCAGATTTCAACAGTAATAGACTCGCATATTGTGGAAATCTGTCAACAGTTCACCTCCGCAACCTGAAACGAGGCATTTCTCCTTTGCCTCGAACTCTCATCACGATTTGGAGTCGTGAAACGATTTTTGTGCAATCTGCCCAGTCTAGTGGTGGGGATGGGCGAGTGGCGGCGGACGGAGGGGAACTCACGCCGAAGGCGTAGGTCATGCCGCCGGGAGCGGAACGCAACCCTAATCACGAATTCGTGCCTCCTGGATCTCTTCTGGTAGGGCGTCTTCCGCCCTCTCTAGCTGGTCCCGTGGATGTCTTGGCTGGAAATCCTCTCCCGTGACAAGTAAACTGATGGAGGATCTCCTGAGTTTTGGCAGTGGCTTCCCGAACACCGATGATGCTCCCCAAACACCGATGATGGAAGGAGCCTTTCATGAAGCTCCCCAGTGCTGATGATCTCGTCGTTAGACGCCTTGGCCCCCCCACATTTCGTTCCCCTTTGTGCGAAACCAGGAAGACTTTCGTCGATGAAGGCAACGGCTTTTTGGTGCCCCGTACGACACGGGAGCTGGCTCCATTCCTCGAGGCTGGAGAACCACCTCCGGCTTTCGAGGCAAGTGGCCCCTATCCCAAGCTCTTCTTCGATCCTCATCGGGTCCGGTGTGCCATCGTGACCTGTGGTGGCCTCTGTCCAGGGCTCAACGACGTCATCCGGTCTCTTGTTCTCTCTGCCACCCATCATTACGGTGTTCAAAGCATCTTGGGATTCCGTTACGGCTATGCCGGAATCCAGCGAAAGCCCGAAGCCGAACCCGTGGAGCTGACAGCGCAGCAGGTGACGGAAATCCACCAGCACGGCGGAACGATCCTGGGCTCCTCCCGCGGGCCACAGAATGTAGGCGAAATGGTGGATGTCCTCATTGGCCGTGGCATCGACATGCTTTTTGCTATCGGAGGCGATGGCACGCTCCGCGGTGCATTGGCGATTTGCGAGGAGCTCGCGCGCCGGGGGCAACCCATCGCCGTGGTGGGAATCCCCAAGACCATCGACAACGATCTGCTCTGGACTGATCGTACTTTCGGGTTCGACACCGCTGTTTCCAATGCCCGCATGGCTTTGGAGGCGGCGCACGCCGAAGCCGAAGCGGCCTGGAACGGCGTGGGCCTTGTCAAGCTCATGGGCCGCCACTCGGGG
>JAJRTK010000485.1 GCA_024278345.1 bacterium | reverse complement strand
CTTCCGTTGCTTCTTACTGGGCCTCTTCTTGGGCTTTTTCGGCGATTTCCCTCGCCTGCGCTCCTGTTCGCTCGGCCGTTCGACATGTTGGCAGCTCCCGCCATGAGGCCCATCATGGAGCCGGTGCATGAAATCATAGAAGGTAGTTGAGATCCGGTTCCTTGCCATGCGCACGGAACCACCTTTGCAAATTTTTGTGGTATAATGCGGTATGATACGTGTTCGGGAGATGGCATTCAGACCTCCTTTCTTGAAAAAAAATTTCTCAAGAAAGATGGCCTTTCGGCCAAGAAATGTCATCTCCTTTCTTCTCTTCCGCCCTCCTCAGACTCCTTCCTGGCCCCTCCAGCAAGGAATGCCGGTAGTCCCTTTTCATCGTCGCTTTGCGATTGAACTCCTCCTCTCCTAACCCCCCCCACATCCACTAGCCCCGGGGATTGCCGATAACCCTTTAGAAGGGCTTTCCTTTCAGCCGATGGAAGTTCTTCAGAGCAGCCGTATGGTCCGTTTCGTTTCCAGGTCCAAGGTAATTCGCCAATGGCGGGCAGTGAGCGGATTCTTGGGCTTTTTCGGCGATTTCCCGGCCCAAGCTGACAAGTTTCCTTGTCACAACGATGGACGGTGCCCATGTCAGATGGACACTTTTTGTGGCGCATACCTGGTGGAACCGTGAGGCTGCCGGCAAGGCCGGGGCTTCGTCAAACCTGGCCTGGAAGGAGAAAGCCATGGGACAACGGGAACTGAGGGATCGCACGGGCAAGCTGCTGGGAAGGCTCAGGGAACTTCCGGGTGGGAAGCTGGAACTGCGGGATCACGTGGGCAGGAAACAGGGGATCTACGATCCTCGAACGGACGAGACCCGCGATCACGTCGGTCGGTTGGTGGGCAGGGGAAACCTGCTCACGACGCTCCTCTGATGAAGAGGGGCCGGCTTTTCGGCGTATCTGGGCAAGGGAAAGGAATCCAGAAATGACGAGCAACGACACACAACCTGGAAAGACCTTGGTTCTCACGGTCGGCACCGGTGACATGGAGCGGCAGGAAAAGACCCTCTTTCAGCCCCTCCGGATCTCCATCCAACAGGGTGGCTGGAAGCGGGCCATCCTTCTCCCGTCCCGGCTCACCCATGAGTACGCGGAGGAACTCAAACAACGCCTGGCCCGGGAACCGGTGGACGTTGACATCGAGATCCGGCACCTTTCCAAGAAGGGCGACGAAAATGACCTCGACGCCTGTTACGACCACTTCGACAGGGTTCTGCGGGACATCCTTGAGGAAGGAATCCCGCCCACCGACCTGGGTGTCGATTTCACTCGGGGCACCAAGGTCATGAGCGCGGCCCTGGTCCTGGCGGCCATCCGCCGGGATATTCCTCGCCTGCGGTACGTCGAAGGGGACAGGGACGAACG
The DNA here is from genome assembly GCA_024278345.1 of bacterium. Taxonomy (GTDB): domain Bacteria; phylum CSSED10-310; class JAJRTK01; order JAJRTK01; family JAJRTK01; genus JAJRTK01. The sequence goes on along the minus strand of JAJRTK010000485.1, from coordinate 3,456 downwards.
GGGACACGTCATCCCCGGCACGGAACGGCTGGCCGAACCCTCCATCGCCCACATCGACGCCCGGAAACGGCTGGACACGGCCTACCGCCTGATGCGGCGCGGGAATTTCGCAGCCGTAGTGGACCTCCTCCAGGCGGATCCCGACGAGCTGCCGGAAGAGTTCCGGGAGCCGTTCGCGTCCATCGCATCCGTGGCCCGCTTCTACGCGGCCTGGGACCGCCTGGACTACGGCGCGGCCCACCGCGTCGCCACGGAAGAGGGCGAGTCCCTGGGCTCCGGCTGCAAAGGGCGCTGGAGCGGCATGGTCCCTTCCCCTGCAACCCTCGACTGGGTGGAGGCGCTGGCGGCTCCGCATCCCAAGGGAGAACTGGACCGGGAGACCATGCTGTTCGCCGCCGCGCGCATCCGGAAGCTCGTGGTGGACCTCTTCGCCAACGGGCGACGGCGGCTGCGGGACGCCCACCTGGAGGACGCACTCCTCCGGGCATACCGGATCCTGGAACTCGTGGGCCAGATGCTCCTCTTCGAAAAGGGGTACGATTCCGCACGGCTCCCCGTGGACGACGAGGTCGTCCAGGCCACACGGGAGTTCCTGGAGCAGAAGAAGGAGGGCTTCGTCCTGGACAAGAAAACCAACCGGTACCAGGCCGCCAGGATGCCCACGGCCTACCTCCTGACGAAACTGGGCGACGGCAGGGGAAAAAGACTTCGCCAGGAAGCCGACACCGGGGCGATTCCGGCCAGGGTCCGGAACAGGAGCATTCTCATCCACGGTTTCGAGGCGTCGGCCACGGGGCCCCAGGAAATGCGAGGCCTCTTCGACCGATTGGAGCAGTTCCTGGCGGGGGAAATCCTGCGAGACGACTGGGCGAAAAGCCTCTCCGTGGCGCGCTCCATGGATTTCAGCCCGGGAACCGCGGCGACGGGATGACTCCGCGTCACTGCCTGTCCCGGCGGGCGGCGCCTTCGGGGGCACCGGCGGGACAGCGATCCGAGGCAGCCTCCGGCCTTCCCGGCGGGCGGCGCCTTCGGGGGCACCGGCGGGACAGCGATCCGAGGCTGGCTCCGGCCTTCCCGGCGGGCGGCGCCTTCGGGGGCACCGGCGGGACAGCGATCCGAGGCTGGCTCCGGCCTTCCCGGCGGGCGGCGCCTTTGGGGGCACCGGTCCCGGGTGAAGGGCGGTGCCAGGCGAGTGGCGGCGGACGGATGGCCGCCGACAGGAGCGGAACTCAACGACGTTGAAAACCTTGAGGTTGATCGGAGGCTTGCCCTGTCGGCGTTCCACGGCCGAACGTTGCTCTCCGGTCAACAGTCCGCCGAGGGCAGGTCGTCGAACGGCAGGGAGAGTTGCCTCTCCGGTGGGGCCCTTCTGGCCGGGTCACGAGCTCTCCGAGCGGAGGGCAGGTCGTGGGCCCCCAGGGAGCCCTGCTCTCCCGCCGGCGCCCCTGGCGTGTCCACCCCGGAAGCAGGCGAATTCGCTGGCCCCGGAACTCCCCTTGGGCCCGCCTTGCCTGTCACCAGGCTCCTGAAGAAGCCGACGTCGGCCAGGTTTCCCATCTCTACGCCACGCCTCCGGAAAGCCACGTAGAGCGCCGCGGCCCGGGCCTGGCAATTGATGGATTTGCGAGGATTGAAGGCGATGTCGGAAAAGGCGGCGTATTCAAGGAGTGACTGGGCCAGGGTCGAGTTCTTTTTCAAGTTCAAGGCCATCAGGTAGAGCCAGTCGTAGAACAGGTTTTTGGGCTCCGTGGGCACGTCGGTCCCCATGAACTGGAACTTCACGAGATCTCCCGACTCCCGGATGCGGGGATCCCGTTTCGCCTGGCGGCTGCTGGCCTTGTAGAGGTCGGTGTAAGGGCCGCCCTCCTGGAAGACCTTGCTCCCCTGGAACGCGCATTCCACGCTCATCGGGGTCCCGGCCGCCCCGACCGCCCAGAGGCTCAACTGGAACGCGCTCAACTGCCTTCCCAGGGGGTTGGGCGATTTGCTGGAGATCTCCAGAATGGGCTTGATGCCATCTTTTCTGGCACCTTGGTGGAGGGATTCAATCGATTTCCGGGCCTGGGAGAGGGCGAAGCCAGGATGCCATGTGAACTCGATGATTCTTTCTTCGACCCAAGGCGGACCTTGGGGAGACGGAATGAAGACTGGACGCTGAGCCATGATTGAGGACCTATCCAATTGCGGTGTTCTCGCCTTGCAATTTTTTTCGCCGAAACGGTGGCGCCGGCATCTTGCCGGTGTAGCGCCCTTCGGACCGCACGGAGCCGGGGAGGAATCCAGCCCCGGCGTTGAAGTTGTCAACCGGATCTGCTCGCTCTCCATGATTTCCCCGATGCGAGATGGAGAGAGAAGCCGCCGCCGGGGGGCGGCCGCCACGGGGCGGCGTGGGGATTCCGCCGCCGGAAGAGACGAGGCATGATTGATGATGGCATCCTCCCCCATCGCGGGGCAAGACTGCCACCGCGGGCGTCCCGAGAAGCCGGGGTCACTGGACGCGTTACCAGTACGGCCAGTCCTCCCGCGGAGCAAAGAACCGCCGATCCTCCTTGAAAAAACCATCGGGCCGCGACAGGCGCCGAGCGAGGGCGTGATGTCGATGCAAGGAGTCGCTGGACTCGAAAAGGACCGCCTCGATGTCGGCGACGGGAATGGAGTCGAAAACCAGGACCTCGGCCTGGGGATTCGTGGGATAGTGGCTGGGAATCCCCAAGTCGGCCCTTCGGATATGACCGGAATCCTCGAAGAGTCTCAAAAATGCCTTGGACCCGCGTAGCATGGGAAGTGGCGTCTGTCGAACACTGGAACTGGCGGCGTTGACCGGGCAGAAGGCACATTCCCGTTCCTAGAGGCTCCATGGCGAAAGCTGGAGAACTACCCATTCGGCGGAGTCCAGCATTTTCCGGTAAAGGTAGAACATCTTGTAGTTGGGAAAACCGATGGAGACGCAGATGGCGTTTTCGTGCCCGTCGAGGCGACGCACGTCATTGCAGTACACCGTCCCGCTGCCCTCTCCGTCGCCACAACCCTTGCCGGAAGGCGTATCGAAAACGATTTCCACCGACGGATCCTCCTCCAGCTTGGCACGGCTCACGAGCCCCTGCCGCAGGATCCTTTCCAGATTCTCTGCCCGGGTGAAGTGGAAGAGATGCTGGATTCCGAGATTTCTCGCTATGCTTTGGATCCATTCGGCTTCAGTCGGTTCAGCCACTAGCGCCCATACTTCGTGTGGCATGCCGCCTGATTCCGGTTCAACCGGCGGTTCCGCTTCCGCTGGTTCCGCTTCCGCTTCAACCGGCGGTTCCGCTTCCGGCGGTTCCGCTTCCGGTTCAACCGGCGGTTCCGCTTCAACCCATGATTCCGGTTCAACCGGCGGTTCCGCTTCAACCCATGATTCCGGTTCAACCGGCGGTTCCGCTTCAATCCATGATTCCGGTTCAACCGGCGGTTCCGCTT
>JAJRTK010000484.1 GCA_024278345.1 bacterium | reverse complement strand
TGCCAGGGGACGGGGGATGGAATCCCCGGACCACCTTCGGGTAACGCACGGCGTGACCCGCCGAGCGATAGCGAGGCGTTGCCCGGACGCTTGCGATTCCACAGTCCCGGGAATGTCCCGCCTTGCGTGGATACCCCGGGTTGGTCATCCGTGGTGCTTTAGGCAGATCTCGCCGTCCAGATAGCCGCGTTTGGCGTGGTTCCCTGCCAGTAGTTCGGTGGGAATTCTTGGGTCTCTTTTATAGGGCGCTCTTTCGGTGATGCTCATCCTGTGCTAGAGCATTTCCCTGTTCACTGAATCCTGATTCAGTCGGTCCTGGCTTGCGGGGCATGCGTGCTCCCAAAGACCTGGAGAGCTCGCCGAGGAACGCTCAATCCGGCGACTCCAACGGGGCGCGGGGCGTTTTTCTTCTGAAAAAAGCGTTGATGACCGACGAAACCGGGTTTCGGAAGGTGACGATCAGAAAAAAAACGTGGAGGTTCCGCCATGACTCCGACCCAGACCGACGCCGGATGGCTCAGCCTTATCGCCATGATGACGGTGGGCCTTGGCGTTTTCGCTTACTCGGCCTACCATCGAACCCGCTTGCTGATGGCGGGGCAACCTCTGGGCCGATTCGACCAGATTCCCAAGCGTATTATGTACGTGATTCAGGTGGCCCTGGGCCAGAAGAAGATGTTCAAGGAGCCATTGGCTGGGTTCATGCACGCCATTGTTTTTTGGGGGTTTTGCGTCTTTTCCATTCGGACGGTGACCCTTTTTGGAGAGGGCCTGTACCACGGCTTCCGTTTTCCGCTGCTGGGCTGGTTCGAGGTGACCTGGGGCGTCTACCTGCTATCAAAAGAGATCTTCGCCATCCTGGTGAGCATTGGCGCGCTGTTCTGGATCTTCTGGCGGTTTGCGGCCGCTCCGAAGCGGATTTCCAACGCTCTGGAGGCCTATTTCATTTTGCTTTTGATTTTGACGCTGATGGTGACGGATCTTTACATCGACGGAACGGAAATCGCGGCGGCTTCCATGACCCCATGGACGGCGGCACAATCCTGGTCGGCCTGGCTTCCCGTCAGCAACTTTGTGGGAATGGCGCTCAGCGGGCTTTCCCTGGAATCGCTCCAGATGATCCACGCCTTCAACTGGTGGCTTCACCTGGGTGTGATCCTGCTCTTTTTGAACCTGCTTCCGTATGGAAAGCACTTCCACGTCATCACTGCCATCCCCAACACTTTTTTCGTAAACCTTGGTCCCAAGGGGAAGCTGCCCAGGATTGAAAACATCGAAGAGGCCGAAAACTACGGGTTTTCCAGGGTGGAGCATTTCGACTGGAAGGACATTTTGGACGCATACACCTGCACGGAATGCGGACGCTGCTCCTCCATGTGCCCCGCCTACAATACAGATAAGCCGCTTTCTCCGAAGCATCTTTCCATGAACCTCCGGAACCAGTTTTACAGCCTCCGGGATACGATGATGGCCGGCGTGGGAGGGGCCAACGGCAAAGAGAAGAAAAATGGCGGAGACAACGGGAGGCCCAGTCTCATCCACGACATCATCACCACCGATGTTCTCTGGGATTGCACCACCTGCCGAGCCTGTGAGGAGGCTTGCCCGGTGAGCATCGAGTTCGTGGACAAGATCGTCCAGATGCGGCGCTTCCTAGTGCTGGAGGAAGCAGAGTTCCCCAGCGAAGTGGTGGAGGTCTTCAACAGCCTGGAAACCCAGATGAATCCCTATTCCATGGGGGCTCACGAGCGGGAGGACTGGTGCCGGGACCTAGAAGTCCCCATCATGTCTGACGTGGAGGAGACCGATGTTCTGTTCTGGGTGGGCTGCGCCGGGGCTTTCGACGAGCGGAACAAGAAGGTCTCTCGCGCACTGGTCCGGATCTTCCAAAAGGCCGGCGTCAATTTCGCGATCCTCGGAGAAGAAGAGAGCTGTACTGGCGATGCCGCCCGGCGCATCGGAAACGAGTATCTGTTCGAGATCATGGCGCAGCAGAATATCGAGATCTTCCAGCAGTACAAGTTCAAGAAGATCGTGACCAACTGCCCCCACTGCTTCAACACGCTCAAGAACGAGTATCCCGATTTCGGATCCTCCTTCGAGGTCGTTCACAGCGCCGATTTCGTGGCGGAGCTCATCCGGGAAGGCAAGATTTCCCCGGACGCTTCCCTGGGCAAGAGCATGGTGTTCCACGACTCCTGCTATCTGGGGCGGTACAACGACATCTACGACAGTCCGAGGCAGATCATGGCTGCGCTTGGAGGCACCTGCCGGGAGGCTTCCCTGACCCGCGAAAAGGGCCTTTGCTGCGGCGCCGGAGGCGGCCGAATTTGGATGGAGGAGGATCGGGGTTCCCACATCAACAAGAAGCGCGTGGACCAACTCGTGGAGACCAACGCCGAACTCATCGTCTCGGCCTGCCCCTTCTGCATGACCATGCTGGAAGACGGCATCAAGACCACGGATCGGGAAGAGAAGGTGAAGGCGTACGATATCCTTGAGCTGGTGGAGCAGAGTTTGGCTTGAGTTCCGTTCGCGGCGACACGACCCACGCCTGCGGCATGAGTTCCCACCGTCCGCTGCCACTCACCTTTTCATGGGCCTCGGCCAAGGCGCCTGCCCTGATACTCGATGCTCAAGTTTTTTGGAACCGCTGTCGGCGTTTTCGAGACGCGAACCCTCCAAGAGCTTCTCGGAAACAGGGAATCATCGGAAAATGGCTAACTTGCGAACTCTTTCGGGATGGCCGAGCCACCGCCGTGGAGATCAATGGCGTCGATGATGCCTACGATGACGGAGTCGAAGGGGGCGCGGGTGGTTTCGAAGACGGTATTGGCCGATCCTCCTTCGTTGCAGACAAGGACCAGCTCTCCGACGCCGGCGCCGACGGAATCCATGGCCATGAACTCGGGGCCCGTGGGTTCTTGCTCCAAGTCGAGAGGCTGAACGAGGAGCAATTTCTTCGCTTCCATGGGCTCCTGTTTCCGAGTAGCCACGATGGTTCCGGTAACCCTAGCGATTTGCACCTTTGCGCCTCCTCTGCTTGCTCCTCTTCCGCCTGCGGCGGCGTTTTTCCCGGAGGGCCGCGGCCATGCTCTTGGAGAGCGATCCCTTCGGCGGTGTGGACGGCGAAAGCGAGGTTGGAATTTTTTGTTCCGGCGCGCCGGAGAGCGCCCTGGAGAGTCGAGATTCGTTTTCTGGGGCCCGAAGGGGCGCAGCGGGAAAATCGTAGCGGTCGATGGTATCGATGATGCCGACGATTCCAGCATCCACGGGGACTTCCTGGGGCAGGAAGGGAAAGGAGGCCTCCTTGCCGCCCACGTAGAGAACGAGCTCGCCGGCACCGGCCCCAACGGAATCCATCCCGACAATAGGCGAGCCCAGGTTCTGCCCCCGACCGTCCACAGGTTGAAGGATCAGGAGCTTTTTCCCCACGAAACTCGGAGCTTTTACGGTGGCAACCACCGTCCCGATGACCCTGGCGAATTTCATGGACTGTCCACTTCCACGTGATCGACGATGGCAATAATGGAAGCATCGGTGGGACAGTTCTTGAACGCTTCCACCATCCGTGCGGAGCTACCCTTGACCACGAGGACTGTTTCTCCGGCCCCGGCGCCCACGGTGTCGAGGCAGACATCGAACGACCCCTTGGGTTTCCCGTCCAACTCTAAATAGCGGACGATCAAGAGTTTTCCCCCTACAAGGCTGTCGGCCTTTCGCGTGGCCACCACCGTGCCGATCACTCTACCCAGTAACATGAAGCCCTCCCCTGCGCATTTTTGCGCTCATTTGTTCAAGTACCTGCCGCACCACCGATGCCACCATCTCATCCGCTTCCGCCTTGAGGTCGGAACCCCCATTGGATGAAGTCCATTCACCGGCGGCGGCGGCAGGAGAGCATTCTTGACTGCCGGTGGGAGCAGCTAGGCTCTGAGACTCCGGCCAGGCATCGGCGGGAGACCAGTGAAGATCGATCTCGGTGTCACGGAGGGGGCCTGCCCCGCCCGCCCCGGAGCAGCCAGAGCAGTGATGGTCTCCGGCATGGTTCTCCTCTTCTCGGCAGGCCGCAGCGGATGGGCCAACGGCAGCGGGGGAGGAAGCGGCCACATCTGGGGGAATCTCATCACAAAGTGGATTTGGCCCCAGCTCACCGGCATTCCGCCGAAGCTGGCAAAGCTGCCCGATCTGTTCGGAATCGAGTTCCTCCACGCCTCCAAGCTGCTTGGCGTAGAGAAGAATCCGGGCGAAATGCTCCACGCTCTCCATCCTGTGGTACGCGTCCCACAGATCCTTGCCCACGGTGACGACGCCGTGGTTCCGAAGAAGCAGTGCCTGGTAGTAGGGGATGTACTGGCCGATGATGCGAGCCAGCCGGTCAGTGGAGGGGAGGGCATACTCCGTGAGCGGCACAACGCCCACGTTGTAGACGACCTCGGCCAAGGCGACGCTGTCCAGGGGGACGCCAGCCACGGCGAAGGCTGTGGCATGGGGCGGATGGGCATGGACGACAACCCGGACGTCGGGGCGCACCGCATAGATCGCCAGGTGCATCTTGAGCTCCGAGGAGGGGCGCCTCTGCCCGGGAAAGGGCTCGCCCCGTTCATCGACCACCACCATGTCATCGGGGTCGAGTCTTCCCTTGCAGGCTCCCGACGGCGTGGTTAACAGGCGCCCCGGCCCCAACAAAAGACTGATGTTGCCATCCAACGCCGTCAAGAGATCGCGCTCGTAGAGAAGGCGACCGGCACGGGCCATCTCCCGGCGCATGGAAAGCTCATTCATCGCGCAACCTCTCTTCGTGGGAATCCCGGCAATCCTCGCTGCAAAAGTACAGCACCTGCCCCTCGACCTTGAGGGAGACCGCCAGAGCCCAGGGGACGATCTCTCCGCATTGTGGGTCTCGAATCATCTGGGGCGGCTCAAAAGGGGGGGGCTTCGGCGAAGTGGGTTTTGAATCTGCGGTCTCTTCGGGCTTTTCCGGATCACTGGCCCGGCTGGGAAGATCCACGCCAATTCCATTGACCCGGGAACGCACTTGGCGCCCCGTCTTGACGACTCGTTCCTTACTTTTTCCATACCACCGCCCCACCTTGTCCCAAAGCCCTTTCTCGGGCTCGGCCTGGCCTCGGGGGGCTCGGTTGAAGAGAGTTGATCGGAAAGTTTTTTCAGCCTGGGTCCGGCCTCGCCAGGTCCAACTGGGTTGGCGAGATTTGTCCGCGGCGCCGGGACGCTCTCCCGGGGCCTCCCGCGAGGGCCGGGCCTTCGGGGCGGATGAGGATCGGTCCTCTGCCGGTTCGGTGGGCCGTTCCTCTGAATCGGCGGTCTCCCCCACGGCAGAGCGGCGGCCACTCATCGTTTCTTGCCGATCCTTGGCGATGGTCATAAGAATGTACAGCACGACGGCTTCCGCAAGGAAACTCCACATCACGACCTCCAAGCCACCTGGACAGATCAGGGACTGGCCAAACTTTACACTGAAGGCGCGGTCGTGGCCAAGAGAAGGTTCCAGAATTTCTAGATGGCGAATCGTCTCACGCCGTGGGAAATGTGGCTGCTCACCCTCAAACTCGACGGGCATGACCCAACGAGTGTCACCCCTGTAGCCAGTGATCCAGTTTTACGGATAACAGTGCATGGCCACTTTCCCCTCGTTCGGTTATACTGGTTACGCTTTTGAAATCGGTGCGGGGAAACACTCAACACCTGGAACGGACTCGCGGAGATTCGACTGTGGAGCCACTGCCGACAATCGGTTTGACTTGCCCAGTGTGCAATCGAATCATTCCGGCCTCGCGCCTGAAGTCACCCCGCTGCGACTGTGGATGGCGCCGCCGTTCCAATCGTTGGCGCTGGCTGTTTTGGGGTGGACTTTTCTCCGTCGCCGCTTTTTTTTCAGTGGCGGCGCTCAGGCAATTGGGGAGCAGGTCGCACCCAGGGGCAGACAGGGCCCCGAAGAGTCAAGGGGTCTCCTTCGTCGGGGTTTCGCAAACGAAGCTGGAGGACGGACGGCCGGCGCCTGGCTCTCTGCACGCGGCAACTCTCAAGGGCTCCTCCACACAAGAAAAGCCTCTGGGCAGGGCACAAGACAATCCACCGAAGAAACCTGTTCAAGACGTTGGAAAACTTCTTGTTCAAGCGCGAGATCTGGCGGCGAAGGGAAAACTTCTGGAGGCCGCCGACGCCTATAGAAAGGCCATCGCCCTTGACCCGGCCTCTGTGGAAGCCCATTTGGAACTAGGTCTCTTGTGCGGGGATCAGGGGGACTTCCAGTGCGCTCGGTCGGAACTTTCGGTGGCCCAGCGCATGAGGCCGAACGATCCGTACACCCGGGAGCAACTTGCATCCGTTCTCCGTGAAGGCGGTTTTCCCGGACAAGCGCTGAAGATCTACCGGGATCTCCAGCGTGATTTCCCCCGGCGACGAGCCGCTTTCATCGGAGCTGCACGGATTTTGGACGAGCTAGAGCGGCTGGAGCATGCCATTGCCGCCTACGAGGAATTCCTCCGACTCTTCCCCGATTCTCCCGAAGCGGAGGAAGCGGCCCGACGGCTGGAAGAGCTTGCTCCCAGTGGAGACGACGCGGATCAAAGGGGGGAGAACGAGTTTCGCGTCCCCATCTTGCAGTCTGGTTCAGCAATCCTGGTGGACGGCGAAGTGGAGAGGGCTAACGATGTCAGGTTCCTTCTGGATACCGGTTCGACTCTCACCATCATTTCCCGAGAACTGGCGGACGAAATCGGCTTCGATCTCGACTCCCCGGAGCTGAGCATGATTACGCTCCAAACGGCATCGGGCGTCGTGGAGGCCCCCGTGGTGGTCCTGGAAGTCGTCCGATTCGGCAAAGCCGTCGCTTACGACGTCCGAGCAGCCATTTACGACGTGGAATCGACGGATTCCGTGGATGGTTTGCTGGGACTCAGCTTTCTGCGGAGGTTCCGCGTCACCATCGATCACGATGATCGGGCGATGATCCTCAAACCGCGAAAAGAAGAGTAGGCTGGGGCCAGTCATCGTGCCGTGGAACAGATCTCCCTAGCCTCCGCTTCCGGCGATGTCGGAGCGGCGCCGCTTTGGGAGTGGAATGGGAGAGAGCAGCTCTTGCGAATCCTCATGGGCGCCATGGGTCACCGCGGGCGAATCTGTAGCCTCCTCCTCGGCTTCATCCAGTGTAGACCCTGAATCGAGATCTTGCCTCGGCGCCGGCTCTTCGCCTCCCCCAGAGTCCAGGTCCTCCTCCTCGGCCATTGGATCTTCTTGCTCCATCTCCGCTTCAATTCCCGGAGCCAGATCGTCGTCCCCTCCTTCCACGATTTCTTCGATGGAGCGGCTTGCTTTGCTGGTGAGGCGTTTCCAACGCTCCGGAACGACCTTGGCGAGAGGCCCTGACATGACATACGCCCACATGGCGAGCAACAGTGTGAGCTCAGGAAAGAGCGCGGAAAACGCCAGCGCCGCGGCCATGAGTGCCACGAACCTGAACCCGCGCGGTCGGCGAAGATCGATATCCTTGAAGCTGCGGTACCGAACGCGGGAGACCATGAGAAAAGAAAGAACACAGACCAGAATGAGCATGGCGAAGGAAAAAGCGCCGCGCTCTGGTGGCGCGGGTAAATTCATCATGACCAAGCCGATGCCCAGCGCTGCCATGGGAATGGGGAGTCCCGTAAAATAGCGTTTGTCCGGCTTTTCTCCCGTCTGGACATTGAACCTGGCCAGGCGAACGGTGCCGCAAACCACGAACAAGAAGCAGACAACCCCCCCGACTCGCCCGAAAGGACGCAACGCCCAGCTATAGGCCAACAGCGAGGGTGTAATCCCGAATGACAAGACATCGGCGAGCGAATCGAGCTGGATCCCAAACTCACTGCTGGTTCCCGTCAAACGGGCGACCCGTCCATCCAGCCCATCGCAAATGAAGGCCCCTACCAACAGCCAGGAACAGACAAAAAAAGTGTGGGCCATCACTTCCGCTGGCCCCGGCGAAAGGTTGATGATGGCGGTGAGCGCCCAAAAAGTCAGAGAAATCGAGATCACCGTTAGAAGAGATGGGAGAAGGAAAACCCCCTGGCGGACTTTTTCGCGGGCGCGCTGCCCACCCTCACGCATCCGTTTTTTCAACCCCTTACCGGCCCTCCGGTCGGAGTCGTAGGCACCAGCTTTCTTCCGCCTCTTCCTTTTCACCTGACTTGCCTTTCCATCCGATGGGCGCGGAGCTCTTCGGAAACCCCATTGAAACCCCGCAGCCCGCCGAAGAAACTCAAAGGACCTCGAAAACGCTTCCAGAGGCACGCAAACTCTTGATTGTACTTCGAAGAATTGCCGCCATTTCATCCTTCCTGAGCAGCTTTTTCTTCTTCAGCACCACCTCACGAAGCCGATCCTGATCCGTGAGGTAACGATGCTTGGCCAGTTTCTGGAGCTCCTTGTCAAACCGGCGATGTTCCTCATGAAGCCGCCGGTAAACGGAATCTTCCGCCAGAAGTCGTTGCCGAAGCCGCTCTTCATTCATACGCCAAACCTCCTCGTCCATGGTATCAGCCAGCCACGAATCCGCTCCGATCTACAGTTTCCGTCACCGGATCGGCCTGGTGGGAAAGCGCCTCAGACTGCCCGGTGACAGCTTCCAGTGAAAAATCCAGGAAAACCCGGCACAAGGCTCTACAAAAGCCATATCGACGGAGCTCGAAAAGGTCAACACGGCCATGATGGGAAGTCGGTGGTCTCCCGAGCCAGGCATGACTCGATAAAAGTTCTTTTCTTTTTGGGGTTGGGTCCGCTCCCGCCAGCGTCCATCCGGCCGCCGTCACTCGCCTTTCTCTCTCCTGGAGCGAATGGCGGAGACCGCTTTCCCGGCGGCGTTCTTGACCCCGGATTCGCCCTCTTGGGAAAGCGATTCCAACACCTCCCAGGCTGCCTCCGTGCCCAGTTCTTCCAGAATCCAGATGACATTGATCTGGCGGCTCGGCGACACCGCCTGCAACACTTTGAGAAGGTGAGCCTCTAGGACGGGGACCTTCCAATGGCGCAAAACCCAGGCGACGTTGTATTGGGTTGTCTGACCAGCTCGGGCGAGGGCCTTGAGGAGGTCTGGCGCAACGGTTGGTTCGGGGAGGGCGGCAAGAGGTTCCGCGGCCGCGAGGGCGGCGGCGGGATCCTCGGAAAGCACCAGGTCGCAGAGCCGGCGGGCAATTCGGCGGCGCGCCTCTCGATCGACCT
>JAJRTK010000483.1 GCA_024278345.1 bacterium | reverse complement strand
GGTTGACAACTTCACCGCTGGGGCGGGCCTCCTTCCCGGCTCCGTGCAGCCCGGAGGGCGCTACACCGGCAAGATGCCGGTGCCACCGTTTCGGCGAAGAAAATTGTAAAGCAAAAACACGACAATTTGATAGGTTCCCTGTGCGGCTCTGCCCCGGTTGACCGCCACCCGCGGGCGATCTTTACGTCGCCCCAACGGCATTGTGGATCGTACGATGAACAAGGCCTCCACTCCAAATCAGGACCGTAGAACTCTCTCATGGCAAAACTTCTGGAAACCCTCTTCTCTTCTTCCGGTTGGGGTCCACTCCGGTGGGTACGACCCACGCCCGCGGTGCGATCTCCCCCCGTCCGCCGCCCTCCACACCTCATCGACCCCAGCCAAGGCTCATTGCCCTGAAAACCTTCCGCAAACTCGAATCACAAGGATTCCAGGCTCACCAGATTAGATCATCCGCCTCCCCCAGGATTTCACGCAGATGGCGAGAAACAATCTCCTTCTTGTTCGCCGCCCGCTTCTTCGACAGCTCCTTGAGCCGCGAGAGTTCTGTTTCCAGTCTTTCGATCTCGTGCATCCGTTCGGCCTCTCTTAGCTCGAACAGTTCCTGCAACAGGGAATGGAGGCTCTTGCGAGTCTCTTTCGCCGCCCCAGTCGATCTGGCGGATTCCCCCTTCTTCGCCACCCTTTTCCGGTAGCTTCGGGCAAGGCCGCGGGCCTTGATCTCCAGTTTGCGCCGATACACGACCTTCTCGTACCGCCCCGGATCCCTCTGCTTGAGGGCTTCCAGATGACGCCACTCCCCTTCAAGCTCACGAATCCTCTGGTGGTACCGACCGGGATCTTCCACTCTGACAAGCTTCAGCTCCGCCAGCAATTCCGGATCGTCTTCGCCGATCCAGGCAAGCAAAACCTCTTCTGTTTCCGGGTCCATGACCGGCGGAGAAAAAGAGGAGCCGCGACCAGCATGAGGTGGCCGCCCCGGGGCGGGACCTGGAGCTCCAGGAGGAGGCCCCGGCCGCCGAAACCCATCGGGTCGCATGGGAGGGTGACGCCCCTCGGGAGCCCATTGGCCTCCCGGTGAGCCGCCTTGAGGCACGGGCCGTGGAACGACCCGCGGAGTCGGGGTTGCCCGCCAAGGGCCTCCAGACGGCCCTTGTGCCAACGCGGTGGGAGGCAAGAGCGCCCCCACAAGGAAAAAGAATAAGACCTTGAACTGCATTTGCATCTCGAACTCTCCTTTGGAAGAAGGACACTTCATCAAGACGACCGGACAAACGATGAGAACCTCTTCATGCACCCGCTCCTTTGCCCGTCAACGGTCGCTGTAGGTCCATCCGCAGTCTTTGCAGAGCCAAATCCACTTCCTTGCAAGCCCAATCGAACGAGGCCGGCGGGCTTTCCGCGCCCGGGACGCCTGAGCTCTCCCTGTGCGAAGAAAGCTCCGAGGAAAGGCTCGCAACAGCGCTCCGAACCTCCTCAAGATCGCCCGACCAACTCCCGTCCCAGGCGGTGAGCTCCGCCGAAATACCGGCTGGACCCGGCACGACGATCTCGCCGCCCGGCCAAGGTGCCAAGGCCCCCAGAACAGCCATCAGCAACATAGCTGCCAAGGCCAACGGCCATCGAGGAAACCTCTTTCCGAAGCTCGGCCAACTTCGGGTCAAAGTCGGCAAAGCGCCGTCCAGAAGGGAATCCATGGACGGCCCCTCCTGCCCGACGGGTCCACACATCCCCAGAAGAAGGTCTTCTATCCGCTCCAGCCGCGGGGCTGGCGCCGAATCCCAAGGAAGCGAGTCCAAAGCCTCCGCGCCCAGCTCTAGCTCTTCGAGCTCGGCAAGGCATGCGGGACAGGCCGCTATGTGCCTCTCCCAGCGCAACTTATCTTCCAGGGAGACCTCTTCGTAGACCAGAAGGAGAAGCTCCGAGGAATCAAGGTCACAGCTCATGGATCCACTCCTGTCTTGGCAACGCCTTCCGAAGCCGCTTGAGGGCATAGTGCATGCGCCCCAGCGTCGTGCCCAGAGGACAACCTTGAATCTCGGCGATCTCCCGAAACGTCAGGCCGGAATAGGTGTGCAGAAGCACCACTTCCCGCTGGAGTTCCGGCAAATCCGAGATAGCCTTCCGAAGCCTGTCTACGCGCTCCCCGGCCATGGAATCAGTCTCGGGATTCCCCTGAGCCGCGGGCTCCAGTGAAAGCTCGATCTCGGCCAGCCGTGAGGTCCGGCGATAATGGTCGATGCACAAGTTCCTGGCAATCCTAAAAAGAAGCGCCCTAAACCGGCCTGTTTCCTCGTACTCGCCCAGTCGGCGATGTACCCGCAAAAAAGTCTCTTGCAGCAGATCCTCGGCCAGGGCGCGATGGCGAACCTGACGAAGCAAGAAGTTCCAGACGGCGGCCTGATGCCGGCGCAACAACACTGCCGCCGCATAGCCTTCTCCACGCCGCCACCGCGAAACAAGCTCCGCATCATTTGTCAACTCATCACTCATTTGCACGGATCAACGACGCTGGGACAGGTTTTATTGTAATCAGCTTGGCAAAGCTCGATCCGACCAGCCTGGAGTTCAATGAAATGGGGGTTGAGGGTGTTCCGGTTGGAAAGTCTCACCTTTGATGGCGGCGCGGGAAAAGGCAAGAATCGGCGGGACAGCGCTCGATGGTAGCGGAACATCGGACCCTGTCATCGGTGGTGCTCCGGCCTTGGGCAGTGGATCGAAATCGGGGACAATTGGCGAGCAGCGGGTGTGGGAGTGCGCCCGATGGGAGCGGAACGTAACCCAAAGAAAACAAGGGGATGAGGGAACTTTTGGCCCTTGGCGAAGATCATGATCGATCATCATGCCCCTGAAGCATCCACGGCGGAAAAAAGGGGGATCTCATGGAGAATTCAGCACTTCTTGCCCATCGGTCACTCATTGGGTGGCAACTCTTCGAGCCTCTGGCTCAACCAGCTCAATGCCTGGTCCAGGTTTCCCGGTTGTTTGGCTTCCAACTTGAGATCGAGGGAATAGCCGTCCTTTCGCCAGTGGGGATAAGAACCGAGGCGCAGGTGGGGAAACTCCTTGAGGAACTCTACCATCACCGGCGCAACCTGGCTTTCCTGGAGATTGCTCTCCAGGGTTCGGGCTTCGTAAAAGCCCTTGCTCAGCACGATGGATGCCGTGGAAAACATCCGCCGGAGCAGGCTGGGAACCCCTGGAAGCAGAATGATGTTCCGGACCATGACCACCGGGACGTCGCTCTCTTGCGACGAAACAATGACCGAACCGACGGGAAGCTCGGCCATTCGGCGCTCGTAGCCAACGGGCTCCCGGCCGAGCCACTGGTGAAGAAGCCGCAACAGGACGGGATTGAGTTCCAGCTTCACTTGGAGGGCCTTGGCGATGGCTTCGCGAGTGACGTCATCGGGAGTGGGACCCAGGCCGCCGGAGGTGAAGAGGTAGGTGTGCTCCCCGTGAAGACGTTGGACCCACCTGGCGATGGTCTGGAGCAGATCCGGGACGGTAACGACGATCTGAACGTCGATGCCGCGGTGGGTTAGCTCAGCGGCCAGCCAGCCCGAGTTTTCGTCTTGAGTGCTGCCAGATAGGATCTCGTTCCCCACGATGAGGATTGCGGCGCTTGCCATGACTTCTCCGGTGCGGATAGTAAGGGTAGAAGCATCATAGCAGCCCGAAAGCGGATTGTCGCGCTCCCCGGCTGCCAACCTTGAGATTATCCATGGACAAGACCTGTTCTAAGTGCGGGGGCACCGGCTGGATCGTCCGCGATCTGCTGGATGGCCCTGCTCGGGCCGTCGCTCATCGGTGTCCCTGCGTCGCCCGGCGTAGGCGATCCAAGATGCAATCCACCTCTCGAATTCCCCGCCATTTCCAAGAGGCTACCTTCTCGACCTTTGTGGCGGAAGAGCCCCTTCTTGCGAAGGCGAAAGGGGCTTGCCAGAAACTTGTGGCGGCCTATCCCGATACAAGGCGGGGACTTCTATTAATGGGGTCTCCAGGAGTTGGCAAGACCCACCTGGCGGTGGCGACTCTCCGAGAGCTTGTCGCCAAGGGTGCGGACGCTCTTTTCTATGATTTTCGGGACCTTCTGAGCGAAATCCGCTCCACTTACGACCGCGGGCCCCGAACTGAGCGGTCGGTCTTGGAGAGGGTTTTCACCGCGGAGATTCTGGTCCTGGACGAGCTCGGTTCGGAAAAGCTCACGGACTGGGTCCGCGAGATCACCCACCGGATCGTCATCCGCCGCTACAATGACGAGCGGCTGACCATCTTCACCACCAACTACCTTGATCGAGGAATGGTGGAGCGTGATCTCGATCCCTTGGAAACTCTTGAAGGCCGCATCGGTGTTCGCCTCCGCTCCCGGCTGTACGAGATGTGCGAGACGCTCTTCCTGGGCGGCCTGGATTACAGGAGGCAAGACGCCAAATGGCGTCAGGAGACCCAGAAGGAAGAGGCCTATTCCCTTTCCCGAAATCTCCCCGGCCAAGGAGATCTTCCCCCGTCAACGTCCAACCAGGCGCCTCTTTCGGCAGACGAGGCCGAAGCGATTTTCCAATCGCTCTCGCCGCCAGAACAAGATGCCTATGTCCAGATGGCGCGGGCTTCGTACCACTCGACGGCCATTCCTTTCAAAGGCCTCAGGCGCAAGGCGGCCGAGCTCTATTCCCGTTACCTGCTCCATGAAGAAGATTCACCCGACGGCCAGGCAAAGCCGGAACCTCCGAAGCCCGCGTAGCCGCCGAGGGCGACGGTGCTCCAGCTCAAGCCCTTCCGACCTCCTGTCCACTCACCCGCTCGACCCACTCCTGGAGTTGTTTGAGGCGAAAGGGTTTCGGCAGCCAACCAAGAACCATGGGGGATTGCTCTTGCCCAAGATAACGACTCGGGTTGACCTGGCTGGCCAGGAGGATTTTCTTTTGTGGAGCCATCGCTGCCAGGCTGGCGAGGAAAGACTCTCCATGAGGTCCTTTGAGCGCCGGGTCCACAATGATCAACAGGATTTGCTCCCGCCATCTCTCGCAAAACTTCGCCGCGCTTGGAATGTCCCTGGCCAGGAAAGCCTCACAGCCCAAATAGCCGAGCAGTCTTGCCGCGGTATCGAGCATGAGTGCATCGGTATCAACCAGGAGGACGGCATTCCGTGGCGATTCCCGGCTTGATTCGTCATGAACGGGCGTGGCCGCGGCGGATTCGTCCAGGGGCAGAAGGAGCTCCAAGGCAAAACCACCTTCCGGCGCCCACACGGGCGAAAGCTGCCCATGATGTTTTCTGGCAATTTTCGCGGCGAGAGCGAGAGCCACGCCACCGGCATGTTGCAGCACCCGGCCTCCGGAGGCCGTCAGCATCTCCACGAGCCGGATCGCCAGGCAGGTGGCGTCGATCCCGGGAATCTCAATGTGAAGACGCCCGTAACAACCGGGCATCAATCCGTGATGACTCTTGAGCGTCTCTCTGGAAAGCTCCACGAGAATTTGCTCTCCACCTTGGGTGAGAGCATCGGAAAAAAGGAAGAGATCCAAGAGCGCTCTCTGGAGGGTCGCCGGGAACCCCCGCACCGGGAGTGGTCTGTCCGGGAGAGTCAACCCGAAGATCAGCCCTTCTTCCGCCCCCAAATGATGGTGGAGAGTCCTGGCTGATTTCGCAACATCC
This sequence comes from bacterium, assembly GCA_024278345.1. GTDB lineage: Bacteria > CSSED10-310 > JAJRTK01 > JAJRTK01 > JAJRTK01 > JAJRTK01. The sequence continues at coordinate 937 of JAJRTK010000483.1, read as the reverse complement.
CGGAGATCGAACAACTCCAGCTCTCCCTCCAAAAGTGGCGCTGCGTCCAGGAGTTTCAAGATCAGTTCTTCGGCCTCTCTTGCCGCGCCCTCGACGCGGGCAAGGGATCGGCGTACTCGGGTGTCCCCCACCCGCATGGCCACGAGCTCTGAAAACCCCAGAATCCCCGTCAACAGGTTTGATAGATCGTGGGATACCTCACGAACCAGGGTCCCGAAGGCGTCGAGGTACTGAGCCTTTTCCACCTGGCGAAAAAGCTGTTTGGCCCGGATGGCATGCCGCAGGGCAATCCCCACCGTCGCGGCATTCAGCTCGTCCGATGCAAGAACCTCGCAGGCTCCAGCGGCCAAGATATCGGTTTGGCATCCGTCGCTTCCATCGGACGGAGTGACCACGATGATAGGGAGATTCCCTCCCTCTTCTCCACGGTGAGCAAGCAACCCTTTAACCCAGGCTTGCGAGACGGTCTCCGCAATGAAGACAAGATCGATCCCTCCCCGAGTGATTTCGGATTGAGCCGAATCTGGCTCCACTGGACGGCAGCGCACGGGAACGCGTTGCTGTCGCTGTAACAGCAAGGCGGCCTCCGAAACCGCGGCCACATTTGGAGTGACGAGTAAGACCTCCACCGGTTTAGTTTTTTCCCACATCTGTTTGGCTCCCCGTATGAAGGAACAAGTGGCCAGCCAACGAGGGGCGCCTCCCCCCTCTTTTTGGATTTTGCTTCCAACGGTTCCGAGCGATATCACCCCACATCGATGGACGGTGAAAGTGCCGAACCTAAGGTCTATTATCCCGGGTATCCACGCAAGGCGGGACATTCCCGGGACTGTGGAATCGCAAGCGTCCGGGCAACGCCTCGCTGTCGCTCGGCGGTGGTCCGGGGACGCTGTCCCCCGTCCCCTGGCAGGACTTCGCCCTGCACCCACCAGGGAGC
>JAJRTK010000482.1 GCA_024278345.1 bacterium | reverse complement strand
TGCTCGTCACCGCGGCCCTTTCTTTGTATTGTTGCGCGTCCCGCCTTGCAGCGATATTGCACGTCATGCAGAAAATTGTCTTCGTCACGATGGCCACCCTCGCCCGTCTCAAGACGGACGGGAGACCAGGGGATTGCAGGATTCGCGGTTTCGGTGGTAGAGAGTCAATCCTGATGAAAATCTTACTGACAAATGACGACGGGATCAACGCGCCAGGTCTCTTGGCACTTTGTGAGGAGCTTTCCTCTTTTGCCGAGCTCCTGGTGGTATCTACCACTGAGGAACGGAGTGGCGCTTCCCACGGGATCACCCTTGCTTCGCCTCTCCGCGCAAGGAAAATGGTTCTTGGCGGGCGATTCGAGAGCTGGGTTCTCAACGGAATGCCAGCCGATTGCGTCAAATTTGGCGTGCAGATCCTTTCCAGCGACCGGCTTCCCGACATGGTTCTTTCCGGGGTCAACTTCGGCGCGAATACCGGGTGGAACATTCACTATTCCGGTACAGTGGCCGCGGCGATGGAGGGTGCTTTCCACGGGATACCGTCGTTGGCGGTTTCTCTTCGGGGTCGTCGCCCGGTGTTCGGCCCGGCCGCCAAGTTGGCGCGCCAGTTGGCGGAGCGGCTTTTGAGCAGGCTTCAGGGATAGCGGATCTTGCTCAACCTCAACGTGCCCGCGGTGGAAGAGATCAAGGGGATCAAGGTGGTTCGCCATTCCTCGGGCCGCTATGTCGATCGATATCGGGAACGGAAAGATCCCCGGGGCCAGAGCTATTATTGGCTCGATGGTGACGAGATGCTTGAAGATGGCGCTTTGGAGAGCGATGATCGCGTTCTAGCCGAGGGGTATGCCAGCCTGACACCTCTCCAGCTAGACCTCACCGATTACGCTTTCCTTGAGGAGCTCCGGGGGCAGGTGGAGACCTCGTCCTTTGTCTAGGTACGGAGGTTTGCCCCTGCTTCTCTAGGCTGATCCAATCATGTGCCTTTCAGAGAGAGGTGCCAGTGTGGGTCTCCCCCAATTGTGGACCGTGTTTCCCCGTTCAGAGTCAGAATCATGCTCCAGGACCCATGAAAAGGCGAGTGTCGGCGGACGGATTGCCGCCGACGTGAGCGGACCCAACCCAATGACCGAAAGGCGTTCTTATCGTAACAGGCCTTGGCACCCATTTCGTCGGGCCTGGCAGTGATCTGTAGATTTCGGGCTTGGAGAGCTGGTAGGGGGAGGTTATAATGCTGGGCTAAGGGTTGTCCGTCACTGCGCCATTCTGGCGGGCTTTCCAAGGCTAGAGCCCTGATTCCACGGTCCTGGTCGATTTTCCATGGGAACCGGAACTCCTTAAGGAAGAACGTGTTATGCGATTGAAGCGGACGGAGCGATGCGGTCGAGTTGACGAGTCGCGTGTGGGCCAACAGGTGATCGTGCAAGGGTGGGTCCATCGGACTCGGGATCACGGTGGGGTTCTTTTTGTCGATCTGCGGGATCGTGAGGGCAGGTTGCAGCTCGTTTTTCAGCCCGGCTCCAGCGAGGAGCTCTTATCCGAGGCGCGGCGCCTCCGGGCCGAATTCGTCATTGGGGTTCGCGGCGTCGTGCGGCTCAGGCCCGAGGAAGCGAAGAATGTGAAGCTACGGACGGGACTTGTGGAGCTGCATGTACAAGAGCTGGAGGTGCTCAACGAAGCACCGCCATTGCCCATTCAGGTGGAGGGGTCGGCGACGTCGGATGAATCTCTTCGGCTGTACCATCGATATTTGGATCTCCGGCGCTTGGAGATGGTCCGGAACTTGGTGCTCCGTGATGCCGTAGCCCAGGCCGTAAGAGGCTACCTGGCCGGGACCGGTTTTTTGGAGATTGAAACGCCCTACCTGACCCGGAGCACGCCGGAAGGGGCCAGAGAATACCTGGTTCCCAGTCGCGTGCATCAGGGGCATTTTTACGCGCTGCCCCAGTCGCCACAGCTCTTCAAGCAGATATTGATGATCTCTGGCTATGATCGTTATTACCAATTCGTGCGTTGTTTTCGCGACGAGGACTTGCGGGCGGATCGGCAGCCGGAGTTTACCCAGATCGACCTCGAGCTGGCCTTCGTTGATCGGGAGGACATCTACGAGATCATGGAGGGCTTGACCGTGGCGGCCTTCGAAGCCGCTGGCCTTGAACTGGAGCGGCCTTTTCGGCGAATGGGCTATCCGGAGGCGATGCGGCGGTATGGCAGCGATCGACCTGATACCAGGTTCGGTGTGGAGCTTCGGGACCTGGGTGTGGTTTTTGAAGGGTCGGAGTTTCCGCCCTTTGCTGAGGCTTTTGCCAAAGGCGGCGTGGTGACGGGGATTGTGGCGTCGGGTGCCGAAGGCTGGTCACGGAAAAAACTCGATTCGCTGCAGGAGGAGTTTCGACGCCTCGGGGCCTCGGCCCTCTACTGGGTCAAGCTCCGGAAAAATGGTTACGGCGCTTCTATCAAAAAGGCACTGAATGAGGAGCGTGTCCGCCAGTTGGCTGAGGTCTGCGGTGCGGGTTCCGGAGATCTCATACTCCTTGCCGCCGGTCCGGAAAAGGTCGTTTGGCCGGCTTTGGGACATTTGCGGCTGTGGGTCGCCAGGGATCTGGAGATGGTGCCCAAAGATCGGTTGGGGCTGCTTTGGGTGGAGGATTTTCCCTTGTTTGATTGGGACAAGGAAGAGCGGCGTCTTGCTGCGGTGCATCACCCATTCACGGCACCTCACGAAGAAGATATGGCGCTTTTGGACACTGCCCCGGAGCGGGTTCGGAGCTTGGGTTACGACCTGGTTCTCAACGGCGTCGAAATCGCAGGCGGTTCCATTCGTATCCACCGCCGGGAGGTGCAGGAGAAGATTTTTTCCCTGCTCGGGATTTCCAGAGAAGAGGCCGAGGAACGTTTTTCTTTCCTACTGAGGGCTCTTGATTATGGCGCGCCGCCCCACGGCGGGATTGCCTATGGTTTCGACCGGCTGTCTATGTTGCTGGCGGGAGCGGATTCCATACGGGATGTCATCGCGTTTCCCAAGACATTGAGTGGTACTTGTCTTCTCACTGGCGCTCCTTATCCCGTGGAGAAGGCGCAACTCGACGTACTGGGTATTTGCGCCAGGGCGGAAGCGGATTCGCCATGAACCGTGTTCAGAAGATTGAGCGGATTCGGGTGGACGACCTGACGAGCTTGCAACACCTCTTTGGCGATCTGGATCGGAATCTCGATTGGCTCGAAGAAGACTATGGCGTTCGGTTGGGGCTGCGCCGCGATCACCTCGTGCTGACCGGGAATCCCGATGCGGTGGATCGAATTGCCCGGCGTCTCCGCGATTTTGGTCGGTTGGCGGAGGTAGGGAAGGCACCAACACTGGATGACTTGCGTACGGCCGTCGAGCTTGATTTCGATGGGCAGGATGCAAAAGACGTAAAGGAAACGTTGGAGGGGCGACACACTCTGATCTTTGATCGGAAGACTGTCTCACCTAAGGGGGCCGGGCAGCAGGCTTATGTTCGGGCGATTCGGGAGTCTTCCCTGACGTTTGGAATTGGCCCCGCCGGGACCGGAAAAACCTACCTGGCCGTGGCTTGCGCCATGGATGCACTCTTGCGGAAACAGGTCAAGCGGATTGTTTTGGCGCGGCCAGCCGTGGAGGCTGGGGAGTCTCTGGGCTTTCTTCCCGGGGACCTGTACGAAAAGATCAATCCCTACCTACGACCCCTTTATGACGCCCTTTATGACATCATTGATATGGAGAAGGCCCAAAGGCTCTTGCAGCGCGGTACCATTGAGGTTGCTCCCATTGCCTACATGCGGGGGCGGACTCTCAACGACAGCTTTGTGATTCTTGACGAGGCGCAGAATACCACGAACGACCAGATGAAGATGCTGTTGACCCGTCTTGGTTTCCATTCCAAGGCAGTGATCACGGGTGACATCACACAGATCGACTTGCCAAGGGGGAAGATATCGGGTCTCATAGCAGCCGAGAGGGTCCTGGGGGGACTCCCGGGTATAGAGTTCGTGCATTTGAGTGACCGGGACGTGGTTCGGCATCCCTTGGTTCGCGTGATCATCGAAGCATACCGGCTCTCGGAGGAAGAGGGCCGCCTGTCGTAACCGGGGTTCTTGTGACCCTCCTTGAAGATGAAGAAAACGACCAGGAGTGGACCATCGTGGCCGCAGATGACGAACGGGGCCCAGGCCGGCGGAACGGAAATCGGAACCAGGCCGCGACCCGCAGCGGGAAGAAAAAGGTATCAGGACGTTGGAAGCATTGGGCTCGCCGGCTTTTCCTCGTGTCCGCCTTCTTGCTTGTGACGCTGGCCGTGACTCCCTCATCGCTTTTCCAGCCCGACCTGGAGATGGAAGAGGGCGAGATCGCTGCATTCAACGTCAAGTCAGATCAGGAATTCACGGTCATCGATGACGAGGCGACTCGTGCCAGGCGCCAGCAAGCCGGCGGGCAGGTACTTCCAGTCTTCGACGATGATGTCGAAGCCGTCGAGGCTCGCATCGCATCCGTCACCGCGGCTTTCGAGGAACTGCGGCAACGGCTTTGGAAATCGCCAGCCCTCTATCAGCCCGTGGCCAAAGCTGTAGAGCTTTCCAGGGGATACTTGTCGCTCCTGGTAGCTGCATTGGAGCTTTCGGAGGACGAGGCCCAGGAAGAAACGGCTTCTGAGATGTTTGACTGGACGGGAAAAGATGGCCAGGTGCGGCGAGTTGCACTCAAGGAAGGGCAAGCCGCACAGATCTGGGATATCGATGGCTTCTTGGAACGGGAGCGAGTCTACGTTGCCGATCATCATGGCCTGCAAATACCGGCTAGAGAGTTTCGGCTCTTAGCTGACCATTGGTTTGCGCCGCGGCTCCAAACCGCCATCGTTTCGGAACTCCGCCATTTGCTGGTAGAGCGGGGCATCGTGGCGTCCGTGGAGAGTCTTCAGGAGATCTCCAAGGCCGGTTTCGTTCGACGGGCTCGGGCTACGGGGGCGGAGGTGGCTTTCAAGGGGGGGCGCTTGCTTTCACTTTCGCAGGCGACGGAGCGGTTTGCCGCCAAGACACGGGAGACTTTCTCCAGCGAACCACGATTACGAGATGCAGTATTGGCTGTTGCTGGGCTGGTCCTGAAGCCGAACCTCACTTACAATGAGCAAGAGACTCTGCGTCGTAGGCGCCAAGCTCAAGCGGCGATTGAATCCGTGGGTTACCTTGTCAAAGCGAACGAAATGATCGTTCGAGAAGGCGATCCCGTCACGCCGACTCAGCGGCTCAAGCTCAAGAAACTGCGCCACCTCAAGAAGAGAGAGAACTTCGTTTTTCTGTTTTTGGGCGTGGCTCTTCTCTTGTTTCTGGCCTTCACGCTTTTTTACCAGTTTTGCCTGGAGCGCCAGTTTCCTTCGGTGAGAAGCCGACCGGAGCTCCTTCTTTTGCTGGTGGCGATCTTCGTGACAGTCGTTGTGGTTTGCCGGCTGCTCCTTGCCGTGGGTAGTGGTCTTGCCGCCAGCGCTACTTCGGCGCCGTGGAACCATTTCGCGTCCTACTACTTCGCCTTGCCCTTCTGCACGGGTGCCATGCTGGTGGCTCTGGTCATGGAGGCACGCCTGGCGGTGCTCCTCTCCATTCTCTTTGCCATCGTGGCCGGGATGCTACTGGGGGGCTCCGTCGATCTGGTCGCCTATACTTTCTTGAGCTCTCTGGCGGGCGTTTCCGGGATGACGACTTACCGCCAGCGCTCGGGGATTTGGCGGGCCGGTTTCCTGGTGAGCCTCACCAACGTTGTCGTGGTTTTTCCCCTGGCCATCATCGGGGATCGTCTGTTGACCTCCGTCTTCGCTCTAGACGTCATTTGCGCCGCCGTAGGGGGGCTGCTCACTGTCTTCCTCATATCGGGATTGGTCCCCCTGTTTGAACACGTCTTCGATGTCACCACCGACTTCAAGCTCTTGGAACTCGCGAACCTCGAGCACCCGCTCTTGAAAGACATGATTCTTAGGGCACCGGGAACCTACCACCACAGCTTCATGGTGGGAAGCCTGGCCGAATCGGCCGCCGAAGCCGTGGATGCGGACTCTTTACTTTCGAAAGTCGGTTCCTACTACCATGATATCGGCAAGATGAAGAACCCGAGCTTTTTCGTGGAGAACATGCGGGCCGGACAGAAGAACAAGCACGAGAAGATCCAGCCCAGTCTTTCGGCCTTGATCATTACTTCCCATGTCAAAGAGGGCGTGGAACTTGCCAAGAAACACAAACTGGGCCGCGCCATCATCGATATCATCCAGCAACACCACGGCACCACTTTGGTCACCTACTTCTTCAACAAGGCCAAGACCATGGAGGATGCTGATGTCAGTGAAGTGCTGGAAGCGGACTACCGGTATGACGGACCCAAACCTCAGACCCGCGAAGCGGCGATTGTCATGATCGCCGATAGCTGCGAAGCTGCTTCCAGAACGCTCAAAACCCCCAATTATCCAAAAGTGAGGGAGCTCGTGAAAAAAATCGTCGAAGCCAAGGTCAATGACGGGCAGTTCGATGAATGCAGTCTGACGTTTCGCGATCTTCACCAAATATCCAGAGCGTTGGAGAAGGTTCTCATGGCCCAGTTTCACAGCCGTATCGACTATCCGGGTTTTGTGTTTGAAGAAAGGACGGCGGAAACTGTCCCTTCGAAAGCCCGTGCGGCCAGCGGATCTTGATGACCATGATTGTTGATATTGACAATGCACAGGATTCCATCGGGCTGGATCTCGATGAATTAGAACGACTTTTCCGAACGGCTCTCCAAAGCCTAGGCCTGGCGCAAGCCGATCTCTCCGTGCGCCTCGTTGAGGAGGGGGAGATCGCACGCCTCAATGAACGGTTCCTGGGAGTTTCGGGGCCCACGGATGTTCTGGCCTTTCCGCAGCTCGAGCTTCAGCCGTCGGATCCAGCCGGGGTACCTTTCCAGGAGGCCCTGGCTTCGCTGCCGCCCAACGGTGTCGTTGCTCTTGGCGACATCGCGATTTGTCCGAAACTCGCATCCCGTGACCTCGAAACGGGAAGCAAGATCCAGAAAGAGAGCACGGCCCAAGGACCCGAAGACGAGCGGGCCATGGCCTCGGCTTTGGTTGGGGCTTCTCCTGGGCCTGAGGGGCCGGAAAGCCAGCTCCATCTTGTGTCCATTCACGGCCTTTTACACTTGTTGGGGCACGATCACCACGATCTTGCCAGTGCGCGACTCATGGCCGCGGCGCAGACGCGTCTTCTTCGGCAGGTATCAGACTGTCGGGTGCTCCTGGCAGAGGGTGCGAAGGGATCCCAAGCCCCTCGTCCGGCGGCACCCCAAGAACCGACTTGCGGGTGCGTGGAGCGCTCGGGATTCGTCGCGCTTGTGGGGCGTCCGAACGTTGGCAAGTCCACCCTGATGAATCGGCTCATCGGCTCAAAAGTCTCCATCGTCTCAAAAAAACCGCAGACGACCAGAAACCGACTCTTGGGGATTGTCACCCAGGGGAATGCACAGGTCGTTTTCATCGATACTCCAGGGATCCACCGATCCAAGGATTCTTTCAATCGCCGGTTGGTGGATACGGCGCTGCGGAGCCTCCGGGAAGCCGATCTGATTTGCGTGATGCTGGAGCCATCGGAAGTCGTGGGACCAGAAGAACGAATGGTAATCCAGTCCGTAGTCGCAGCCGGAAACCCAGCGATGCTATTGATCAACAAGGTGGATAGAGTTCAGAAAAAAAACCGGTTGTTGCCCATCATTGAGGCATTATCGGCCCTGGCCCACTGGGAGGAGGTGTTTCCCATCTCCGCCCTGAAGGGGACGAACCTCCAGCCTCTCATGAGGTCAATCCAAAAGCGACTGCCAAAAGGCCCTCCCCTTTTTCCCCTGGATCAACTGACAGATGTTTCGGAGAGATTCCTGGTCGCCGAAAGAGTGAGGGAAAAGATCTTCCAGATGACTCGGCAGGAAATACCCTACGCCACCGCTGTCGAGGTGACGGGATGGCAGGAAGAGAAGGGACTCTTGCGGATCGCCGCGAAAATCTTCGTGGAGCGGGCGAGCCAGAAGGGGATCGTCATTGGCAAGGGGGGCGCGATGCTCAAGAAGATTGGAACCGCCGCCAGGAAAGATCTCGAGAGCTTTTTTGCATGCAAGGTCTATTTGGAGCTCCACGTTGCCGTCTCCGAAGGTTGGCGGCAAAGTGATACCTTTCTTGGCCGCCAACGCATCGTCTAGGGGCGCGCCCCCGGCCAAGCTCCAGTTGACCACGGAGACCACTGATGTTGGGCAACAAAAACCGAATGCTGCTCCACTCCTTGAAGACCTTTGTGACTCGCGGCGTCAGGGGCAAGTTGCAAAAAGTCATCCAGAAGGCGCACCCAGCGGATCTCGGGCTCACTCTGGGTCACTTGCCACCGGCTATGGCGTTGGCGGTACTCGAGGCCATCGAGGAGCCCGCAAAGAAGGCACAGGTCTTGTCCGAGGCCGATCCAGAGCTTGCTGCCGAGCTCATCGTTCAGCTTGCCCCGGAAGAGATAGCGGCCTTGCTTTCTGAGATGTACTCGGATGACTCGGCGCAGATTCTCGAGAATATCGACGACGAGCTTCGGGAGCAGATCATTCGGCAGATGCGCCAAGCCGAGTCCGAGGAAGTCCAGGAACGGTTCGACTATTTGGACGAGACAGCCGGCCGGATCATGGTGCCCGATTTTCTGGCGCTCAGCCCCGAAACAACGGTGGCCGAAGCCATCACGGCCCTTCGCGAAGGCGCCGATGTCGAGCTTGTTTACTACATTTACGTGGTCAACGAAGCGGGAAAATTGGACGGGGTCGTTTCGCTTCGCCGGTTGCTCCTCGTCGATCCATCGACTCCTCTCCTTGCCGTCATGGTTCCCGATGTGATTACCGTAAGAGTCGATGAGGACCAGGAAGAAGTCGCCAATCGCGTGGAGCGGTACAATCTGGTGGCAATTCCCGTCGTTGACGATGTCGGGAAGATGCTGGGGGTGATTACCGTCGATGATGTCATCGATATCATCAAGGAGGAGGCCACTGAGGATATCTTGCGGCTGGCCGGAACAGGAGAGGAAGATCCCCTCTTGTCCGGTTCCGTGCTTCGGAGTTTCCGAGCGCGTTGGCCGTGGCTTCTGGCCTCTTGTTTCGGCGGGATGTTTGCTTTTTTGGCAACCCACTGGTTTGAGGATCTCTTGAGCCGTGTGGTACTGTTGGCTGGCTTGATTCCAGTTGTCATGGGAATGGGCGGAAATGTCGGGACTCAGACATCGACGTTGGTTGTTCGGGGGTTGGCCATCCGCAGGCTCGATGCCAGCCAGCTCTTGCGGGTGATGTTTCGCGAGCTTCAGGTTGGCGGGCTGTTGGGTCTTGCCTATGCTGGATTAGTCGGTGTTCTTGTGGTGGCCTTTGAAGCCACGGCAGGCCTTGGCAACCTGGGCACCGGTGTGTTGCGGTTGGCCACGGTCGCTGGACTTGGAATCCTGTCGTCAATGTTGGTCGCCACGGGTATAGGGACGGCGATACCACTCCTCCTTGACAGGATGAAGCTCGATCCCGCAGTGGCCACCGGACCCATTGTGACAGTGTCCATCGATGTTTGTGCCGTGCTCAGCTATTTTGGGATCGCCAGGCTACTCTTGTCGTTTTGATCGCCCACCTCGCGGGCGATTTGGGCGGCGCGGATTGACACCCATTCCATTTGCCTGTTAGCTAAGCTCCGTTGGACAAGGTTCTTGACGAGGAATGCGAGAAACGTTTCCTGGCCAGGTTGGAAAGCGGGATTCCGCTACAGGACTCCTTAGAGGGGATGCCCATGAAAAAGCGCACGCTTTTTGCGTTGACTACGGTTTTGTTCGTGTGGGTCGCGGTTGCCGGAGCAAAAGAGAAAAAGAAGGTCTCCTACTTCTACCCAGAGAGCTTCGTCTCTGCGCAGTCCGTTGATCTTTCCACGGGCCTTTATTCGAACCAGCAGAGCACCTTCAATGTGCTTCGCGATGAAACCGTCACGATTTGGCTTCAGCTCAAATACGTCCCGAAGGCGTCCAAGCCCGTCAAGTTCATCTGGTACAGCCCTCGAGGCGACAAATACCACGAGTCGAAACCCATCCAACTGAACAAAGATAAATTTTTGAGAAAATGGGTCACGGTTTGGCAGCAGATCGGGCTTCGGAATCTCGACAAACTCGGGTACCTTGGCGAGTGGCGAGTCGTGGCCATGGTGGAAGGCAAGGCCATTGCCAAGGAAGTCAAGTTCACGCTGGTGCGCTAGCTTCGGTGGAGGAGTAAACGATGTTCGACAGGCTTTCGAGCAGGTTCGTGAGCAAGATTGCAATCTACATCATGGTGACTCTCATCGGCCACCTCTCAGTCGTGGTTCCTGGCGCCTGGGCACAAAGCGGGATCTCTATTGAGTTCGATCCCGTGACTGCTGCCATCAAAGGGGAGGATGTCACCATCCACTGCCAGGTTTCCGCGCAAGTCGATGAGGTGAGGCTCTTCATCCGTAAGCTTTTGGATCTTGGTCCGTTCAATGATCTTCCCATGGAGAAGGCCGGCACCTATACTTGGCGCCTCGTACTCCCTCTTGGACAGGAAGAAGAAGATCTTGGGCGCCTCGAATACTACCTCGAAGCCTACAAAGGCGGGAAATCAGTAGCCAAGACAGAAAGCTACGTGATTTCTTTTGTGGAAAAACCCTTCATCGGCGAAATGCAGTTCCACGAGGATATCGGGGTCGATAAGGATATTTGGAAAGCCTATATCGGCGGCCGGATCAAGCGTGCCTTCTTCAAGCGCTGGTGGGTTTGGGCTCTTATCGGCGCCGCGGGCGTCGCAACCACAGCCGTCCTAGTGGGAGGCGGCGGGGATGCTCCGCCAGCTCCCCCAGCCATCAGCCTCGATCCCAATGAGAACGTCAAACGGGACACCACCTTCACAAACATCTGTGATGGCCGAGATATCCTCTTCGATCTCAGGATCGCTGGCGGGGTTCCTCCCTTCGAGGCGATCTTCGCCGTGCAGAGAATTGGCGGCTCCACAAGTGCCACGACCTCGGACGGTACCATCCAAATTGATGGGTCCAACCGCATTATTCTCACGGCCCAGACCTTCCAGGCGACCGGTACCTTTCCCGTGACCTTCCCCGCCATCGATGTCGAGCTTGCCAAGGGTCAGTTCTTTGGGACCACGAATATGAAGTTCTCCGTCGTCCTAAAAGACGGAGAAACGGGTGCTTCCTTGGCCAGTGCGGTCGTTGGCTCTCCGGTTCCTTCAACAATTCTCGAGCTTGTGGAAAATGATGAGCGCGTGCAGTTCGAAACCACTTTTGACGTGGTGACCGATTCCGGCAACGCAGCGGGTTGCCGTTAGCCCTGACCTGGAATCCTCGTCACGTTCTGATCCGTCGTCTCCACCGACTTCATTGTCGAGCGGCCCCCCAACGAAGTTCGCGGGCCGGTGTCAGCCTCTTTTCGGGGTGCGGAGCAGGAGTACGAACACCGCCATGACCATGCTTGCTGTGGCGGGCATCATCGGTGGTCGGCAAAGCCG
>JAJRTK010000028.1 GCA_024278345.1 bacterium | reverse complement strand
GCTCCGCCTCCGGACCTCCGCTGGGAGCGCTGCTCCCAGGCCCACGCCAGGGAGCGCGCTCCCTGGACCCACATTTTTGTGCGCTGCACGCTTTTATCGGGTGGCCGAAACGATGACCACCACCAAAATCGCCGCCGAAGATTTGGCCCGAAAACGTGCGGCGCTCAAGAATAGGACACCCGTGGAAGTCCTGGCGGATCACCTCCCTGCCAAGCCTGTTCAACTCTCCGCCCCGAACGGTCCACAAAGTTTCCAGCGCCCGCGTATGGAAAACTTAGTTCGGGAAATGTCAGCCATTTTTCGGGAGTTTCCTGATTTGGCGGTTTCGGAAGTCGATCTGAATGTCACTCATACCCGCACCTGGTATCTCAACAGCGAAGAAACCCGTTTCACTAGAGACGAAACTCTTCTCAAATTCAGCGCTGTGGCTGAAACACAGGCAGAAGACGGTCGGTGGCTGGCAGACTCCGTGGCCATTTTCAGCAATTCGGCCACGGATCTTCCGTCCAACAAGGAAATCACGTCGCGGATTCAGGCAATGGGCCAGCGGTTAAGACGCTTACGAAGTGCGCCTAGTATCGACATTTACCACGGACCGGTCCTCTTCCAAGCATCCGCAGCCGCCGAACTCCTCCTCCAACTCTTTGCTCCCAATGTCTTGGCCGTCCGCCTTCCACTTTTGGATCCGCCACGGGCCGAACGCTACCTGAAGCGGTATCGCGGAGAGTTTGCCGACAAGCTTGGGGGCAGAATCCTTCCCCGGACCATGAACGTTGTCAACGATCCCACCCGGAGAGATTACCAAGGAAAAACACTTCTAGGGAGTTACGCCATCGATGATGAAGGGGTTGTTCCTTTCCCTCTCGAGCTTGTTGGACGAGGCATCTTCCGCTCGATGCTCACCGGCCGGACCCCGGTTCAAAAACTGAACCGGAGCAGCGGGAGTCAGCGCGGCATAGGGGTTGCTCCCGGGAATCTCTTTTTCCAAGTGCGGGATGGGCTTTCTTTCGACCAAATGAAAAAAGAACTACTCCTCATGGTCAAGGATCGCGGCCTGGATTACGGCGTGGTTGTCCGTCGCATCGCGAACTCCAGCATCCTTGGCTCGACAACCTTCATGAGCGCTAGCGAAAAGGGCACGCTCACCGCCTTCCTTGAAGTTTATCGCCTCTATCCCGATGGGCACCAAGAGCTTCTCCGCAATGTCGTGACCTCTGATCTGGGGCCGAAGAGTCTTAAGGAAATCGCGGAGGCCTCAAAGGAGCAAGTTGTGTACAATGCTCCCTTCTTTTCCAAGCCCACATCGTTTTCCACCCACACCATGGTCACGATCTGGAGGGAAAGAGGACGCCACATGATCTCCATCATTTCGCCAGCCCTGTTATTCGATGACATCACTCTCAAACAGCCAGGAGGCCATCTCCTGGGCCTTCCCCTATTGGCCCCCCCAAAAATGCGCTGACCGGGTAACGGCCGTCCGGAACGGCGTCTCTATCACCCAAGGCGGGACACTCAAAGAATCAAGAGAGAAGTCACCACCGGTGACGAGGCCGGCTCACTACCTGCTGGCGTCGATCATCGGTGGTCGGCAAGCCGACTCTCCGTTATGGCCTGCGGCCAATGTCTCCGCTACCCTCCGGGTCGGTCGGCACCGGCCACCCTGCGGAATCTCAGGCGCCGCCCCAGGGCCTTCGGCCCTGGAACCTGGCGGAGGCTTCGGCTATCGCCTCCGGCGATGTTCTCCGCTGGACCCACATCTTTGTACGCTTCGCGTATTTGGGTGGTGGCCGAAACGATGACCGTGCCTACGCTTCGCGTTCTCCTTTTGTTATCGCCCTCTGTCCCGCCTAACGCGGGTATCTCCAGAACGATGACCAGTCCCGGGGCGCGGAACTGGCCACTGCGCCCACGCTCCGGCCCATTGTCTCCCTTACCGGCAACGAGAGGCCGGCTCACCGCCTGTCCGACCGTGATGTGGACTCCATGATTTCGATGATCCACATTCGGCGGGTTCGGAAAGCAGTTCGGTACTGTCTGTTCTCAAGCGCTCTCGCCAGCAGATCCTTGGGAAAATTATAACGGAGTAAATAGACACGACGGCCATGATCAAGAAGCTCCTGAACATGCCGAAGAAACGCCTTTCCTTTGTCTCTGTGGCAGATGAGGATGACCACATCCTTCTCAAGAGCCAACGGCATTGCGTTTTGGACTCGATAGCCCCAAGCCAAGATAGCTGAGTGTGGAGGAAGCAAATCGTCGAAGACCCTTTCGAAATTCCGGTAGTTCCAGCGCCGCCAATCGCGGGACGTGATGACATCATCGCCCAGATGAACCGCCAAAGACCAGGCCAGGCAGCTTCCCAATAACAACGTCACTAAAAACTGCCCCCATCGGTGGCGACGGAGACTCCAGGCCATAAGGAGCGCGGCTCCCAGCGCAACCGGCACCTTCATGAGGGCGATATGCCGAGCGGTGATCATTCCAGAAGGAAACCAAAAAAGCAGCGCCGCCGCTGCTCCTCCAAGCAAACAGCCCACGACGAGAGGTATCAGCCTCAATTCCATCTCTTCCAAGAGCCATGCGAGGCCCACGGCAGCCAGAGGAGTCAGCTCCATGAAGTAACGCTGATTGAAGCAAAAAGCGTCGCTCCTTCGAAAACCAGCAACCATAAAAAGAAATAGGGTAGGGAAAACCACCAGAGACAGCGCTCGCCTTTCACGCAGACGCCTTTCGCCGAAGCGACTGGGGGGGACAACCCACGACAATGCCAACGCTAAGAGCGCCAGGGCGATCCAAGGGGAGGATTGGAGCCAGGCCTTCTTGACTGCGCCTTTTCGGAGGATCACCACCGCACCGCTTTTAGGGTCTGGCTTCGTGTTGAAGATATTGAAGCCCATGGGCGGATGGGCCGTAAAGTCAATCACCTTGGCCCAAAACACACGCCCGGCAGTCCAGGCGGTCCGTGAAACCAAAAAAACCATCGTTGTGACCTTGCTCAAAAGCGTTGGCGGTGAATCTTCCGCACTGGACGGAGTTCCCTTCAACACTTTTTGGACAAGATGGAGCTTGAGGTATCCAGAGTAAGTCTTGGAAATGGGGTTCCAAGAATCGTATCGACTGTAGTTGATGGCGCTATTGGCCAGCAAAGGCCCCGTAAGTCCCAGCACAAAAAGTCCTACAAGAATGCGGCGCCGACCTGGCAGATTCTGGGCCTCCCCCACCTTTGAAGGCAAAAATCGCCATGAGGGTTTGTTGACCTTGGTCGTAGGTGACCGCTGGTTTCGGTATCCGCCCAATACAAGGAGCCCCAGGCCAAGGCAACCGGCAAAAAAGATGTTTTGATACCGAACGCCTGTGGCAAGCCCTACCAGGAGACCAGCCGCCAAAGCCGACTTCCAAGTCCCTTCGATACGAGCCCGGCTCGCATAATAGGCCGCAGCGGTACAAAGGGCTACAGACAAGAGATGGGGCCACATACCCAGTGCATATTCGATTACAAAATTCCCAAAAACAAAGAGCGTTGCCGCCAGCCAAGGGGCCCAAGACCTCTTGGCAACATTTTTGGTCAAGGCAAACGTGAAGGCCGAAGCCACCATGAGTGACAGGATGTTCAGGAAAATCAACCCCTGCCATCCAAAAAACGAGAACGGCCAGGCCAGAAAGGCATACAAGGGGGGCACATTTGGAGCTAGCGGCGGGTCTTCCCCGCCGCGCAGATGGCCATTGGGATCAAACGAGGCGACTTCACCGCTGCGGGTCAGATCTTCAGTGCCTGGAACAGTAAGGCGCCCATGCCGCAAAGCGACGACGCTCGACAAATAGTGCGGTTCGTCGATGTTAAAGACACCGGGAACCGCAACGCAGGCCAAAGCAATTCCCAGAATGGTCAATAGACATCCAAAGCTGATGGGCAACCCCATGACCTGGGAGCGTAAGCGTATATGGCTCCGGTCGTTGTGAGTAGACTCTCTCACTCCACATAACCAAGCGTCTTGAGTTGCTCCACGGCCCGCTCATCGATCCCGACGCCTTCATGCTCAACGCGAGCGGGGTTCCTGATGTTTTTTTCATACTGTTGGCGAAGCTCTCGAAGCAATTGCCGGACGATCTCTGGTCTCTCATCGACCAAATTCTGGGTCTCTCCCGGATCGTCCTCCAAATTGTATAGCTTCAGTTTCTTCATCGCCTTGTCGGTCATCAAGCTCCATTTTCCGTTCTGGATCTTGAACGATTTGAAGCTCTTTCCCTCGGAATAGGCCGTTCCTGAAAGTGCCTCCTCGCCAAGGAGCGCCTCGCCTTGAACGTAGGAAGGCACTTCCAACCTAGCTAGATTGGCAACCGTCGGCAAGATGTCGATCGTCTCTACTGGGTCCGATACGCGGCGTGATTTTTGAAAAAGACGGGGATTGCTGAAGAGAAGCGGAACGTGGAGATTCTCATTGTAAAGGTGTTGACCGTGGCCTCGGTCATGGTACCGGCCACGGTGCAGATTTCAGACGCCGCCCCAGGGCTTCCAGCCCTGGAACCCGGCGGAGGCTCTGCCTCCGTACCTCCGCTGGGAGCGCCGCTCCCAGACCCACGCCAGGGAGCCAGCTCCCT
>JAJRTK010000481.1 GCA_024278345.1 bacterium | reverse complement strand
GACTGGAGAGCCGTATGCGGGAGAACCGCACGTACGGTTCGGAGGGAGGGGAGGCGCAAACCAATGCGCTTTCCCTACCCCTATCCACATCTTTGTGCGCTGCGCGCTTTTTTCGGGTGGCCGGTACCATGACCGAGGCCCTAGGTCGGGCTCCATCAGGAGCCCACCAACCGGTGCAGCTCTTCCTTGAGAGATCGGAGGCTTTCCATGATCCGGCTCCGCCTGGGATCGGCCAGGTAGGTCTCGGCAAGGGGTGCGGGTTCGAGGGAAGCGGCGATTTGGCGGAGGATCTCCACACAGCTTCCGTAGTGCCGGAAAGCTTCAGGGAGTTGGCGAGCGGCCCGATGGACCTCGGCCGCGGCGAACTGGAGGCGCCATTGGAGTTCGGGGCACTGGATTCTGGTGGCGCATGATTTCGCCGTTTGAAGGGCCTGGGCCGCGGCAGCGACGCGATCCATTTCCAAAGAGGCCCAGGTCCTTTCCAACTGGATTTCGGCCAGTAGATAGCGGCTTTTGAGGTCCCGCGCCATGGCGTAGGCTTTGTCCAGGGCCTGGAGAGCTTCTTCTCCTCGCCGTTTTTGCCGGGCCTGGCGGCCAGTGAGCAGAAGGGCCGAAGCCAATTTTTCCGCGTTGGAGAGTTCTCCGGCAAGCTGGGTCGCCATGTGGAGGTGACTCATGGCCTCATCCGGGTGCTCGAGATCAAGGTGGAGCTGGGCCAGTGTGAGGTTTGCGCTCATCTGATCCGGGCGAGATGCATTTCGGTTGGCCAACGCCAGCGCTTGCCGAGCGACAGCCATGGCTTGGCGCGGCGAGCCCAAAGCCATTTGGGTTTCCGCCAGGTTGCAGAGTACTTCGGTCTCCAGTGCGCGAAAGCCGATGCGCCGCGCTGTCTGGAGCGCGCTGGAAAGGTAGTGGAATGCCTCGCCATAGCGTCCGAGCCGCGTGCAAGCAATCCCCAGGTTCGACGCGCTAATGCTCTGGCCATGGATATCGCCAATCTGTTGCTTGATGGCCAGGGATTCCAGCTCAGCCTCGTAGCTCTTCTTGAAGTTTCCTTGTGTGCGATCGATCTCCGCCAGGTTCGACAGTGTGTTCGCCCACCCGGCGCGCTCGCTCATGGAGCGTTTGAGCTCCAGGGACTCCCGCAGGAATTTCTTCGCTTGATCCAGATCCCCTAACTTATAGTAGATGAGCCCGATATTGTTGAGGTTCTTGCCGATACCATACTGGTCTCCCAGCTCGCGCCGAATCTCCAGTGCGCGGCGGTAGTAGCTCATGGACTGATTGTAGTTGCCCATGTAGAAGTAGACGCTGCCAATGTTGTTGTAGCTTTCGGCGATACCCAGCCTGTCGGCGCAGGACATCCTAATGCCCAACGACTGTTGGTAGTACTCCAGGGAAGAGACATAGTTGGCCTGTTGGAATCTCAGGTTGCCAAGCTGGTTGAAAGTGTCGCCCAGATCCTTGATGGCGTCGATTCGTTGGAATGCCTCCCGTGCCCGGCCAAGGTGCCGTACGGCGCGGTCGTAGTTGCCCTGGAGCCGACATGCCCAGCCGATCTGGAAGTTGCCGTGTGCCACGAGGGCTCCGTCCCCTACGCGATGCCCCAAGTGCAGCAGGGCCGCCGCGGAGCGCACGGCTTCTTGGTAGCGCCCGAGCTTCTTGGCCAGGTCGCAGCTAGAGCGGTGCAATTGCACGAGCTCGTCAAGTTGAAGCGGGAATGCCGTGCCGTCGAGGAGCGCCGGAAATCGCTGCCAGTCAATCTGATTTTGGGACCGCCGGAAGGCATCGGCCACGATCTGATACATTTCCAATGCCGTTTTATTGGAGTCGGTCTTGCGGAGGGCGTTCCCTGCCACCCACGCCGGGCGGCAGGCGCCGGCGAGCTCCCCGGCCAAGACATAGTGGCGGGCCAGTTCTTCGGCATGGGCCGGGTCCTCGCCGTGGCATCGGGCCAAGTGGCGGGCAATGGAGAGATGGAGCTGTTGCCGCTGCTCCTCGGGGATTCGGGGATAGATGACCTGGGCCTTCGCCGGCTGCTCCAGCTCGTAGAAACGGCGAGCCCCCAGCCTCCGTTCCACGGCGAGGCGGCGGCTCACTAGGGCGTCAATCGCTTTTTTCGCTTCCTTTTGAGGCACATCTGAAAGCTCCACAAGGTGGGGCTCCAACACCGGCCGGCCAAGGGCCGCCAGGATCTGAAATACTCTGCGAACGGGTGGCTCCAGCCGCTCCAGCCGTGTGGCGATAATGTCTGAAAGGCCTTTGGGGATCTCTAGTTTGGAAGGATCGTCCACCAAGATCTTCCACCGGCCTTCGATACGCTGGATGTGGCCCTCCGACAAAAGGAACTCAAAGAGTTCCACGATGAAAAGCGGATTGCCCTCGGAAAGCGCCGTCACCCAGTGGACAAGGGATTCCGGAACGGTCTCCAGACCGAACATCGCCCCGATGAGCGCCTGGACCCGGGATGCCGGCAAGCTCTTGACCTCGATCTTGGCCGCAAAAGGCTCCGCCGCCAGTTTCTCGATTTCCTTGCCTCGAAGCGGATCGGCTAATTCCGCCTTGCAGGTGGCCAACAGCAGAACCGGCGGTTTCTTGCCCGTTCGGCGCTGGAGATGCAAGCTCCGGGCAAGATAGCCCAACAACCGGAGGCTTCCTTCGTCCAAGACCTGGAGATCGTCGATGAGCACCAAGCAGGGGCGCTGAGCCGCCAGGGCGAGGAAAAACCGGCTCACCTGCTCGAAGAGGCGCTGTTCCTCTTGCGCTGCCGGAAGCTGCGGAAAAACCGGCGGCTTTCGCCCCGGGCGAAGATCGGGCATCAGCTTTAAGGCGCCTGCACCACCCTCCTCCAGAAAGCGGTCCACGATGCCGGGGTCATCGGCTGTTGATCGGACCAGATATCCCAGGATCCGGCGGATGGCCCAATACTGTCCGCCACTGGAGGCCGCGGCCCGAACTCCAAGAGGCAAGAGCCCCGAAAGCTGCGCGCGGACGCGGATCTCCTCTAGTAGGCGGGTCTTGCCCATCCCATCCTTCCCAACGATGAGCAAGAGAGAACGGCAACCTCCAGGATCTTTCAACTTCGGCCCCTTGACCAGCATCGGGCCCAGTACACCCGTTTCCGGGGGAGTCGCCGTGCCGGAGCAGTTTGGAAGAGGAGACGCGATCCCCACCGATTCGCACGCTTCCGACGTTGCGCCTAAGGCGGGTAGCCCCGCTTCCCGCAGGAAAGAGTCGATGGCCGCGAGGTGCGCCTCTCGATCCAACAGATGACCGCCGTGGACGTAGCCTAGCAAGGTTTCCGGCGTTTCCGGCTGGAAGCTGGTTCCGGCTCCCTCGTTGAAGAGGGCGAGAGTCTGGTGGGCGGAAGCCGGCCGGTTCTTCGGCCTGGCCGAAAGAAGCCCCAGCAGAAGATCCGACAAAGCGGCCGGAAGCTCGGGCGCCAAAGCCGATGGCTGCGGTGGAGAACCTGCAACGGCGGAGAGAGGGCTCCCGCCGCTTCCAGGAGTTCCGCCATCGTCGGGATGGAATGGGTGCCGGCGCGTGAAAAGCTCGTAGAGCAGGACGCCCAATGCGTAGAGATCCGAACGGACATTGGGAGCCTGACCGCGGAGAACTTCTGGCGCCAGATAGTGAAGAGTGCCACTGATGGTCGTGTCTTTGGTCGCTGCACGAGGGTCGGGCTCCCGAGGCCGAAGGCTCGCCAGACCAAAATCCAAAAGCCGCACTTGGCTCCGCCCATCCCGGTCCGCCACCAGGATGTTTCCCGGTTTGATGTCGTTGTGGAGGTACCCAAGATCGTGAATATAGCCCAAAGCCCGGCAAATCTGGGCAACGAGGGGATAGATCTCCTGGATTTTCCGGTCCTGTGTCGCCGCCAGGAGATCCGGACCTTCCACAAGTTCCATGGTGAAGTAGCATCTGCCCCATCGCGGTTCGACACCGAAATCGTAGACCTTCACCAGGTTGGGATGGGCGAGCTTGGTGAGGTGGTAGAACTCGCGGGCAAGGAGCTCCCGGCGTAGCTCATCAGCCTCCAGGTCCAAAAGCTTCAGGGCCACGAGCCGGTCGCTTTGGAAGGTGTCAGCCACCGCCAGAACGTTGCCTGCGCCGCCGTGGCCAAGCTTTCGGAGCGGCCGATAACGGCTGTCGATGAGCGGCTGGCTCTCCTGGCCATCCCCGGCCCTCCAAATTGAGGATGCCCAACCCAGACCGCCATTGCCGGGAACCGAGTCCACCTCCGCGCTCACAGACCGGCCAGAGGCGCCGCCGGATTCTGCCTCCGGGGGCCTGCTACGCCGGGGAGAAGCCGCCGTGGATCCTGGATGGGAAAATGTTTTCCGGAACTCGCTCATCGCGTTTCATGCCTCTCGTTCGACTGCTAGCACAGTCGCCGCGGGAACGAAAGACAGAGGGCGCGAGGCCACGAAAGGCAGAGCCTCTCTCTAGGAAAACAGGGGGCGGACCGCGACCAAAAAACGCTGTCCGCCCCAAGCTCGGCCCACGATTCATCCGGCTTCCCCAAGGAACCGGATCAATGCCGACTTACTCTTCCTTCTTCTCCGGAGCATCCACGACGACGGCCTCCGTCGTCAGCAGAATGCCAGCGACGCTGACAGCATTTTGCAGCGCCGAGCGCACGACCTTCGTCGGATCGATGACACCCATCTCGAACATGTCGCCATACGTCCCGGTGACCGCGTTGAAACCGTATCTGCTGCCGCTTCCCTCGGAGATCTTCTGAATCACCACGGCTCCGTTGAGACCCGAATTCTCCGCAATGAGGCGAACCGGCTCGCCAAGCGCCCGGTACAGAATCTTGTATCCAAGGGCCTGATCACCCTTCGCGTCGGGCTTCTCCAGGACCGTTCGCGCTCGCAAAAGAGCCGTTCCACCGCCAGCAAGAATCCCCTCTTCAATGGCGGCTCGCGTCGAATTCAGCGCATTCTCGAAGCGGGCTTTCTTTTCCTTCACCTCCGTCTCCGTCGCTCCGCCAACACGGATGACGCCGATCCCGCCTGCCAGTTTCGCAAGGCGCTCTTGGAGCTTCTCCCGGTCGTAATCCGAAGTGGAATCCTCGATGGCCCGCCGGATCTGCGCCACCCGAGCATCGACTTCCTCTTTCTTGCCGCCGCCTTCGATCATCGTCGTATCATCCTTCGTGATACGGATTCGCCGCGCGCGCCCCAGATCCCGGAGCGTCAGTTTTTCCAGCTTGATGCCGATCTCTTCACTGATGACGCGGCCACCGGTCATGGCAGCGATATCGCCCAAGCTGGCCTTTCGCCGATCACCAAAACCAGGGGCCTTCACCGCGCAGACCTGCAATACGCCTCGGATCTTGTTCACCACCAGCGTCGCCAAAGCTTCGCCGTCCACGTCCTCGGCAATGATCAGCATCGGAGCACTTTGCCGCGCCACCTGTTCCAGAATCGGCAGAAGCGATTGCATGGAGCTGATCTTCTTTTCGTGGATTAAGATGTAAGGACTCTCAAGGACCACCTCCTGGTGCTCCTGATCCGTCACGAAGTGCGGCGACAGATATCCCCTGTCGAACTGCATGCCTTCCACCACGTCGAGCTCGGTCTCCAGACCCTTGCCCTCTTCCACCGTGATGACCCCGTCGCGCCCCACCCGATCAATCGCCGACGTCAGCATCTTCCCAATGGAAGAATCGTTGTTGGCGCTCACCGTCGCCACTTGCTCGATCTCGTTGTTGTTCGTCAAAGGAATGCTCGCCTTTTGAAGCTCCGACACCGCCAACTGGCACGCCTGGTCAATGCCGCGCTTCAACTCCATCGCCGGCGTGCCCGCCGCCAGGTTGCGGATGCCTTCCCGGATGATGGACGAAGCCAGGGCCGTCGCCGTGGTGGTTCCGTCCCCCACGTCGCTGGAGGTCTTCTTCGCCGCTTCGTGGAGCATTTGGGCCCCAACGTTCTCGTCCGCATCGGGAAACTCGAGATCCTTGGCGACGGTGACGCCATCCTTCGTGATGACCGGAGCCCCGAAACTCCGCTGGAGCGCCACGTTTCTCCCGCGCGGTCCCAGAGTCGCCGTTATGGCTCGGGCCATCAAATCCACACCACGAAGAAGGCTTGTCCGCGCTGCGGTGTCGTAAGTAATCTGCTTGTGCGCCATGGGGTCATCTCCTGCTTGCATCCATTGGGTTTCAGATTCCCAGAAACCCCGTCCAAAGAGGGCATCGCCGACAGATCCGCCGCGAGCCTTGACCTCTGGACTTCTCTGGCCCATAGCCTGGGCCGCTTGAGTTTCACGGGATTTGGAACGATTGTCAGCACTCTACCGCAACGAGTGCTAACTCTTCTCGAAGAGAGATGCAACACCAACCCCCTCATCGAGTTCCAAGATCATCGGACGAACGGGCAGCAAAGAACCGATCGAGGCGACTGGTCATAGTCTGGTGGTGCTCCTGCTTTAGGGCAGAGGATCGAGAGGGGCGACAATGTCGAGGAGCGGGTGCCGCGAGGAACTCGTGCCAAAGGCACGGGTCGATCCCGAAGGGAGCGGAACGTAACACAGAGAAAGCAAAGGGTTTAGCGAGATCTATGCCCTAGGCGAAGAGCACGGTCGAATTTCACTGGGTGGTAGAGACGATGAACGAGGCCGACCGGAAGTGAGGGAAGTTTGGGGGCGCCGCGCTCAGAAGAGTTGGGTTAGGTCCGTGAGGGCGTCCGCAACAGGCTTGAGTGGACTTTTGATCCCCAGCTCTCCGAGCATGGCGTAGCGTTTGGTGAGGATTCTTGCGAAACTGTCAGTGAAGGGGGAATCGGAACCGTAGAGTTGGCTGGAGAGAAGAATCGAATAAGCCTTGTTGGGCAGGTGGTGCGATTGGGTGGAAAGGCTTGGGCTAAGCACGGTCTCTTCTTTCCAATTCGCGGCCGCCTCCATGGCGGAGTCGAAGAAGCGTTCCAGCCAGTCCAGGATCGGGGGAAAGAGGGTCTTCAGCATCCGGGCTTTCAGTGGGGCAGGTAGGCTCGAGCGCTGGGCCTTGTCCAGGAGCGGCGCCAGTTTTTTGGGCAAGCCGTGGCGGAACAAGGCCAGTGGTTCCATCAAGTACTTATAGGCCAGTTGCCACGGGGCGTATGGACGGGCCAGCTTTTGGAGAGGGGTGTCGGGGTAGAAGACCAGGTGCCGGGAAAACTCCTCCATCTGCCAGATTGTCTGGAGCAGAAGAGCGGGGTCATCCGCCAAGGAAAAGAGGGTATCCCTTTCTTTCTTCAAGTCATCGGGGGACCGGAAGGGATCGATGCCGATGTAAAAGAGCGTCAGGTTGGTGAATCCCATGGCGTGGAGCTGGCGCACGAGGGACAGGAGGCGCTCCGGCTCGATCTGGCGGCCGTAGAGGCGGAGAATCCGCGGGGAGAGAGATTCGAGACCCATTGCTAAATCCAGACGCTCCGGCTGGGTCAGGTGGGCCAGGTGTTCCTGGAGCCAGGGGTTTAGGAGGTCCTCGGGACGGATGGTGCAGGCCACCACCGCCGAAGTGTTGTCCAGGAGCCAAGCCGCGAGGTCCCAGCCTCGCCGCCGATCCGAAAAAAAAGTATTCGCGGTGAGAAAGATCTGTCCCAGAGGCTTGGCACGCTCGTGAGCCGCAATCTCCCGCTTCAGCTCGTCCAGATCAAAATACCGGATGACAGACCGGCCGGCCACCTGGAGGTTCATCCGGGCGGAACAGTAAGTACAGCTCGACAGACAGCCCCTCTGGTCGTGGAGGAAGAGGTTGGCACCGAGCCGCGTGGTGCGCGGTGGGGGAATCGTCGCCAGGTCCGGGACCAGCGGGATGTCCAGGTCCCGGTGGACTTGGCGTCCCATGCGGGCGCTGATTCCCGGAAAGGCCCGGGTTGCTTCCAGGATTCCCTCTCCTTGGAGAAGCCGTTCCACGACCATGGGAAACGAGTGGTCGGATTCTCCCAGAAAGACCGCGTCGGCTCCGGCCTGAAGGATTTCGTCCACGGTCGATGGGGACGCGGCGCGACCGCCGAACAGGATCCAGACCTCGGGAAGCTCTTGGCGAAGGCGTACCAGGAGATGGCGGGTTCCCTGCACGGGGATGCTGGTGAATCCCCGGTCCCACTGGTCGTAGAGAGCGCTCACGGCGACGATCCGAGGTGATGCCGCCACGGCCCGGTCCACGACTTCCTCCGTGGTGAGGCGCCAATTGTAGGGGTCGCAAAACCGGGTCCGATGGCCAAGTCCACGGCGTCCAAGTGTCGCAAGGAGGCTCTGAACCCCCAAAAACGGGGCCTCCACGGGTACGCCCGAACGAAGTTTAAGGTCGTGGGGCGTCAGCTCCGTATTGAGGCCCGTGGTCATGAAAATGTCGGCTTGAGGCAGCCGCATTCCGTCTGCTCCTCGCCTGCTTGCTCCACGGGAAACAGCCCTACTGGTCGAGCATCGCCCAAGTGGTTCCATCTTTGAATCGGAGGGATCGCTTGGACTCGCCGATGTACATCTCGGATAGGGTGGGCTCTTGAGCGATCACTCCCACCCCGGCCGGATCGATGGTGTAGGAGTCGGAAATGCCTACCGAGCCGGAGTTCAGTTCGACAACACCATCGATGGTTGCCGGGGCCTCTCGCAAGATCCAACCATCGCCACTTGGATTCTTGGATACTGTCACGTTGAACACGTAGAAACCGGCGAAGTAGAAGCTGCCTTTTCCCGCGTCGAAATCGATGTCCAGCAAGATCTGGGCGGGCTCAGAGAAATTGAAGGTCTCAACTAAGCCCTCCTTGACATGGGTCAATCGTGCAAATCGTTTCGCTCCTTCGAAGAAACAAACACCATTCGGGTAGTCATTTCCTGTTTCGTATCGAAGGAAGAAC
Organism: bacterium; assembly: GCA_024278345.1. GTDB lineage: Bacteria > CSSED10-310 > JAJRTK01 > JAJRTK01 > JAJRTK01 > JAJRTK01. The sequence continues at coordinate 7,663 of JAJRTK010000481.1, read as the reverse complement.
GACCGAGGTCCATTGCCTGGACTTTCGTCAGACTGGGATGATTTCGATCGACAATCCGCAGATCGAACACGTTGTGTCCACTGAGCGCCAAGTGGCCGGCGTTGGAAAGGCCCCCGATGACCACTGCCATCGGACCAATATGTTTTAGCGTGAAGCGCTGCTGACCAGCCGAAGCCATGGAGGCCCAGCCGAGCAGAAGGGTGATGATGACCGAAGCGACGGTTTTGCGAGCGTTCCTCAGCATAGTGGATTCCCCTATCCTAGTGCTTGACATGGGTTTTTCGCGATATCCAAAATTCCACGGCAAGGCACCCATTTTTCAATCTTCCGTTCGTCCCGAGCACAGACCGATCACCTGTGCGATGACCATCTCAGAAACAGACTTTCTACCGTAACATGCCAAGAATTGCTCTTGCGCCGTACGGCTTGATCCAGATTCCAGGGTCATGAAAATGCCTCGCGGGTTCGATGATAGCCGAAAGCGTTGTTTTCGCAAAGCTCGGGCCTCAGGCTATGTAGGAATGTTCCCATTCCGCCGGGGCTGGCGAGATTCTTCCTTGTTTTTCAGGGCGTGGAGGTATCGGCAAAGAGTGCGCCGGGTCTCGCAGGGGGCGATCACTTCGTCGATGAAGCCTCGTTCCACGGCTCTTTGAGGGGAGAGGAACCTCTCTTCGTAGTCCTTTTTCAGCTTCTCAGCGCAAGCTGCGGGATCGGGTTCCTTGGCCAGTTGCCGGGAGAAGAGGATCTCCACCGCGCCTTGGGCGCCCATGACGGCGATTTCGGCCGTGGGCCAGGAAAGGTTGCAGTCGCCTCCAACGTGGCGGCTGCTCATGACGATGTAGGCCCCGCCGTACGCCTTCCGGAGGATCACACTGAGCTTGGGGACGGTGGCCTCGCAGTAGGCATACAGGAGCTTCGCTCCGTGATCGATGACTCCGTGGTGCTCCTGATCGGTGCCGGGAAGGAAGCCGGGAACGTCCACGAAGCTGACAAGGGGAAGGCGGAAGGCGTTACAGGTGCGGATGAAGCGTGCCGCCTTCCGGCTGGCGTCGATATCCAGGACTCCCGCCAGGTGAGCCGGCTGGTTGGCGATGATTCCCACGGAATGGCCGCCGAGGCGGGCCAGGCCTACGACAATGTTCCTGGCCCAATTTTGGTGGACCTCCAGGAAGGAATCCCGGTCCACCACCTCCGCCACGACTTCTCGGACATCGTAGGGCTGCCGCGCTTGGGCGGGGACGATCCTTTCCAGGGCGGCGGGCATCCGATCCACGGGATCGCCGGGATTCCGCGGGACCGGCGGGGGCTCGTGGCAGTTTTGGGGAAGGTAGCTCAGGAGTCGGCGGACGTTCTGGATCGCCTCCATCTCGTCGGCGAAGAGGAAGTGGGAAACGCCGGTCTGGCCGGAATGGACGGCTGCGCCGCCCAAGCGCTCGACGGTGACATCTTCGAAGGTCACGGTTTTCACGACCTTCGGGCCGGTGAGAAACATGTAGGAGCGCCGGTCCACCATCCCCACGAAATCGGTGAGAGCGGGAGAATAGACGGCGCCGCCGGCGCACGGGCCCAGGATGAGGGAGATCTGGGGGATCACTCCCGAGGCTTGGACATTGCGGCGGAAGATCTCGCCGTAGCCGCCCAGGCTGTCGATACCTTCCTGGATGCGGGCGCCGCCGGAATCGTTGATCCCCACCAAGGGCGATTGGGTGCGGAGGGCCAGATCCTGGAGGTGGGTGATCTTCTTGGCGTGTGCCTCGCCCAGGGAGCCGCCAAGAATGGTGCGATCCTGGGAATAGGCGTAGACGGTACGGCCGGCGATCTGGCCGAAGCCCGTCACCACTCCATCCCCGGGCATTTGGCGCTTTTCCAGCCCAAAATCGGTGCTCCGGTGGAGGATTTCAGCACCGATCTCCTGAAAAGACCCGGGATCAAAGAGTGCCCGGAGGCGTGCCCGGGCCACACTCCGGCGCTTCTTTTGGGGAGGTTTTGGCTGGGCCGCCGGGTGATTGGCTGCTGGCTTGTGCTCCGCGCCAGGCCGGGCGTTGGGGTTGGCCTGGGCGGTTGTGGGGGCGGGGATGGCGAGGGATGCTCGTGGACTGGTGATTTCGGTTCCAGGCAGCTTGGAGAGGACGGCGTGCATGGCTCAACTCCCGGAATCGGTGGATCTGGATGGAACGATTTGGAGCAGAGCATCGCCCTTGCGGACGGTGGAGCCCGGTTGGGCGAGGAGGGCGGCAACGATGCCTCCCTCTTGGGCAGTGATGGTGTTTTCCATCTTCATGGCCTCGAGGACAAAAAGGGGTGCGCCGGAGTGAATCCGGTCACCCGGCTCCACCAGCAGGCTTTGGAGAAAACCGGCCATGGGGCTTTGGATGGCTCGCTTTTCGGCGTTGGCCGCCTTGGAAGGGCGGGAGGGGATCTCGAGGGTCCGGTCGCGGATCCTGATGGCGCCGGCGTCTCCCCAGGCGGGGGAACTCCCTTGGAGGGGGAGTTCGATCCTTTCTCCGGCCACTTCCACGGCCACCCGATCCAGACCGTCGCTCTCTAGAAGGCGGAGCTCGAAATCGGTTCCCCCGATGGTGGCCTGCCATCGGCCTTGGCGGCAGCGGAGATCGACTTCGTAACGGCTGCCTCCAGCGAATTGGACTTCGTAGCTGTTCACTCCCGGCCTCCTTCCTGGAGCAGCCCCTTGTGGTGGAGAAGGGCGGCGGCGGCCGCCAGCTTTTCCCGGGCGGGATCGGGCTCGCCGGTAGCAGGCTGGGCCAATTTTTCCCGGGCACCACCGTGCTGGCCGGCGGTTGCCCCGGATTGTCCCGAACCGTTGCGAGGGACGGCGGTCGGACGGCCGACGGCCGGAGCGGAACGCGGCTCTGGCGAGCTTTCTTCGGAAACGCTTGCTTTGGTGGATAGAGGTTCTCCCTTGGCCTGTGACTCTTTGGGCAGGGTGTTGCCATCGGTCTTCGGGAGGGGCATGGCCAGGAGATAGGACTCGGCGAGGGCGAATCCGGGTTCAAGGGTGACGCGAACCTTGAGATCGGTGCCTTGGAGCTTTTGGAAGGCCTCGGCGGCGGCTCCCGTGAGGTGTACCCTGGCGTGGCCATGGGCGTCGAGGTCGGTGACCCGGATTTCGAAGGTGCGGGCGCGGAGGCCGATTCCCAGGGACTTGGAGACGGCCTCCTTAATGGTCCAGAGGGCTGTGACCAGCTCGGCACGGCGGTGTGCCCAGGGCGGGGCAAGGGCCATCTCACTGTGGGAAAAGTAGTTTTCCACGAAGGCGTCGCTCCGGGGCTCGATGCGCTCCAGATCGACTCCCGGCAGGAGGCGCCGAGAACAGCCGGAAAGCACGGCAATTGCGGTCCCGTGGGAGTGGGTCAGGCTGATGGGTGGGAGCTTGGGAGGATCGTCGGGGAGCTTCTTTTCGCCGCGGACCAGGTGGGCGTAGGGTTCGCCAGCGGGTCGGTGGGCGATCTCGATTTGCTCCAGCGGGTAGGCGAGGCCATGGAAGTCCCGCAAGTGCTCTTGGACCAGGGTTTTGGCGGCCAATCGCGCGGCCAGCCATTCGTTGCGACGATTTTGACGTCGCAGGCGGGTCCAGTTGGCCTTTTCTTCCTGGGTGAGAAGGGATTGCTCCGTCTTGCCCAGGCGCCGGAGAAGGTCGGGGATCTCCAGGGCATGGACCGTGCGTCGGGTGAGCTTCCACTGGGCTCCGCACTTCAGCACCTCTTCGGGACGAAGCGCCTGGTGGCCCACCATCTGGAAACCCTCCACCGTTTGGAGAAGGTTTCCATGGTCGTCCAGGAGATCCACGTCCAGGGTCATGACATCGGGTCCGGGATGGACGAGGCGGACCCGGGCCACCACGGATTGTCCCGGCCTGGCGGGGGCGAAATGGCGGCTTCGGGCCACCGCCAAGGGAAGATAGCTGCGACCGTTCCTTGCCATGCCCAGGGCGCCGGCTGCCTGGAAGGCGATCTCCCGGGTCAAGGGGTCGGTGACGAGGTGGGAGTTGTCACCCTTGGAGGTCAGTGGATCCGGGGACTGCTTGCCATAGGCGATGAGGGCATCGTCGGCGATCCAGGGAAGGCGCTCCAGCAACCGGAAGGTCCCGGTGTGGAATAAGCTCTTGTAGATGGCTTCGCCTTCGGGGCCGATCCGGTATGGGGTGTCGTGAGTGAAGGTGACGGGCGGCGGGGTTTCGGGCTCGCTTCTGCCAAGGCGGACGAGGCCCTTGAAGTGGAGGTTCTCCAGGAGCCGGCCCGTGGCCGTTGTGCGGCGGCTGGAGATGGAGACGGCGACGTGCCTCTGTCCGGCGGGCACGCCGTTGGCCTCGGCCGTGGCCCGAACGAGCATGTCTACGGGTTGGCCTCTGTGCAGCTTGAGGGCCTTCTGGAACCGGACCTGTTCGGTGCCCATGAACGTCAGGTGGGGGAAGAGGAGCCGGGCGGCCTCGGCAAATGCCTCCAAGGCCATGACACCGGGAAGCAGGGCCGTTCCCTCGTAGACGTGATCCCGAAGGAAGGCGTCGGTTTCCAGGCTCAATTGGCGAACGGCCTCCAGGTAGCGTTTCTCATGGAAGAGGACGATTTTGTCCAGGAGCGGCGACTTCGCCGTGTCCCTGCCGGGAAGGGAAAACGGACTCGCGGCCACTTTTTTTGAGACGGGCGTGGGGTTCTTCGCGCCGTCACTCCCATTCTCCCCGGTGGCTAAAAGTGGCACCACCACTGTGGCTTCGGCGCCCAGGATTCCGAGTTCTCCGGCGACGAGGACTTCCCCGGTGATGCCCGAGCGGAGGAGCTCCGGCACCAGCGCTGCCCCGAGATCGGGCTCGATGAACTCCACGCCGCTGGCCTGGAGCAATCTCTTCGTGCTGCCTCGGGTGGCCATCCCCACCTGGTCCCAGGCGCTCCAGTCAATGGAAAGGGCCTGGGTCGAACTCTCCCGTCCGATGACCTGGACCAGTTTGCTCAAGAGGTCGTTCGCCGCCCCGTAGTCGAGCTGTCCGGCGTTGCCGTACCGACCCGCAACAGACGAGAAAGCGATGAAAAAAGCCGGATCATCCTCTTTCAGGAGGTTCCAAAGATGGAGGGCGCCCAAGGCCTTGCCACGGAAGACCCGCCGGAACTCTTCCTCGCTCTTCTCCTGGAGTTTCCGGCTGATCTCGATGCCGGCGCCGTGGATGACGCCGTCGATGGGACCGAAAGCGGACCGTATCTCCCGGATCGCCCCGGTCAAGGCTTCCTTCGACCCGACGTCACACGGTAAGTAGAGCACCTCGCTGCCGGCGCGGCGGAGGCGCTGGAGGGTTTCGGCGATCTCTTGCTGCTGAAGGAGCGGCCGGAGCTGCTTCCGGATGGCTACTGGCGTCGGTCTCTGCCCCGAATCCAGGAGGCGCTGGCGGATCTTCCGCTTTTCCGCCGCCGGATCCAGAGATAGAGCGTCGTCCAAGAGAAGGGGCGTTCGCCCAAGAAGAGCCAGGCGACAGCTCGACCGCCTGGCCAGCTCCTCGGCGACCCGGGCGGTGATTCCTCGGGCGCCGCCTGTGAGGAGGACCACCGAGCGCGGGCCGATCTCGATTCCCTTGGGCATGAGCTCCTTGATGGGAAGCTCCACCACGCGCCGGCGATCTCCCTGAGAGGTCATGCCGATTTCCACGGGACTTCCAGAGCTCATCATCTCCTGCAGGATGGCTGGCGCCAAGGACTCTTCGGCATGGGACTCCAGGGGAATGTCCACGAGCTTCACGCGGGCTTCGGGCCACTCGCGGGCCAGGGCCTTGGTCAAGCCCGAGACCGCGCCGCCGAGAATCGTGGCGGCGGAAGGCTCGCTGAACCCCAGGGAACCGCCCATGGCGGTAACGGACAGGAAACTCGACCGGCTTTTCGCCGCGGCCCCGTCATGGGCCTTTCGGAAGGCTTGGGTCACGGCGAACAGAAGTTGCACACGTCGTTCGAGCCAGTCCGGTTCCGAGATCTCCTCACACCCGAGAAGCTGGATGACGCCATCCACGGGCTCGGCCAAAGCGTCGCGAAAGAGGCTGTCCAGGTTTCGGTGAGCGGCACGTTCCAGAACCTCACGCTCCCGAGGATCCCCCAGAAAACGTCGGACCCGGGCGCCGTAGCGCTCGGCGGCCTTCGCTAGCGCCCCGGCAAGCTCGTCGGTTCCGCCAAGAATGACAATCCGCTTGCCCAAAAGCGCCGACGCCATCCGCCCCGGGTCGAAAACCCGCACCGGAGCCGGCCCAACGTCGATCTTCCGGCAGCCTATACCTCCCGTGGCCAAGGTGATGGGAGCAGGCGGCTTCCCCACGGGCTTCCCATCCGCGAGGTTTCTTGGAGTTGAGTTCCGCTCGCATCGGTCGCGGCCGCTCCCGCTACTCGCCCCGTTCCCGCCCGCGGCCCGGGTCACGGTCCGGCGAGCAGGGTCTTCCCGAAGCGGTGGGGCCGGGATCACGGGCGGCTCCGGCGCCTCTGCCGACGTGGCCCGGAACTCTCCAAGAAGCCGGTACACATAGAGGCTCATCTCTTGGAGGGTGGGATAGTCGGCCAACCGGAAGCTTTCGTCCCTTGGAAGGGAATAGCGCTCCCGGATGGAGGCCATGATCTCCGCCTGCTTCACGGTGTCGATGCCCAGATCGGCCTCCAGCTCGAAGTCGGGCTCGATCTCGTCGGGCTCGTAACCGGTTCGCCGGCAAAGGAGGCTCAAGAGCCCGCCGTAGATTTCGTCCTGGGTTGGCAAGGTCCGTGTCTCCGCCACGAGGGGCTGGCTGTCAGCCCCAGAGCACGGGACAGGAACTTCTTGCCAGCCCCCCGCCGCCTGCCGCTCTCCACTCACCGCCATCTTGAGGATTCGCCCATGGACTTCGACCCTGCCTCTTGGCTGTCCCACCAGGCCGCCCAGCCACTTTTCGTAAACGTCTGGCCGCGATAGCCGACTGGCACTCTTGGCCCTGGCGCGGAAGAGGGCGAGGCCGATCTGAGATCCGAACCCCGCGCCAATCCGGAGAGCATAGTCGAGGTCGTGATGTCCACCACGGCTCAGGCGCAAGTCGCCCAGGTCCGGGTCGGGCTCACGGAGGTTGGGGATGGGGGGGAGGGTTTGGTATTGGAGGGCGCGCAGGACGACGCCATCCTCGATCCCAGCCCCCATGGTGTGGCCGGTGAATCCCTTGGTATTGGCGATAACAAGATCCTTGGCGGCGTCGCCGAAGGCGTTCCGGATGGCGGTGATCTCGGCGGCGGCGCTGCCACCTTGGGCCGGCGTATAGGTTTCGTGAGACATGAAGACCAACCGACTGGCGATCTCTCGGCGACGGATTCCATGCCTTGCCTCGGCATCGGCCAGAAGTGCCTCTACTTCTCCGGCAATGTGGTCCACATCCAGCCGCATGGCATGGTAGGCGCTGTTGGAGAGCCTTGTAGCCAACAAGTCGGCGATGGGCTCCATTCCTCGCCCTTCAACGAGTTGATCCCGCTCCACCACGATGGCCACGGCGCCGGCGCCGATAATCGTCCCGTGGCGGCGCCGGTCGAAGGGGAGGGCTGCATCGGCGACCTTTTCCTGGGTGGTCAACGCACCCGCCGCCAGCATTCCCGACTGGATCCACTGGAGCATCTCCGTGGAGGTCACGTCATCGGCCCCAAGAACGATGACCCGGTCGGCGCGG
>JAJRTK010000480.1 GCA_024278345.1 bacterium | reverse complement strand
TTTTTGCTTTACACTCCGCGGCGCCGCCCTGGTGGCACCGGCATCTTGCCGGTGGCGGGCTGGACGGGATTCACGGAATTGAACGGTGGGTTCCTTTCGTGCGTGGACTTGTCAACCGGATCTGATAGGTCCCGAGTGAGTTATGCCAATGGCCGCATGTCGGTGGAGGCAACCTGGTCTTACCAATTGGTCCCCAAGCAGGCGGGACTTCTTCGAACTCCAGTGGCTTCGATCTCCATCGAGGGGCGGCGCTACGTGACGAAGCCGATTCAGGTGACGGTGACAGAGCTGCCGAAAATCCCAGAAAGACTAGAGACTTCCGACGAGGCACCGCCGTTGCCGGTAGAGGCTGTCGATGCCCCGGTGGCATTGAGAGCCTTTCTGTCTCCGATGAAGGTCTACGTAGGCCAGCAGGCAACCTACACGCTCCGGATTTATCGGCGGATTCAATGGGAGTCTCCGCGGTTGGAGGAGATCGTCTTTCAGGGATTTTGGGTGGAGGAGCTCAAGCCAAGAAGACAGGTAAAGCGGATGACCCTTGGCGGGCGAGACTACCTGGTTCAGGATTTGCGCTATGCCATCTTTCCCAGCACTCCGGGCAAGTTCACCCTGGAACCGAGGACTCTCCACTATTCCAAACTTTCGGGAAACAGCTTCTTTTTTGCCGCGTCTCGCCCGGCTCCGCCTGTCCAATCGAATGGCGTGGAGGTTGAAGTTTTGCCCATTCCAACCAAGGGAAGGCCCGAAGGATTCGAAGGGTTGGTGGGGGCTCTTGAAGTTTCCGCCCATCTCGATGCCGCGAAGGTGGAGCAGAATAGCGCCGTAACCTTGACGGTCGTTGTCAGCGGCGTTGGAAACCCGAATACTTATCCGAAACCAGATTTTGTGCTGCCGGACTCCATCGAGGCGTTCGAGACCCAGAGCGAGACAAGCGTCAGCGCGAAGCGGGAGTTCATCTCGGGCTCCAAGAGCTTCAAAACGCTTCTGGTTCCCAGAGATACAGGGGAGCTCAAGATTGGGCCCATGGGGCTGTGGAGCTTCGACCCCTATCGGAAGGAGTTCGTCCGAGTGGAGTCAAAGAGCCTGAAACTACTCGTCTTGGCGGGCAAAAAAACCGCTCGTTCAGGGACGCCTTCAGCATCCATGAAGAAAGAAGAGTTGGTGAGAATTGGAGAGGACATTCGCTATCTCAAACCCATCTTGGAACGTCCAATCGGTTACCCAGGGCCGCTTTACGCAAGGTGGGAATTGTGGTGCGCGGTGGCGCTGCCGCTTGTGATACTCATGGCCCTAGGGATGGTTGTCACCCATCACCAACGCCTGCAATCGGATGTCACTTTCCGCCGTCGCCGAAGAGCTGAACGCAACGCCAAGAATCGCTTGGCCGAGGCTCGTCGTGCCAGTGGAAGCGATATTCCAAGGCTCGTCGAACTGAGTTTGCGCGGGTTCATTGCTGATCATTTTGATCTCTCCGAAACAGGAACGCAATGGGAACAGTTTGAAAAATGCCTTGAGCAAGCAGGGTGTTCCAAGGAACTTTGTAACCGTTTGGAAAGCTTCGTACACGAATGTAGCTTCCGACGCTTTGCCAATTCTGGTAGTTCCGGTAGTGCGGAAAAGGAACTCCTCCAAGAAGGAGAGCGAATGCTGTCCAATCTGGTACAAGAGGCTGGAGCAAGATGATTGGGAACCGGAAACCGAATTGTGGCCATTGGTTTTTTGTCGTGGCCGCTCTACCGCTCATCCTGGTGATCGCTGGCGGATGTTCCAAACCCTTGCCATCTTCGGCTGTTGCGGCAAGCCAGAGGGCCCAGGCGGAGTATGATCAAGGGAATTTCAGCAGTGCCGAACAACTGATTCGACAGTTGATTGCTCAAGAGGGCCCCAATGCTACACTGCTCTACAATTTGGGCTGTGCCGCCTATCGAAATGGGAAGCTGGGCGAAGCCGTGGCAGCCTGGGAATCAGCGTTATTGTTGAAACCAAGGGATTCAGACATCCTCCACAACCTTGCGGTGGCCAAGGTAAACCAAGTGGACGAATTGCCGGAAATCGAACTCTCCCTTGCCCACCGGTGGTGGGGTGCTTGGGTTTCTTGGTTAAGCCTAGACGAGTGGACGCTGGCTTTGTACGCTGCCTATGTGATCGTTCTCCTAGTGGGCGGATTTCGCCTCGTTGTGCAGCGTGAGAGGGTGCGAGAGCATTGGGCGACAGTGATGTTGGCGGTCGCTCTTGTCTTGCTGGGTGCAGCCACGACTTTCACCGGGGCTTGGCTCGATGTTCACCGTTTCCGAGCGGTCATCGCATCGGACGAGGTGAATGTGACGAGTGGTCCAGACGGTTCGGGTAAGACACTGGCAACGGTTCACGAGGGACTTGTTGTGGAACTCGTTGGCTCCGCCGGGGAGGATCGGCAAATCCGCCTTCCTACTGGTTGGACCGGCTTTGTTTCCGAGACGGATTTGGCGATCATCGGGTTGATGTGTTGGAAGAGCTTGTAAGGGCAGGACGTTCGCACGGGTAACCACGCAAGGCGGGACAGAACAGAAAAAAAAGGAAAACGCGTAGCGTACAAAAACGTGGGCTGGAATCCCGTTGCCCTTCGTTGCAACGGGAAGATGAGCGCGCTCCCTGGTGGGTGCAGGGCGAAGGCCTGCCAGGGGCTTCACCGCCACCGAGTTTGTGATCGGGTCGGCGATGGGGAATTGATCCCCCGGGGAGCCAAGAAGGAGGCCGAAATCATCGCAATCTTGGTGGCGCCAGTTTGTCGGGGAGCTTCAGAACAGGCAACCGATGGAAACCGTGACCATCTGCTGCAACGAAAAGCCTCGTCTTCCCTTTTTCGAGTCTGTGGGTACACGAGAGG
>JAJRTK010000479.1 GCA_024278345.1 bacterium | reverse complement strand
GAAAAACGCGTAGCGTACAAAGAGGGGTCCAGGAAGCTAGCTCCCTGGCGAGGTCCAGGAGCAGCGCTCCTGGCGAAGGTTCGGAGGCGGAGCCTCCGCCGGGGTCCGGGGCCGGAGGCCCAGGCGCCGGGCCTGTAATTCACTGGGTGGCCGAAACGATGGACGAGGCCCTCTCGGGGTATCCACTTACCATGAAAATACACGCCTACAACATGGAGGCCGGAAGGCCTCCATGTAAAAAAATTGGGGAATGGATTGTGCATGCAGGCCTTTCGGCCTGCACGGTCGTGTGCGGGAGCATCCTGCATTTCATCTTCTGGGCTGTCTCGGTCGGCGCTTTCATGATCGTTAAGCCGGGACACCCAGAAAAACCCCAAAAATAGGCGCAGCATACGTGAATGTGGGTCCAGGGAGCTAGCTCCCTGGTGGGTGCGGGGCGAAGCATGCCAGGGGCCGGATGCCGAGCGGAGCGAGACGCGGCCCACTGGGCTGCGGTCGGAGTCCCCGGACCACCGCCGAGTAACGCGAGGCGTTGCCCGATGCCAAGTTTTTTCCCGACCCATTGTTCCGCTTTGCGTGGATACCCGCGGGCTTCTAAGATGAAGAGAGGTGCCCACCGGAGGAGTATTCATGCAAACTGTTGAGGATGGCCGCCCGCCGAGGCCGCCGGCGGAGAAGACGCAGGTCACGGTCGATCTGGATGGCGCGAAGCTCGACGGCCCGGTGAAGCCATCGACGGGGTCCAAGGCCGACCTGGAGGGGGCGGAGGTTGACGGCCTGGTGTCCCAAAAGACCCGAGCCACGGTGGGCCTGAAGGGGGCGAAGCTCGACGGCCTGGTGAAGGCCTCGACGGGGCCGCCCGTGAAGAGTTTCGGGATTTCGGCCCGGGCGATGGTTGGGAAGGCGGGGAAGGCCCGGGAACTCGACGAGTTGCTGGCGAAGAGTTCGGCCTCGCTTTTTCAACGGCTTCAAGGGTGGGGGCGATACCGCCTGGTGAAACTCTTGGGCCAAGGCGGGATGGGCTGCGTCTATCTGGCCCGGGACCGGAGGCTCCACCGGGAGGTGGCCATCAAGTTCATCCGGGAGCAGGGGGCCGTCCGATTGCGGGACATTCTTCGAGAGGCGCGGGCCCAGGCGCGGCTCGAGCATCCCAACATCTGCCGGGTGTACGAGGCTGGAGAGGTGGAGGGGTGGGGCTACATCGCCATGCAGCTCATTCGGGGAAAAGAGCTGGGCAAGGTCGCCCGTGAGATGACTCTGGAGGAAAAGGTCCTTCTTTTCCAGAGGGTTGCGGAGGCTCTTCACAGTGCCCATCGCCAGGGGATTGTCCACCGGGACATCAAGCCCGCGAATATCATGGTGGAGCGGGACCAGGATGGCACGTGGATTCCCTATGTGACGGACTTTGGATTGGCGCGAGTCGTGGGGGACCCGGGCGTGACGCGGACCGGGATCGTCGTGGGGACTCCCGCGTACATGTCTCCCGAGCAGGCCAAGGGGGAGGTCCGGGCTCTGGATCGCAGGTGTGATGTCTACAGTCTTGGTGCGACCCTTTACACGCTCCTGGCCCACAAGAAACCATTTCCCGGGACATCGGTGTTGGAGGTCCTGCAGAAGGTGCTCTTCGAGGATCCGCCCCTCATGCGATCCCACAATCCGGGGATTCCGGCGGACCTCGATGCCGTGGTCCTCCGCTGCATGGAAAAGAGCCGCGAAAAACGCTACCCGTCGGCTCGCGCCTTGGCGGAGGACCTTGGGCGCTTCCTGGATGGCGATCCGGTGGAGGCGCGGCAGGTAACCTATGCCTACCGGTTGGGCAAGAAGATTCGGCGCCATTGGCTGGCCGTGACTCTTTCGACCCTGGCCGTGCTTCTTGTGGTGGCCGCCGTGAGCTTCGGCCTCTACAACCGGTGGCAGGCAGAGCGACAGGCGCTTTTGGCCCAGCGTTTCGGGCAGTTGGTCCACCAGGTGGAGACCCACGTGCGGTTCGTCGCCCACGTGCAGCCGCTACACCCCATCGAGAACGACCGAGAATCCATCAAGAAAAAGCTCGACGAAATCCGCCGCCGGATGAAAGAACTGGGTTCCTTTGCGGCGGGGCCGGGGAATTACGCCTTGGGCCGGGGCCAGCTGGCGCTGGGGAATCTGAGTCAGGCTCGAAACTACTTGGAGACCGCTTGGAACGGGGGCTATAAGGCACCTGAAGTCGCGCGGACACTGGGACGGACCCTCATGGGCCTCTACGAACGGGAGCGGCGGAAGCTCCGGTTCATGGGAGGGAAGCAAAGGAAGGCCCTGGAGAAAAAACTCGAGATCGACCTTCGAAAACCGGCCGTGGAGTTTCTGGGGATCGGGCGCCAAACGGGGAGCGAGGAAGCCGCTTACGACGACGCCCAGATCGCCTACCTCAACAAGGACTACGACGAGACCACACGGTTCTCCCGGGAGATCCTTCAGAAGATGCCCTGGTTCTACGAGGCCAGCCAGCTCCAGGGAAAAGCCTATGTCGCCCGAGCCTGGGCCAAGGGCCTCCGCAAGCAGAAGCTGCAAATCGCGGAAAAGGATCTAAATGCGGCGCTGGAGCTCCTTCAGGAAACGACGAACCTGGCTCGGAGTTATCCCGATGGATATGAGGCCCTCTGCCGCGTCTACGATGCGTTGATGGAGCTTCGTCGTGCCCGGGGTAAGCCGCTGGGCGATGCCTATGAAGGCTTGCCCGACAGAGCCTGAAAGCGACTCCGGACCCCGCTTACACCTGGGACAATATCGGGATCGCCCACATCATCCAGGGAAGTTGGGAAGAAGAGCACGAAATCGATTCGACTCCTTCCTATACTCAGGCAGTGAAGGCTTTTCGGGAGGCGCTCAGGGCTTCGCCAAAGTTTTTTTCCACCCACCTCAATCTTGGGACCGTCCTGGTGATGTTGGGCGACCGTGCGTGGCGCAAGGGTGAAAACCCTACGGCGACGTGGGCGGAAGCGGAAAAGTTGTTTTCTCGTGCCCGGAAGCGGAACATCGATGCCTTTGGCGCGAACCTCTGCCTGGCCTCGCTCTACCGTTCGAAGGCGGAGTGGGCCGTCAAGAAAAGCCTGAAGGACTTGCCGGCGGCCGTGGAAAGACTTCGCTATCAGGCCTATCGGCTCTTGCAGATTTCGCCGGATTCTCCCAAGGGATACAGGATCCTTGCCTACAGTTTTCTCTTGGAGGCGAAAGGAACAAAAAGCGGGAAGAAGGACTTTCTCAAGCTCCTGGATCGGGCAAGAGACGCTTTGAAGAAAGGGGCCAAGAAGCTGGGAAACGATAGCGAGTTCAAAGAGATGCAAAAGGAAATTGAGGCTTTGGCCCACAGGTCGAAGGTTGAGAAGATACAAGATTGACGTTCATGGTTGCGTTCCGCTCCCATCGCTCGCAGCCGCTCACGCTGCTCGCCCGTTCCCCCCCCGGGCCCGTTCACGGGATAGGGATGAATCGCGGTTGGAGCAGACTGGTTTCAGAAGACTTTTCCAGAATGACTCGCCCTCGGAGGCGAGATCCCTCTTTGTCGGTAAATCCCTTCAGAATTCGGGTGCGGCCCTTGTCCGCAAGCTGGATCACCTGCAATCGGGTGAGGTGTTTCCCTGCGATTTCGAACGGAATGACGAGGCGGCAGCCTTCCCGCCAGCGGTTGCAGCCCCAAGCGTGATGACCGGCTATGAGAGCGCCCTTTTGGCAGGCGGGACATCGGACTCCCAGCTCTTCAGCCAGTGCCGGTCGCCGTTTTCTGGGCGTCTTGGGCTTTTTGGGCGCGGGAGCCTGGGCCTTCAAAGATATGGGGGGCGGTTGGATGTTGGAGGCTTTCTCGGCGCCTAGGGATTCTCTTGCGCTGCTTCCCCAGAGGTGGCGGTTGCTTCCGGCTGGCGCAAAGTGGGTTTCCCGGATCTCGGACTTCCGTTTTCCGGGAGCCTCATTTCTCTCGTGCTTTCTGGCGGGTCGCCTCTCTTTTCCCGGCGAGGCCGATCTGCCGCCTATCTGGACAGCGTCAAAGTCGAATTTTACCGCACCATCCTCCTGCAGAGTGAGAGCCGCGGAGAAGCTCCTGCCTTTCTTGGACCGGAATCCCTTCAAAACCCTGGTTCGACCTTTTGCCAGGAGGGCCTTGATCATGCCCTCGGTCAGCTTCTTGCCGGCCACCGTTCCGAAGATCCTGAAGCTGCAACTCCCTTGACTCGCGTTGAGGCATTGGAAGGTGCGGCGTGTCGGGACAACCCTGCTTCCGCACTGGGGGCATTGGCCGATGGCTGTCGCGGCTTCGAGCTCCGGCGGCGGTGTGTCGAGGATTTTCCGCGTGGCCGTGGCCACAAACCGGCGGATGTCTTGCATGAAGGCTGCGCTCTCCTCCTCGCCCCGGGCCATCTTCGCCAGCCGAGCCTCCCATCGGCCGGTCATTCCCGGCGACTTGAGCTCCTCCACGGGCAGAAAGTCCAGGAGCGTCCGGCCGGCCTTGGTGACCCGGAGGTGCTTCTTTTCCCGGACCACGAAACCCCGCGCCAGGAGCTTTTCGATGGTGGCTGCCCTGGTTGCTGGCGTGCCGAGCCCGCCATCCTTCATCGCTTGGCGGAGCTCCCGTTCTTCCAGTTTATTACCCGCACCCTCCATGGCCGCAAGAAGAGAGGCATCATTGTATCGAGGAGGCGGTCGCGTTGTCTTCTTGTCCACGCGGGTCTCGTCAATGGCCACCTGCTGCCCTTCTGGGAGTCGTGCCAGGATGCGGGCATCCTGGGTGGGCTCCTCGGATTCGCCGCCCTCTGACTCAGAAAGAGCGCGGCGTGTCTTCTTGGAGGCTCGGATTCGGGCGCTCCTGGAAGCCAGGGCGCCGGGCCGGTCGCCGGCCTTCCCTTCCTCCTTGAAACCAGCCACTTCCCGCCAGCCCGGATCGACGAGGTTTTTGCCCCGGCTTCGGAACCGGTGAGCTTTTTCCGCTCCATCGACCCGCGTCACGAGAATCGCTTCCAGGTACCGGGCCGGCGGAAAGAAGATGCCCAGGAACCGCCGGACGATCAGATCGTAGAGCTGAGCTTGGTCTCGGGCCAGGCCGGTGAGATCGGCCTTCTTCCTTGTGGGAAGGATGGCGTGGTGGTCCTTGACCTTCTTGGGCCGGACGTGGCGCTGGATCGATGGGAGCCGGGCTTTTGCCAGGAGCTGGCCAGCCCATTTGGCGGTGGCCCCCTGGTTCGTGGCCTCGATCCGGTGCCGCAGCGTTCCCAGAAGATCTGGTGTCAGAAAACGGGAATCGGTGCGGGGGTAAGTGATGAGCTTCCGCCGCTCGTAAAGATCTTGGGCGACCTTGAGAGTCCGGGCGGCGGAGAAGCCCAGCTTTCGGTTGGCTGTCCGCTGGAGGCTGGTGAGGTCGAAGAGAGGTGGCGGCGGCTGCCGGACTTCTTTTGTCTGGGCGGATTCCACGAGGCCCGCTCGTCCATTGATCTCGCTTTGGATCCCTTGGGCGGCCTCCAGCGTCGGCAGTTTGGAACCGGACTCTTCCTCGAACCAGCGGCCGTCATATTTCACTTCGCTGCTGCTGAAGGTTGCCCAGAGCTCAAAGTAATCCCGGGGCTCAAACTGCTCGATGGCCTTGTCCCGCTCGGCGATTAGGGCCAAGGTCGGAGTCTGGACGCGCCCGATGGAGAAGAGCTGGCTTTCTTGACCGTTCCGTGCCCGGATCGTGGCGGCTCGCGTGGCGTTGATTCCCACCAACCAGTCGGCCCGCGACCGGCAGGCCGCGGCCTGGGCCAGCGGATCGTATTCCTTTCCGGGCCGAACGTCGCGGAACCCTTTTTGGATGGCCGATGGGGTCAACGACGAGATCCAAAGCCGTTGCACTGGAAGCCGGGACCCGCTGAGCTCGTAGACCATCCGAAAAATCAGCTCACCTTCTCGTCCAGCATCGCAAGCATTGACCACGGAATCGAATTCCTTGCTCCGGAGGAGCCGTGAGACATTTCGCCACTGTTGGAGGGTGGAAGCGACCGGCCTCATCTTGAACTCCGCGGGCAAGATCGGCAGTGCTCGGGGAGTCCAGCGCTTCCATTCAGGGCGGTATTCATGAGGCTCGCAAAGTTCCACCAGATGACCGATACACCAGGTGACAACCTGCCGCGCCCCCCGGATGGAGCCCTGAACCTGCCGGCCTCCAATGCCTAGGCTCTTGGCGATGTCCCGGGCAACGGAGGGTTTTTCCGCGATGATGAGCTGCTTCATCTGGCCTTTCCCAAGGAAGAAGTCAAACGACTCTAGAATCCTACCGGGCCTTCCCCACAAGGCCAACTCCAGCTCTGGCGTTTCTGTTTGCCTGCATCAATCCATGACGGATGATTGGTTTGGAGCAGCTCACGGCCACGTCGAAAGCTCCGACCATGGCGCATGCACAACGTTTTTGCCAAAGAGTCCCCGACTTGTCGTAAAGGAAGTCTACAGATATAAGAGAATGGGGTTCTCGTCCATCGTTCCGCCACCCGACAAAGACGCGGAGCGTACAAAGAGGCGTGGGGAATGGCGGAACCGTCCACTGGACGCTTCCTCTTCTCTGTTTCCTCGGGGCCGAGCGACAGCGAGAGCTGCCGAAGGCACCACCGATGGACGAGGCCGAGAATGGGTATCCACGCAAAGCGGGACAATGGGTCGCCGGGGAAAAAACTTGGCCTCGGGCAACGTCGCGCTCCCCTCGGCGGGTCACGTTTGCGTGACTCGAAGGGTCACGCCTCGCGTTACTCGCCGGTCGTCCGGGGACTTTTTCCCCCTGGCAGGGCTTTGCCCCGCACCCACGGCAACAAGGAGGCGGTCGTGATAAGAGCCGGATCGGGCTTGTCGGTGGAGTCTGACCCGACACGGGCCGCTATCGAGGCCGCGAACAAGGCCATGGACGAAGGTTGCTTGGACCTGCCCGACGCCGCGTTTCTCTTCGCCAGCGGGGGGCATGGTGAGAGGCTTTCGGAGATCGCCACCACCGTGGCCGAGCTCACTGGCGTGCCCGTGGTCACCGGGGGAACTGGCAATGGAGTCTTGACCTCCGCGGGGGCCGTGGAACGGGGTGATGCCGTTGCCCTGCTCTTGGTGGAAAGCAGCGATATCCGTTTCCGCCCTTTTGCCTTTGAATCGATTTTCGGGGACGATCAGGCTGCGGCCAGAGCCGTGGGAAGAGAATTGGAGATTCCTCTTCACGAGCCCATTCCGCCCAACCAACTGTTGATCTTGTTTCCCGATCCCGGGGTCTTTCACTCGCCAACGTTTTTCCAGGCCCTGGAAGAGGAGTGGGGACCGCTTCCAGCCGTTGGCGGTGGCGTGGCCAGCACTCGGGGCAGCGGCCTGAGCCTGAACGGAGATGCCGCGGTTGTCCGAGGCGTGACGGGCGTCGGGCTCGAAGGCTCGTTTGGGGCGACCATTAGACGTTTCTCATCGGCCCGCCTCATCAGCAAGGCGGTTCCAATCACCCAATGCCGCGCCAACCGGATCACGAAGCTGGCTGGAATCCCGGCTCTACCCTTCTTTCAGCGCCTTGCGGGGCGAGGCCTGGGACTCGATCCTCTTTCCGCAAGCGCTGTCGTCTTTGTCGTCTTGGGAGCGGAAGCGGGCTCTATCCAGCGGGGTGACTACGTGGTTCGGGCCCTGGTGGGGATTTCACCCTCCACGAAAGAGCTTCTCATTTCCCAAGACGTGGAGCTGGGCGATGAATTAGCTTTTTGTCTTCTGGAGTCCGGGGAAGCTCGGCGCCAATTGACGCGGCATCTTGGCGATCTGGCGGGAGTTGATGCCAAATTTGCCCTTTACTTTAATTGCAGCAGCAGGAATTCCGCCTTTTACGGATCCAGCGAGGTGGATGTCAGCTATCTTCGGAATGCCCTCGGATCGACCCCCGTGGCCGGGTTCTACACGGCCGCTGAGTTCGCCCCTCTGGCTCACGGAAACGAGCTCCATCTCTACACCGGTGTCCTCCTTCTTGTGACGTGATTTTGTCACAATCCGTCATGGGACATCCCGGGTTCGCCATGAGAAGAGAGTTCTTCGGAGCGGGCGAATGCTTCTTTGGCACTTTCGCCAAGGCCGAGCTTATCTAGAAGCTCACCTTTGAGTCTCCATCCCGCGGGGTCTGTGGGCCGTGAGGTCAGGTATCGGTCCAGGGGGGCCAGGGCCAGGTGGGCCTGGCCGAGCTTGAGCCGGGCGCGAGCCAAAAGGAGATGAGCCCTGCCCGGGCGCCGAAGGCTGGTGATGACCCGGCGGATTCGATGGAGGGCTTCTGAGGTCTCGTGGGCATCGAACTCGAGCTCTGCCAGGGCGAGCTGGAGATCCGGTGAGCGGGGCAACCTTTGGGTGGCTCGCTTCAAGGTGGCCCGCGCCTTTTCTGGCCTATTCGATCCCAGTTGAAGGTTGGCGACCGCGAGCCAGGCCTTTTCAAACATGGGCTCGACTTCGGTTGCCCGCAGAAACTGGTCCAGTGCTTCCAGATTCCTGTTGAGGGAAGCGTAGGCGGCTCCGAGGTTGTAGTGGATATCACCGCGGCTGTACTGTAGGACTTGAGTCCGTGGTTCCAGGAGGAGCGCATCGGAAAAAGCCCTGTTCGCCGTTCCCACGTCGGAATTCTGCATGGCGGCGAGTCCAAGGTAGTAGTGGGCTTCCTGAAGCGAGGGAAGCTGGTGGATTGCCTCCTGGAGCATGAGTTGGGCCTCATCTGAAGCGCCGGTTTCGAGGGCTCTGATTCCCGCATCCAGAAGATCCGGCGCCGTTTGGGGTGCTCCAGGCGGTAAAACGGGAACGCGCCCGCCGCACGCGCCAAATCCCAAGAGGAGCACCAGGACAGCGAGAACGGAGTCAAGCGAGGTCGCTTTTGGGGAACTGGGGAACATCGGTTCGGCTCCAGTCGTTATGGTGTGACACGAGGCCGTCTTTGTTAAAATGAGAACCAACAGCGGAGAAACAGATGGATGGAGAGCTACGGCTGAAGGCGAATCGACGGTACTCGAAAAGAGGCGATTCCTGTGGGAGATTCGGTGATGGCAAGGGCTCTGGAGGGTTCCAGAACCCTGGTTTTCAGAAGCGGCGGCCCCATGTTCCAGGGCTGGCGGTTGTGGGAGCCGGGCGTCGCCGGGTCTGGATTGCGGGTTCCCTACTGGCTTTGGCTTTCCTGCTTCTGGAACCTATCCGACCTGTTTCCGCTGGTCCAACCGCGGCTCTCAAACATGGATCTGAAACTTCCAGCCGGGCAGGCGGTTCCCCGGGGCCGGCACCGGAGGGCGAAACTGAGTGGGATGAAGAACCGGGGAGCGGTGAAGCTACAAGCCGTCCCGCCGCCGCGGCCGGGATCCCCGCAAGCCGCCCGGCAGGGGAAGGCAAGAACGCTAAGCCCGAAACCCGGCCCACGGCGCCATCTTTGGAGAAGGCTAGAAAGGCGCTGAAAAAAGAGGAATACGACAAGGCTCTCGACATCCTGAAAGAGATCGAGAAGATGGGCCGGCACCGCTCGCGAGTCCACTTCATCAGGGGAAACGTCTACTTCAAGACGGGCCTCTTGGAGCTCTCTTGGAGGGAGGTCTATCTGGCTCGGGTCTATCAGCCGGCGAATCGAGGTTATGCCAACACGCTGCGCCGCTTGGAGCGTCGCCTTGCTCGCAAAGCGCGGAAGGCCCGGGAAGCTCCGCCAGAGCCGATCCAGGATTCCCCGAGTCAGCCGGCTTCAGAGTATTCCAGGTTCGTGCCGGAGCCCGCCGAAGGAATGACTGACGAGGAGTTGGAGCTCCTCCGGCGCAGGGCTGAGCGTGCTGCCAGGACCGGCCGCCCACGGCTGGCCGTGGGGCTGATCCAGCGGATTCTGGCGAACCGGCCCAAAGAAAGGGAAATCGCTATGATGGGGGTCGATGTAGCGCTACGGGCTGGATCCATCAAGATGGCTCACTTACTCTTTGAGGGGATTTCGGCAAAGCAAAGTCCGGAGCTAGAGCCATTGCGAAGCCGGCTCTCGGAGCTTGCCCCCCGGGCAGTGCCTCCGGATTCGCATGTGGAGGCCACCTCTGTTTCTCCGCTTGTTTCCCCCTTTGCGAGCCCCACGCCCGCCGGGATCGCGCCTGGGACTGCTCCTTCCCGGGATGAGAGATCAAGTTCCCTGGGCGAGCTTGGTGCCGTCCGGCAAGCCTTGGACGAGCTCTTCTTGCGGGTCGCCTTCGACAGGCTCCAAGAACTCAGGAAGAAGGAGCCTCACAACCCCGAGATCCTTCGGCTCATGGCCAGTTGCTACGCTTTGTGGGGATTCGATGCTCTGGCTCGTACCCACCTGCGAGAGGCTTCGTTCTACGACGAAACGCTTCTTCCCCTCTTGGAGGATCTCTCCACGCTGGAGAGTTCTCCGTTGGAGCGGCGGCATTCCACTTTGTTGACAGCACCGCCGGAGATCTCCGGCGCGGAGCCTGTGTCACCGGAAGAGCGAGAGTAATGGGGATGGGACCTCGGAGCCAAGTTCCGCCGGAAAGCGGGGGCCTTCAGTGTCTGGAACACTTCGGGTCGCCAGCGGTTTAGATTGGCAAAGGTGCCCTGTTGCACTTATACTGTTTGAGGTAGATTTGACCATCCAGCGATGCCGCCTGTGATGGTAAGAATGGAGAGTCGTTCCCGGGCTTGGCCAGGGAGGGCCCAACGTGAGGTGGACCGGATGAAGAAGAATCGGCTCGGCAAGCAGCTGACCCTTCTGGCTGTACGCCCCTTGGTGTGGCTTCACACTGTCTTGACAGGGGACTTGGAGCAGCATCGGCAATGGAACCGGCGGATCTCTCAAGTCAAGGGTTCTACGCCGAAGCTCCTCAGTTCCGGGATCTCCGTTCCCATGACTCGGGAAGAAGCTAGAGATCTCGAATCGCAACGCTTTGCCTACAGCGCTGGGATGGGGCTTTTAAGGACGGCGATGGTAGGTAGTTTTGTCCTGGCCGCCGCGGTGATGACCTACGATTCCATTACGCCCACGAACAGTGTCCCAGTGCTCAAGGCTCCCCAGCAGGTGCAGGTGCAGGTCCTTCCGCGGCAGTCCGTCCCGATTCCCTACGTCCAGCCTCCTAAATTGGCCCTCGATCATGCGATCCAGGGCTATTACCACCAGATCAACCAAGAGTACCAGGCAGCCTTGTCCCAATATGACGAGGCCCTGAAGGTCCACCCCAATTACTCCGACGTCTACTGGAACAAGGCCCTCATCCACCATCAAATGGGGAACTACACCAAGGCAATCCAGTCTTACCAACAGATGCTCCGCATCAATCCCAATGACACTGATGCCCTCTACAACATGGGTTATGCCATGGACAAGTTGGGCCGTTACGGCGAGGCGATCCAGGTCTATGACCAGATCCTCAGTGTCGATAGCACGGACCGCCACGCCCCTATCGGTAAGGGGATCTCCCAATACCACATGGGGGATTACGATGCGGCCATCGCGGAGTTCGCGAAGGTCATGGATACCAACCCCAGGTATTCCCTCTACAACATGGCCTGTATGTACAGTGTGAAGGGCGATGTCGAGCAGGCTTTGCATTTCCTGGAAAGAGCCGTTCCTCACATGGACCAAGATATGCTGGACTGGGCGAAACAGGATCCGGACTTCGAGGCAATCCGCAATCTTCCTCGCTTTCAGGATCTCGTCTACGGCGACTAGATCCTAAGAATCCTTTCCGGCGCTGCCGCTTTGGCGGATTTTCCATGACCAGTGCGTGGCGCGGGAGTTGACTCCTCACCAGGTTTTGTTTTTCCTCTTCCAAGCACGTTCCCCGAGGCAGCGTCCCAAAAAAGTTTGCTGGCAACGGTACCTGCTTTCCTGGTGGATCGGCCCAAGGGCAAGAACACCCGATGATTGGCAGCAACCCGATTCTCCTTCCGTTGACACGTTCCTCGCCTACGGGGTGTCGAGCGTTCTTTCCGTACCAGGACAAGGTTTTCTGCCTTGGGTCCGTGCGGAGCACACGACGGCTGTCCGGCTTTTGGAGCTTTGGAATGGTGGTGCTCTTGCTTTGGGCTGTCGTCGCGGTTCCTGCCTGGGCGCAGCGTCTCCAGTTGCGCCACGGTCAACGGGTCGAGCGGATTTCGCTCAGGGAAGTCGAGGGAAGGCTTCGACTGCCGTTGCTTCCCCTGGTCCAGGTACTGGGTCTGGAATGTCGATGGCGGGAGGGGCGTGGCCTTGTGGAGATCACTGGCAAGGCAGGTCGAGCCGTGGCGGCCTCCGGAAGCGCCCTGGCTCTGGTTGGGGGCCTGGTGATCCCCCTGGCGGCGCCGCCCCTCTTCGTAGACGGCAAGCTCTATGTGACGCCGGATTTTCTTTCCAATGTCGTTTCGAGAGTCCTGGGGCGCCGGATTTCACTTAGCGGGCTGGATGCCAGAGTGACCGATGTTCCAGCCCTGGGGGAAGCAGCCTTGGAGCCACTCTTTCCACCGCGGATCCACACGGTTCTCATCGATCCGGGCCACGGCGGGAAGGATAATGGCGCCACGGGGCTGTCGGGGCTTCGGGAGAAAGATCTAACCCTGGCCCTTTCCCTGCAGTTGAAGGAGCGGCTGGAACAGGAATCCGACATTCGCGTGGTTCTCACCCGGGATGCTGATCTTTTCCTGGGGTTACGCCAGCGGACAGCCAAGGCGAACGCCGTGGGCGGCCTCTTGATCTCTGTTCACGCGAATTCGGGTCGCCGGGAGCGGGCCAGGGGATTCGAAGTCTATTCCATGGCACCGCGGGCTTCGGACAAGGCTGCCCTGGAAGCCTCTCGTTTCGAGAATCAGGTGACGGCCTTGGAAGGGCCTTCCGGAGATGTGGAGCCCATGCTTTGGGCTTTGGCCCAGAACGACTACCTCAACGAGTCCATGCGTTTTGCCGACAACATGGTCTCTACACTTTCGGAGAAGCTCGAAAGCGAGAACCGGGGAGCTAAGCAGGCGCCCTTCATCGTATTGGCAGGAGCCACGGTGCCGGCGATCCTTATCGAAGTTGGCTTCATCACCAATCCGGAGGAAGAAGCCGCTCTCCGAACGACCGCATACCAAAAGCGGCTTGTGGAGGCCATCTCCTTCGGAATCGTGCGCTATCTTCGGCATTACGAAACGAAGTACGGACACTCTTTGGCCCGGCCCTGAACCCGGATCAAGAACCACCGGGGCGGTTGCCTTCTTCCCGTCGCCAGCCGGATTCGACACGGTTGATCTGTCTTGGAGCGAAACTCATGGTCTCTTGGTCCCGAATGGCTTCTCTTTTTGCCCTGGGCACTTTTTTGGCGTCGCTCTTGCTCTATTGCGTGGTGACTTCCGAGGGTCGCGGATTGGCAAGTGGAATCTGGCAGGCCCTTTCGACCCCGAAGGTCTTGAGACTCTCTCCGCGGGAACAAAAAAAAGAGAAAACGGCAGTCCTTCACTGGTTAGCTGCCGATGGCCTTTGGTCTGTGGCTCAGGCCACCGTCACCGCGGACAATCGCTGGCGCATTGGGCGGTTGGCGAACCTGGTGATCGAAAGGCTGGGCCTCGATCTTCTCGTGAGTCGTGGAATCGTAGGGTCTGACGGGATTGTCTACCTCTTTTTCGCTGCCGGCGAGTGGCAGCCGGCGGCTTCCGACGAGGTCCGGCTGGGGCAGTCCCTTGTCCGAACGCTTTTGCGTGACCAACCCTGGCTCGCTGGCGTACGCCTTGTTCTGAAGGACGGACACCTTGACTATTCCTGGACCTGGACAGGTTTTTCCCGCGGTGTCGATCCTCTCTTGAAGAAGGGGCGTAATACACTTGAGCCCCGTTCCTTGCTGGAGGATCCGGGGAGGGCCCGAGTCCGGGAGCTTTCGGCCCGGAGCGCCGGGCGGAAAACGGCTCCAGGGGTTTCCCCATGAAAGAAGATCCGGACCTGCCCATCGGGCTCTTCGATTCCGGGATCGGCGGGCTCACCGTCTTGCGGGAGATCGTGCAGCTCCTGCCCGGGGAGAGCACCCTTTACCTTGGCGACACGGCGAGGGTGCCGTATGGAGGCCGCTCCAAAGAGACGGTTCGCCGCTTCTCGTGCCAAGCCGGCGACTATCTGGCAAGGCAGGGCATCAAGCTCTTGATCGTTGCCTGCAACACGGCGACGGCCATGGCCATTGGACCTTTGCGGGAGAGGTTTACCATCCCCGTGATCGGTGTTGTGGAGCCTGGTGCCCGGGCTGCGGTCTCCAGGACTCGCTCTGGTACTGTCGGAGTCATCGGGACGAGGGCCACCATCCAGAGCGGAGCTTACGAGAATGCCATCCAGGCGATTGAGCCCGGGCTTCGCGTGGTTGGCCAGGCCTGCCCGCTCTTCGTTCCTCTTGTGGAGGAGGGTTGGCTTCAACATCAGGTGACGGAAGAGATCGCCAGAATCTATCTTGCACCCTTTCGGGCCATGGGCGTGGATACCGTGGTTCTGGGTTGCACCCACTACCCATTGCTTCGAACTCTCTTGCAGCGCGTCTTGGGGCCTGAGGTGACTTTGGTGGATTCGGCCCGGGAGGTTGCCCGGGCCGTCAAGGAAATCCTGGACCGGGGACCGCGCCGGAGCCGCTCCAGAGATCCAGTTCAGAGAATTTTGGTCACTGATAGCGCGGAGAATTTCCGTCGGGTCGCCCGGAACTTTATGGGACAGCTTCCCGAAGAGATCCGGCAGGTTCGATTGATCTGACCTGGAGCCAGAAGGGAGGGGAGTGGTCTCTGGACGGGGAGAAGTTGCGCCGCGGGCGTCTCCCGTCCGGGAATCGCGGTTGAGAGAAACCTTGGGGGCGGTGAAACTGTTGGGGGGCGGTGACGGGGGAGGGGCGGCGGACGGATTGCCGCCGACCCGACCGGAAGCCAACCAGAAGAAAAGGAAGCAGTTTTCGGGAGTTGCGCCCTGAAGCTCCCCCATGGCCAGGAATTGCCGGTGGAAACGGCTAGGCTTGACGAAAGGGGTTCCAACGCCCATGCTTACTCTTTGTTTTGAGAGTCACACCAGATTTGACAGGAAGTTCGATCATGGCAGATACAGATTGGAAGTGTGCCCGTTGTTCGCGGACTGGAGCACCCTTGGAGAAGGCCCCTTATCCCGGTGATTTGGGGCAAGAGATCCTGAATGGGATTTGCGGCGGCTGTTGGCAGGAATGGCTGAAAGTGCAAGTGATGGTGATCAACGAGTACCGGGTCAACCTAGCTGATTCCAAGGGGGTCGATGTCATTGAGGCTCAGATGAAGGGCTTTCTGTTTGGCCAGGGTTCGCTTCCGCCGGAATATGTCCCGCCAGTATCGGGATAACCCGTGTACGGTCTGGTTCGTGTCCCGTGAGCGGGTGGTTGGACGGTTTTTCGCCGGTTGCTATGGTTTGGTTGCGCTGACGAACGACCCTGGGGCTTGTCGATGGCGGACAAGAGAAAAATCATGGGCCGTTGCCGCCTTTGTGGGCGTTGGCATCGACCTTCCGCATGTTGCCGCCCGGGGGCGGGAATTTCGGCCACCGGCCCCGTCAGTCCCGATGAGCAGACCAGAACCATGGCCGGCCTTTCGCCGGATCTCCTTTCGGAGGATCTTCTGACGCAGCCGATGCCTCGGGCCGTGGCAACACCGCTGGCAGGTGCGTCGGCGCTGTTGACCAGGACAGTGGGGGCCGGCGGCGCCCATTCGGGGCCTGTGGAAGGGATGGGTCCGGGAATCCCGCCTGTTTTGGGAAAGTACCGCGTTCTCCGGGAGCTTGGCCGCGGAGGGATGGGCATCGTATTGATGGCCCATGATGAGATCGACGACCGGATGGTAGCCCTCAAGCTCATTCCCGTGTCGAAAGTCGATAGACCTCGTTTGCTCCGGTTCATGAGGGAGTTCAGGGCGGTCAAGAAGCTTGATCATCCCAACGTTATACGGGTGTACGACGCCGATTTCCATGAGGATCGTCCCTATTTTACCATGGAGTTCGTCGATGGCGACGACCTCCGGAAGACCGTCAACAAAAAATGGGCTGGCGGCGGGACCGCCGAGTTTGCCCAAGACCTGGAAGCGGTGCTGGCCATTTTCCGCCAAACTGCCGCGGCCCTGGGCCACATCCATTCCAGGGGCATGATCCACCGTGACCTCAAACCCGACAACATCATGGTGGAAAAATCGGGGAGGGCGAAGCTCATGGACTTTGGGCTCGTCAAGGAGTTGGGGGAAGATCTGGAGCAGACCCAAGTGGGGATAGTGGTTGGGACGGCTGCTTATATGGCGCCCGAGCAGATTCTAGGGCTTCGGGATCTCGATGGGCGCGTGGATTTTTACGCCCTTGGCGTGGCCTTGTACGAAGTGTTGGCGGGGCAGCGCCCCTATGGCGGGCCTAGCGTGATGGCGGTGATCCAGAAGCATCTGAAGGGCGAGCCGCCGCCGTTGCGAAGGTTTGCGCCCTGGATCGAAGCGGATCTGGAAAAGCTTGTGGTGGACCTGATGGCCCGAGAACGGCAAAACCGGCCTGCCACTGGCGAAGAGATCATGGTCCGCATCGATCATATCCTTTCCAGGGGCGAAGGGCTTGTTCTTCTCTTTGATTCCGATGTCATCGAGGTATTGGTCCCAGCTTTCGTCGGACATGATGGATTCGATTCCTGGTTGGAGGAGCTTCTTGACCAGGCGGTGTTCGGCTGCTCTGGAGCCTGCGGGGTTCTTGTGGAGGGTGGTTCGGGGATGGGCAAGAGCCGCTATCTGGAGGAGGTAGGCAAGTGGGCGCGGATGGAGATCCTGCCTGTGGTCCACGTGGTTTGCCGCGAGGAAGCGCGAGCGCCTTTTTCCGCGTTTGCTCCCTTTCTGGCGTCGCTGGGAAGCCAGGTCGGTGGGCTTTCCCGAGAGAAAAAGCAGGAATTGGCACCGGTTGCCGCATTGGTTCCCGCGCTTCGGGAAGTTTTGGGCGCGGAGGAGGGAGTTTCCGCGGAGAAGGCCTTGCCCGCCGCCGTGAATCTTGTGGCCGAGGCCCTTGGGGCGCAGCCGATGGTGCTCCTTATCGATGACGTTCACTGGATCGACGAATTGAGCCTCGACTTTTTGGAGAAGCTGTTTGCCTGGGAGGGGAACCTGCCGCTCATCGTGGCTCTTGGCTATCGTCCCGACGAGGTTTCCACCTCTCATCGCCTCCGGAGTTTGCCCGGGCAGGTGGCGGCGTCGCGTCTCCGGGTTCAGAAGCTAGAACCCTTCGAGCACGATTTCATGGCGGCTTTGGTGGCCTCCGCCTTGGGGGTCGGTCCCGGCGATCTTTCCTCGGAGCTGGTGGTTCACGTAGCGGCGAAGGCCAGGGGCTGCCCCATGCTGGCTCTTCAGGCACTGAGGAGGCTGGTCGGTGTCCGGGGGATCATACGGGTGGCCGGAAAAATCGTGCTGAGAGGCGTCGTACGTCCGGAGATCCAGCCGGAGGACGAGACGAAGGAGATTCTCCTTACCCAAGAAACTCAGGCGGTACCCAGGGAAGATCTTGTGGCCAGGGAGATCCAAGAGCTGGTGGCCATCTTTGGACGTGGGGTTCCCGTGGAACTGCTTTTGGAACTTACCCGCTGGGCCGAGGCCGAGCTTCTGGACGCTTTGAACAATCTGTTGCAGAGGCGGACTCTGCGGAGGCTTCAGGAGCAGGGAGAAAAGTTCGAGTTCGTGCAGCAGGCGTTCCGGGCCGGCATTTATGAATCGATTCCCCAGGATCGGCGCCGGGAACTCCACGGCCGGATCGCCCGCTTCCTGGAAGGGCAAGCCAATGCCGAAGATTGCCTCGAAGCCATTGCCCATCACTTCCGCCAGGCTCATGAGATCGTCCTGGCCATGGATTATCTCAAGAAGTGCGTGAACAAAGCGACGCGGCTTTATGCCCACCGGGACTGTATCCGCCTGGCCGCAGAGGCTTTGGAGTTGTCGGGACATCTTCCGGAAGGCCGGGAACGGTGGCTTTTGGAGTTTGATCTAGTTGGATGTCAGAGCCGATCTCATTACTGCTTGGCGGAATTCCACGAAGCGCTGCGAGTAGCCCACATTCAGCTTGATCTTGCTCGGAGAACCCGCGAGCCTCGTCATTTACTGGGAGCCCGGAACAACCTGGGGGTTCTTTGCGGTAAGGTCGGGGAATTCCAGGCTGCCCGAGAGCATTATGAAGCGGCGCTAGAACACGCAAAGAACTCCAGCGTTGCCCATTTCCAGGGCGCGATTCTAGGGAACCTGGCTGTGATCTACCAGAGACTTGCAAGCACGGGGCAGACACGAGAGCTTCTGGCCAAGGCTGTTGAAGCGAGTCGGCGGGCCGGAAACGTGGAATTCGAGGCTTCCGTTCTCATCAATCTTGCCCGGCAGGAGATGATGAACGGGAACATCCAGAATGGTCGCCGGTGCCTGGAGCGCCTCCGAGAGCTGGCTAGGATCGGGAACATCCATGAGAAGGCAGCTCGGACGGATTTGCTGTGGGGCTGCTGGGCAAATGTGACCGGCGACTGGAATCGCGCCCAACAGCTCTGGATGAAGGCGCTACCACATCTCCGGCATTTCGGCGATGAGCACTGGCTCCAGTGGACCCTCCTATATCTTGCGGATCTCGCCATCCGCCGAGGATTCCACGACGTGGCGGAAAAGCGGTTGGCGGAGCTTTCAGAAGATCACAACCTCTCTTTTGCTCAGTCCTTGACCTCCAGTACGTCCCTTGAGCAAAGGCTCCAGGAGCCGAAGCTCCGGGCGAACTACCTGCGCTTGAAGGGCGAACTTGCTCTAGCCAGGAACGAGTGGTCTCTCGCCATCCCGGAGCTCCGCGAATTGGCGGCTCGGGAGGTTCGGGTCGATCCCATGGAACCACTGGGCGCGAAGCTTGCTCTCGCTCGGGTTCTTGGTGCCGTCGGCGAAATTGCGGAGGCTATTTCCTGCCTGGAGGATGTGATCTCCAATTGCAGAAAGTTTGACGTGGTTCTCCTCCACACCCCAGCCTGTTTCCATCAGCTTTCGTTGCAGATGGAAGCTGGACAACCCCCTTCCCAACTTTTGGAAAAACTGGAGTGTTTAATAAGAGAAGCGGAGGCCAGGCAAGAACGCCATTGGCTCGTAAGGCTCCAAATCCGGCGCCTTGTTGTCAAAAAAGACCCCGCCGATGCAGCCTGGGCCGAAGCTTTGGCCTTTTTTGAGCACCAACAGGCTCGGGTGGATTGGGCGGAAACTCTATTGCTCCAGGCTGAAGTGGCGCTCGATTGTGGCCTTGTCCAACGAGGCCGCGAGATTCTGCGAGTTCACCAATCGGAACTATTAGAGCTAGGGATTCCTTGGTACCAGCTCTGGTGCTATTCTTTGCTATCCGTTGCGGAATCCTCCGAGAGGATCCGAGAGAGCCGGAAGCATGCAAAGGAGCTTCTCGGGCAGCTTGCTTCTCAACTGGACGGGGCCACCAGGAATCAGTTCCTTATGCGGCCCGCTATTCGAACGATTAGGATGCGGTTGCGAGGGCGTTGTTAGTTCCTTGCGCCAAAGCCGGGAGATTGCCCGAACCGGCGGTGGGCAAGGAGCAGAAACCCGCTGAAAAGAAGAATGAGGAGCCCTGAAAACCCTATTGATCCCCCTACTGAACCCACTGTGCAGACTTCCATGCTCTCCACCATCGTCGCCGGATTGCCCGCTGGATCGGTGGACTGGATCGTCACGGTATAACAGGTTTCCCGTGCCAGTCCCGTGACATTGATGAAGTGATTCGTTACTAGATTATCGTCAAATCGCTCGACCACTTCGGCACCTTCTCCTGGGATCTGTCGGGTCAGTGTGACTTCGCTAGTGGCGGGCTCGTCGGTGTTCCAAAAGAATTTCAAGTTTGTTGCGCCGAGCTCCACCGTCAGCTCCCCGAGCTTGGTAGGCGGCTGGATGTCGTCGGTGATCTGGAGTTGCGCGTTCACGTTATTCCAAGCGCTGCAAAGTTCCTTGGGATTGCAGGACTGGACCCGAAGTTCCAAGGTCTCGCCACCTGTGAAATACTCGTCCAGCCGCGTCAAGTCGAGCTGATGATCCAGTACGGGAGTCATCTCGGAGATGTAGTAGCCGCTGTAGATTCCGCCGTTGTAGACTTCTATCCGGCTGTCGCTGGCCTCGTCGGTCTGCCAACCCACCATGATGCGATCAATTCCTTCATAGGGGACGGCAAGGTTTGTAATCACCGGTTCGGTGGCATCGAGCGTCGTTTTGAGGGTCGAGCCCTGGGGGCTTTCGTAGTTGTTAGTATTCCCGGAGGCATCGGTGAGGCTGAGCTCATACCGATAATCGGTGTCGTTCAGGAGGTCGGGAACCTCAGCCACATGGGCTTTGGAAAGGGAAAAACTGATCCATATTTCCGAGGAAGGTCCGATTCCTCGAGTTCCCACTGGCGTCAACACCAGCTCCGCCGTCGCCGGCTCGTCCGACTCAAAGTCCAGCACCAGCCGGTCCTCCGCCACGTACGTCATCTCCACGCCGTTGCTGTCGATTTGCGTCGTCGAAGGCTGAGCACGAGCCGCACGGCGCCGGGCTTGGATCATGAGCGCCGGACCCGTTTGGTCGGGCAGCGCCTTCGTCGTAAAGGACTCCACCCCCGACTGAATCCCGCCTCCGGTAACATTGGTGGAGCTTGCTTGATAGTAGTAGGTCGTTGAGGGCTGCAAGTCGTCGAGAACGATCTCGTGGTCAACCACCAACTGGTCGGCGGAGACCGAATTCAGAAGAGCCCCATTAGCGGTTCCATAACGGACTTGAGACGTGGAGGCTTCGTCGGTGCTCCAGTGGATCACCGCCATCGTGTCCGAGACATCGTAACTGTCCACGGCCGGACCTGAAATGATCCAGGGAGTCGTGTTGAGATCGAACCCGAAATTAACAGGAGTCGTGAAACTATAGTCGTTGCTCACGGTACATTGATCCCCCGCGTCGCAAATCTCGATCTGGAAGTGATAGAGCGTGCCGGCCTGAAGCTCTCGAAGGAGCATTGCGTGGAGCTGGTGGGGTGCCGTCCTATAGACTTCCTGTCCGTAAGCCGTGGTCGTTCCATACTGGACCCGCAGGTCGGTGGCTTTGTTGGTGATCAACAATACCACCGCGTAGAGGTTTGTCATGGAGAAGACCGGTACTACCGGGCCGGAAACGATTTGGGGGAACGTTGATGCCCGCGTCGTAAAGGCCCCGTAACGCCAGCTCACGTCCCCCGTGACCATGGCACAATCATAAACGATCTTGAATCCGTAAGTCGTGTCGGCCAGGAGCCCCGTGAGCGTCGCACTGTGGTTTCGGCGGCGAGGCGTCGTTACCGCGCCAAAGGCGTTGGGACCGAAAGACTCTATCGTAGCCGCCGACAGCCGGCTGGTTTTCCACTCGAAGACCGCGGTGTCGCTACTCGTCGTGACGAAAGGACCCGAAGTGATGCCGCAAGTGTCGTTCGGATCACTGGCCGCATCGACGACAGTGAATGTGTCCGTGGCAACATTGTTGAGCGGATTGGCGTCGGTTTCACTCATGTCCACGCTGGCCCAATTCGTGAGGTTGCCCGAAGAATCCGCGATGGCCGCGAGCACGATGACCCTAGACAAGGCGAAGTTTGTGTCGAGGGTTCCAAGGTCACATGTAATCGTCGTCGTCCCTCGGCAACTGCCTCCATTGGTGTAGGAGCCGAAAATATGTGCCCGGGCGGGAAGAAGATTCTGGAGAACCACGGAAGTGGCCGGCCAGTTTCCAACATTTTGGACGTATAGCCAAAAGTAGATCGGTTCTCCTGCAACCAGAGGCAAAGGCGAGTTGGGGTCGTCGATGGAAGCCGATGTCTTCATGGTCAGCACGAGATCGGTCGTAGTTGCCCTTGCTCCAGCAGTAGCCCCCACCGACGAGGCAAGAAGAACCACCCCTAGAAAGACCGGGACGACCCAGCTCCCAAAAACACGCATCTTGGCTAGAGGAAGCGTAAAGCGCGTTGCTGGGCGAGTCGAAAGCCTGACCGGTTTCGAACGATGCTGTTTCATGGCGCTACCTTTCCTGGACTATGGGGCAAAAGCTCTCCGTAAGATCAAAGCCGGGCGCAAGATCCTCTGCAAAACTCCTCGTTCTTCTTTTTGGGTTGCCTTCCGCTCGCGCCGGCACCGATCCGCGCCTACTGCGCGAGTTCCCCGCCGTCCGCCGCCACTCGCCTCCTCATCGCCGCTTTCCCAGTTTCTTGCCGCAGGCCTTGGGGTCAACCTGCCCCGATGGAGCACAGCTCCCAGAATAGCGGGTCCTCAACATTTCATCATTTGCACTGCCGAATCGTTCCTAGGGAGGCTGCTGCATCGGAGGAGAGGGCCAACCGAAAACCCGGGAATCCCGTTTTTTTACTAGCCTTGTCCGGGCCTGGCGCCGTCGGAGCCATGGAAGGATCGCCAGGCGCCTCAGCGCCGCAGATCCAGGGCACCTTGCCTTCCTTCTCTTGTCCGCACCATTCGGGCTTGCCAGCCGTTGGGCGGTTTGCATTCACGCTCTTTTTGTCTGCCTCATCCGATCCCTTGTTCTGTCGGGTCACGGCCCCTTTAGACTCGCCCGGGCCGGCAGCCCGGCTCCACTCCTCTTCTGTGGGCAGTCTGACTCCTTGGCCAACCTTTCGGAGAAACTCCCGGACTTCCGCTCTTGATGCTCTGGCCGCCTGTCGCCCATCGTCCGAAAATTTGGCGTGCAAGCCGCCCATGACTGCTTTCCATTCCCGGAGCGTCACTCTTCGCTGGCCAAGCCAGAATCCCCGAGAATCCGGCTGCAAGTCACCTCCTGCTCCGGCAGGGTTCGGCTTTTGCTCACCACTTTTCTTGCTCGGAGGAGCACCGGGGATCCAGACGAGGCAAGTCTTGATTTTCTTTCCAAGAGAGAGAGCCATGCTCCTCGGTGGCATTGGTTTTTGGGCCCTGGCAGGCCGGACCCCGGAAAGAGATTCCCCTTGTACCGTTTTGGGGCGGCTCGGGTTTTGCCCCGCGGCTTTCCCGCTGCCACAAAGCGATTCCCGTGGCCGAACGGCAGGCCGTGCGGGGGCGGCTTTCTTGGTTGGCCGGGCGCCGCAAAGCGTTTCCTTCGGGCGGGAAAAAACCAGATCCTTCTCCCGAACCCAACCGCCTTTAGACGAGCCCACCCGAATCTTGATCCAGCCGGATTTTCGTTGAAGAATTGTGATCTTGGTTCCCTTCGCCAGTCTCGCCACAGGCTTCGCCGAGGCATTGGAGATGGGGAAGAGCTTGACGCCGGAAGCAGCCACCCAAGCGGATTCGGGGGAGCTTGCCGCCAAGCCCGCAACAACGAGGATTACCGTCACCATCATTATGAATCGAGTCGAATTCGGCATGAGCATGGCTCCCGGATGAAGGGCCCTGGCTTCGCCAGGTGGTCACGATGGGACTCTGGAATGATAAGGGAAGGCGCGAGCTTTTCCAAGAAGGGCCCCGATCCCGGCCCCCACAAGCTCGATGCAACTGCCGCACCTGCCTGAGATCATCTACCTGAAAGTAAAGGATTATTCTGGAATTGCAGACAGCTCTGAGTTGTCCCAACGGCCTCAGGCCTGGTTGGAAGACCGATGTGAGCAAGGATTGTGGTGTTTTCTGGATTCGCCTTCTATCTCAACGGATTCCACCATTTACGGAGAGACCGGACAGGAAGTTCATTGGGACCCGTTGGGGCATCCACCTAAGCCGGGATACGCAACCAAACAAAAAAAAGACGCGGAGCGTACAAAAACGCGGGCTGGGCTCCCGTTGCCCTTCGTTGCAACGGGAAGTTGAGGTAACTCCCTGGTGGGTGTAGGGCGAAGCCCTGCCTGGGGACGGGGGACAGCGTCCCCGGACGACCGCCGAGCAACAGCGAGGCGTTGCCCGGACGCTTTCGATTCCACGGTCCCGGGAATGTCCCGCCTTGCGTGGATACCCGATCCGTTGCAACAAAAACAAAGAGACGGAACGGAGGAAAGGATGCGTGCCGGTGGATGGTTCCACCGTAGGTACATACCCAGATTTCTGGAGCACTTGGGACTCGTTTCAGGATCTGATAAGAGAAAACTCCTTGTTCCGTCGTCGCTCCATCCATGACTTTTCCTCTTCAGAGGTGGTCGCGTCGCCGCAACTGTTGTGCCACAGCCTCTTCGACGGGGTTTTGATATCAAGCGGCGGTTTTCATTGTTCAAAATGTGCCCGTGCACGTGCAGGAGATTCACCCCATGCCTCACACGTTGATTGCTCCTCACGGAGGAGAACTGAAGAACCTGCTCGTCTCGAAGACCTGGGCCGCCGAACTCAAGGAGGAATCCCGCGAATGGCCCTCCTGGGACCTGACCCATCGCCAGCTCTGCGACCTCGAACTCCTGCTGAACGGCGGGTTTTCGCCGCTGGAAGGCTTCATGAACCGGGAGACCTGGGATTCCGTCTGCCGTTCCATGCTCCTGCCGCGCGGGACCCTCTGGCCTTTGCCCATCACACTCGACGTGCCGGAAGACCTGGCGTCGCGCCTTCGACCGGGCCAAAAACTGGCGCTCCGGGATCCGGAGGGAGTCCTTTTGGCAGCCCTCACCGTGGATGATGCCTGGAAACTCGACAAAAACGCCGAGGCCGTCGCCGTCTACGGAACCACGAGCACGGCGCATCCCGGAGTCGCCTACCTGAGGGACCGGGCCCACTCCCATTGCGTCGGCGGGAAGCTGGAGGGGCTTCAGCTTCCCGTTCATTACGATTTTCGAGACGTTCGCAGAACCCCCGCAGAATTGCGGCACGCTTTCGCCCGTGCCGGATGGCGGCGGGTGGTGGCGTTCCAGACCCGGACCCCCATGCACCGTGCTCACCAGACCATGACCCTTCGCGCCGCCAAGGAACTGGAGGCGAACCTGCTCATCCATCCCGTGGTGGGAATGACGAAGCCCGGCGACGTCGATCACTACACCCGGGTGCGGAGCTACCAGGCCCTTTTGAAGCGCTATCCCAAGCAGACGACCGCACTCTCCCTTCTCCCCCTTGCCATGCGGATGGCGGGTCCCCGGGAGGCGCTCTGGCACGCCATCATCCGGAAGAACTACGGCTGCACCCATTTCATCGTCGGGCGGGACCATGCTGGCCCGGGCGTGGACGAGCAGGGCCGGCCCTTTTACGGACCTTACGACGCCCAGGCGCTCATGCGGGAGAATGCCAAGGAGCTGGGTATCGAGATGGTCCCCTTCCGCCTCATGGTCTACGTGGAAGAGCTCAAGAGCTACGTGCCCCGGGACCAGGTGCCGGAGGGAATGCGTGCTCTAGGCATCTCCGGGACGGAACTCCGAAAACGCCTTTCCATCGGCCAGGAGCTGCCGGAGTGGTTCACCTTTCCCGAAGTAGCCCGGGAGCTCCGGAAGAGCCACCCGCCGCGCCACAAACAGGGGTTCACAGTTTTTTTCACGGGGCTTTCCGGTGCGGGGAAATCGACGATTGCCAATGTGTTGATGGTCAAGCTGTTGGAGGCCGGAGGCCGGCCCGTCACCCTTTTGGATGGCGACATCGTTCGGAAGAACCTCTCCTCGGAGCTTGGCTTCAGCAAGGAGCACAGGGATCTCAATATCCGGCGCATCGGGTTCGTTGCGTCGGAGATTACGAAAAACGGCGGCATTGCCATCTGTGCCCCCATCGCACCGTACGCCAGGGTTCGCCATGAGGTTCGCCAGGTCGTGGGCCAGGGGGGCGGCTTCATCCTGATCCATGTTGCGACCCCGCTGGAGGTTTGTGAACAGCGAGATCGGAAGGGGTTGTACGCCAAGGCGCGGAAGGGAATCATCCAACAATTCACGGGCATTTCCGATCCCTACGAAGAGCCGGAGAACCCGGAAGTCGTCATTGACACCACGGACATCAGCCCCGAGGAAGCGGCGCAGATGATCTATTTACACCTCGAACGTGAGGGGTATATTGGCTTGAATGGCGCATCTGGCCCCCAGTGAATTCGGTGGTGCCATCGATGGGGGCCGATCCTGATATGAAAAGCGTATTCATCATCGGTTCCAAGGGAATTCCTGCTAGGTACGGCGGCTTCGAAACTTTTGTCGATGAGCTAACGGCCCGATCACAGCGTCCCAGGATTTCCTACCATGTCGCTTGTCTTTCATCTGCAAAAGAAAAGGTTACCCTGACCAACAGCGCCCATTGTTTTCATGTCCGACTTCCGAATCTCGGACCCTTGAGGAACGTTCTCTACGATGTCGTCAGCCTTCGCCACGCGTTGCGGACCATTCGGCAAAACGAGTTCGAAGGCGCCGTGATCTACATCCTGGCATGCCGGATCGGGCCGGTGGTCGCCATCCTCCGCCGCCTTGGGCGGCTGTCGGCGGTGCGGATTTGCGTCAACCCCGATGGCCACGAGTGGAAGCGCACCAAATGGAACCGGCTCGTCCGGCGCTACTGGAAGTTTTCCGAGCGGCTCATGGTGAAGCATTCGGACCTCGTCATTTGCGATGCTCAAGAGATGGAGAGGTACATTCGGGAAGAATACCGGGCTTACTCACCGAAGACGCTTTTCATCCCCTATGGAGCCGATTTGGCGCAAGGGGCCGCCGGGGAGCCGTCGGAGAATTTGGCCGCATGGTTTCGAAGTCACGATCTGGAGTCGGGCGGATATTACCTGGTCGTCGGACGCTTCGTGCCGGAGAACAACTACCGGACCATCTTGGAGGAGTTCCGGAAAACGAAGAGCCCCAGGAAATTGGTGTTCATCACCGACGCGCGAGAGAACCGCTACGGGAAGCGCCTGCGCCGTGCCACCGGCTTTCATCGCGACCCCCGCATCCTTTTCGCCGGAACCCTGTACGACAAACAGTTGCTCCGGGAGATCCGGGCGCATGCCTTTGCCTACATCCATGGCCACGAGGTCGGCGGCACCAATCCATCCCTGGTGGAGTCCCTGGCCTGCACGAGGATCAACCTGCTTCTGGACGTCGCCTTCAACCGAGAGGTCGGGGGAGACGGCGCATGCTTTTTCACAAAGGAACCCGGCTCCCTGGCTGGCCTGGTGGCGGAAATGGAGACGAGTTCTTCCAAGGAGATCGAGGCGTTGGCCCAAAGGGCTCGCAATCGCATCACCGAATGTTACCGCTGGAGGAGAATCGTCGAACAGTACGAGGAGCTTTTCACCCGTTGAAGCGCCCTTTTGACCCGGAATGAGCGGCTCCGGGGGGCGCTTTCGAAACCGTTCGGAAGCGGAATTCGGGTTGACGTCCGCTCGCGTCGGCGGCAGTCCGTCCGCCGCCACTCGCCCATCCTCGCCCCCGGCCGCTTCTCGATGCCCGACAGGGCCGAACCCTGTCTCCCGTTGCCCGGAGTACCGAGGTCGATGGCTATCCATGGGGACACGAAGAAACTTTCTCTTCCTTGCCGGAAGGTGGCGTGCCCATGGCCCCGGGCTTTGCTCGCGGGGCTGGCCTTGGCGAGCCTGGCGGCGTTTTTCGCGAGCCGCGTCCGGCCGAACCCGGCCCCGTTGCGCCCCGAGGCGTTTGCCCTCGTTCGGCGATATCCTTTGAGCCGCGCTTCCTGGGAGACCTGGCTCGACGGGATCCTCGCGCGCTGGGAGAGGTCTGGGGAGACCGCTGCCCGGGGTCCCGACTTCGAGACGCTCCGGCGCGTGGAAACGAGCGCCCGGGAACTCGGATTCTGGAGAAAGCGAGTTCGGAGGTTCAGGCGGCTCTATTGCCGGATCGCCCGGCGGATACCGGCTTTTCCAGGCGGCGAAGCGAAGCGGAGAGACGCCGTGGACGCGCTGTCAAGGGCGTTGGCTTTGGAGTTCCGGAGCGCGGATGCCCAGTGGATGTGGCAAGTTGCCATCGACAGCGAGGCCTGGAACGTTGCCGCGAAGGTGGATTGCTTGAATTATCGCGCCACCGGAAGGGTTTGCGCGGCGCCGGGCGATGCTTCCCGGCTGCTGTTGATGGTGGGGCGTTGCCTGGTGGAAGCCGGTGCCGAGGAAGAGGGCGCGGCTCTGTTGGTGGAGAGCCTGGCGGACCGGGCGACGGCCGCGGACGCCGCCTTTCGGTTGGGCAGGCTCGTGGAGGACGAAGACCCAAGGGCCGCGCGGCGGCTTTTCCGACAGGCCGCCGGATCCTCCAATCACCTGGGGGCTCGTCTCGCCCTGGCCAGGGATCCCCGGCGCGGGATCCGGCTTCGAGGGCCGGAAGTCGAGGAAGGCTTGGCACTCCGTTCCGTGGCCGTCTGGCCCGTGGACGGACGACGCCCAACGCCGGCCTCCATCGACGCCTTCTCTCATCGACGCCTTCTGCAGCCCGGCGGTCGTTACTTGGTGGAGATCTCTTTCGAGAATACCCGGGGCGTCGCGACGCGCCTCCCGACCGCTCTCTTGCTCAAGACGCCAAAGCGCCGCTGGCGCACGCCCGTGCGCCTTTTCGGGGGGACGTTCGAACCCGTGGGTGGCCGCATCGTCGGCTCCCGCCGCATTGCGCGGTGCTGGGGCCGAAGGCCTGGAGGAAGCGCGCCGACTGTTCCTGACCGGGCGGTACGAAGAGGCCGCTGAGCAGTATGCGGCGATCGCTCGGAACGATCCGG
>JAJRTK010000478.1 GCA_024278345.1 bacterium | reverse complement strand
TTGGTGGCCCAGCCCTGCCCCCGGTGGCAGGTGGTGCAGCCAAAGGCTCGAGTCGAATGGGGAATGGGCGGATGCTCTTCGAAAAGAGCCTGTCCGGGCAGGGGAGTGTCGTCTCCCATCCCCAGGTGGCAAGTGACACAACGGTCCACGATTCCCAGCTCTTCGTTCCAGATCTGTCGGATCCCCACGGTGAAGTTGGCTCCGAATCCACGGGTCCTGGCCTCTTCGACGTACTCCCCCTGAGTTTGCCGCCAGGATGTCCAAGCGTCTCTTAGTGGCGCCACGGCGAGCGTGACGGTGAAGCCCACTGAGACGAGGGCGAAGAGAACCACGGTGCGGCTGTAGTCCTTATTGATGTTTTCCATCAGTAAATCCCCTCGATCCAGGGTAGAGTCAACATCCAAAATGGACCTCGGAAGAAGGTGCCCACGATGGTGAGAACGGTGAGCTCCAGGATGAACCAGGACATGAGCCAGAAAGCCAGGGAACGGTCCTGAAGCCGCGCCAAGACTCCAAGTCCCAACGCGCTCCCCGTGATGACCAGACCTCCCAGCAGAGTCGGAATTACCAAGACCCAGGGCATCACTTCAGCCGGCAGGCTCATGGCCACGCAGGCCCCGATGATGGTCACCCAGAGCGCCGCCAGCCGCTTGCCTCGTTTTTCATCGAAAAGAGGAGGCCGCCGGATGTTGATTTCAAAATAGGGGATGATGACAAGGGCCAGGACCGCAAGGCCCGGCAAGACGATCCCCGCAATCAGGGGAGGGTAGTAGTGGAGCAGTTCCTGCAAGCCAAGGAAATACCACGGCGCCTTCGATGGATTCGGGGTCTGGCTCGGATTCGCAATCGCCTCCAAAGGCGCGTCCCAGAGAAGAGAGACCATCACCAGGATCCAAGTCAGCACCAGGAAGGCGATGAGCTCCCGGAGGATCAAGTGAGGCACGGTCATGACCATGGGCTCCTGGGCCTGGTCCACCAAAACGCCGGCTTCGTCCTGAGTGAAGAGGAGCCTCACGGGAACCTCGCCCACGTCTTGTCCGATGACCGGTTCGAAGCGTTTCATGGGGATCCCCCTTTCGATGCCGTCGTTGCCTGTTGATCCGGCCCCTCATACGGGGGCAGACAGACGCCGCCATCCTTCCGGAAGCGCCAGATGTGGAGCGCGATCCCCACGGTCAACACCGCCGGCAGAATGAAACAGTGTAGGACGTAGAATCGGATGAGAGCGTTTCCGCCTACGCCTGTTCCCCCCAAAAGCAAGAGCTTGACCATGTCACCGCCCGCGGGCATCGCACTGATGATGTTGGTCCCCACGGACACGCCCCAAAAGGCCAACTGATCCCACGGAAGCAGGTAGCCCGTGTAACTCAGAAGAAGCGTCAGGCCCATCAAAACGACGCCGATCACCCAGTTGAACTCCCGAGGCGGCTTGTACGCCGCGGCAAAAAAGACTCGGCAGAGGTGAAGAAACGCCAAGAGCACCATCGTGTGCGCCGCCCAGCGGTGAAGATTGCGTAGGAACCGGCCCATCCAGACCACGTACTGAAGATCCTTCATATCCCCGTAGGCTCGCAGGGGATCCGGCCGGTAGTAGATCATCAGGAAGGCGCCCGACACCACGAGCAAAAAGAAGGTCGCCGCTGTGAGTCCGCCAAGGTAATAGGTCGCCCGGAACCGCATGGCTCGGCGCCGGACCTTCACCGGGTGAATGTGGAGAAAGAGATTCGTGAAGACCGCCAGGGATCGGTTCCGGTTCGTGTTGGGAGCGCCGTG
Source organism: bacterium (assembly GCA_024278345.1). Taxonomy (GTDB): domain Bacteria; phylum CSSED10-310; class JAJRTK01; order JAJRTK01; family JAJRTK01; genus JAJRTK01. The sequence continues at coordinate 3,335 of JAJRTK010000478.1, read as the reverse complement.
GCGAACAATGGAGCGCCAAACCCTCTTGGCGAAGCCCGGGCGTTTTTTCTTCGGGAAGCTGCTCATGGATGGCTCCTTCAGATTACGAGTGCTTCATCAGGACCCACCTCGCGCCCGCGATCAATGACGAGCTGCTCTTCTTGAAGGGCGATGGGAAACCGAGGAAGAGGCTCGGCCGCAGGCCCATTCAGAACCTCACCCTCCAGCGAGAACCGGCTTCCGTGGCAGGGGCAGTGGATCTCCCGCGAATCTCGCTGATACCGCGTCATGCATCCGAGATGCGTACAGATGGCGCTCAAGGCGTAAAGTCGCCGCTTCCGATGGATCACGTACAGCTTGTACTCCGGCGAGAAATGCACCGTGCCTTCCGGATGATCGCCCAGGGTGCCGGCAGAAACCTTTTTCGGCGGTTCGTACAGCACCGCCGGCGAGAGGAATCCCACGGCGACCGTTCCCGTACCCACCGTTGCCACACCAAGGGAGGCGACTCCAGCTTGTGCCAAGAACTCTCGGCGGTTCGGTTCGTTTTCTTCAGCTTGTTCGGCTAAATCGTCGAGCAACACTTTTTGGACCTCGCTCTTTCTTGGCTGCTTGCCTTCTACTCACGGGATCTTGGGAAGCAGCATTGGTTTCTTAGTCTGTTCTTTCCATCCCGCGGTCGCGCATCAACCGGTTTGTGGTCTGAGTCCCGGCTCAGACCGAGATATCGGCATGTTGGATCCAGGGGAGCTCGTCTTTCTGGTAAAAAGCCTCCATGGAGATGACTTCCGCCGGGCACCTCCGGGCACAGAGGCCGCAGCGAATGCAGCTTGTCTCGTCCTTGATCATCGCGGCACCGCTGATGGTGAACTCCGTTCCATCAGGCAAGAGCCTCCGGTTTCCATCTTCTTCCCCCGCCACGCGGACCAGGGAAATCAGATCGATGCAGTCTTCGGGGCAAACATCCACGCATCCGCCGCACTGGATGCATTCCGATCCGTTGACCGCGGTGGAATAGAAGATCGTGTTGATCCAGCAGTGGAGGCATCGGCTGCCCTCCTCCCTGGCCTGCTCCTCGCCGTAACCCAGTTCCACTGGCTGTCGGAGGGCTCTGGCGTCCGGAGCGCGGATGGGAACGCGATGCCGCGGGATCTTTTCGTAGTCGCCCACGGCGAAAGGATGCGAGTATCCATCGGTGGGGAAGGTTCGGTAGACAAGCTCTTTGGCCTCGTCGCCTCTTCCGGTGATAAGAGTATCGATTGAGCGGGCGGCCTTGCGGCCATCGGCAATGGCATCGATGGCAATGCGAGGACCCCATACTACGTCGCCACCGGCGAAAACACGCGGGTCCGATGTGGCGAGGGTCTTGGGCTCGACCTTGACGGTCCAACGTGGAGTGATCTCCAGTCCGTGCTCCTCTCCAAGAAACCGGAGATCCGCCACCTGGCCAATGGCGATGATCACGGTGTCTGCTTGGATGATCTGCTCTGTTCCGGGCGTGAGGATCGGGCTGAACTTGCCCTTCTGGTCGAAAACGCGCTCCACTTGCAGAGTCACCAGGCCGCTGACTCGCCCGCCTTCGCCCTGAATCTCAGCGGGTCCTCGCCGAGTCACCAGCCGCACTCCCTCTTCGGCTGCCTCGCGGATCTCCGTGGGGTCTGCCAGCATTTCGCTGGGGGCCTCCAGCGCCACCATCGTCACCTTGCGCCGGAGAGAACGAGCGGCGATCCTGGCGCTGTCCAGAGCAAGGCGCCCCGACTCACCGTCAGCCACGAAGAGCAATTGTGCGCTCCGCGCCACGTCGTAGGCAACATTTCCACCACCGATGACAACGACCTCTTGGCCGATGGCGATGGGGTGCCCGAGGTTGACGTGGGCCAAAAAGCTCACGGCGTTGATCACGCCTTCCAGTTCACTTCCAGGAATCGACAGATTTCGACCGGTCCCGCAGCCGGGAGCAAGAAAAACAGCGTCGTACTCCTGGCGGAGCTCCTGGAAAGAGACCTCAGATCCAATTTCCACCCCCATGCGGAATTCCACGCCCAGATAGCGGATGAACTCCACCTCGAGGTCCAGGGTTTCCCGTGGGAGACGATATCTGGGAATCCCCGCTCGAAGCATTCCCCCCGCCAAGAGGGCCCGATCAAAAATCACCACAGTGTGCCCCATGAGCGCCAAATCGTGCGCAGCCGCAAGGCCTGCCGGGCCCGCGCCGATGATCGCCACTTTCCCACCAGCAATCCTGGGCCTGGGGATCTCGACGATGCTGAGGATCTCGTCGAAGTCCCGCCCGCTCTCCGGTCCGCACCGCTCCGTGACGAATCGCTTGAGGGCGCGAATGGCGATGGGCTGATCCAATCGATCCCGCCGGCAGGCCACTTCGCAGGGATGCGCGCAAATCCAGCCACAGACCGATGCCAGCGGATTGGGGCGCCGCGCCAGAGCGTAGGCTTCGCGGTAGCGGCCCTGGGCCACCAGGCTTGAATACCCCCCCGCATTGGTGCCCACGGGACAGGCGGCTCGGCAAGGAAAGTTGCTCGGCCGCCACGAAGCGCTGGCGGAAACTCCCATCCGGAGCCAGGTGGCACCGGATTCATCCTGGCCAGCTCTCTTGGAGGTTCCCCCTTGATCTCCCGGAGAAAATAGGTGGCGAAGCCAGTCGTCTAGCTGTTCCCGGTCTTGCGGCCAGGACAAGACGATCCGTGCGCCGACTCTCCGAAGCTCGATCTCTGGAACCTGCTCCACGGCAACGACGGCGATAGGAAGCGATGGGACCAGCCCTTTGGCACACGAAATACCTTCGGCCAGGAGCTCGGAGCCCGCTGAATCATCGAGGATCAGGGCTGTTGGCGTTGCGTTCTGGAGACCCTCGAGCAGAGCCACAAGGGATGGCTCCGAAACCACAACTCCCCACGGATAGAACTCCTGGAGAAGCTGGGACAAATGGCGCTGAAGCTGATGGTTTTGAGTCATCACGAAGAGTTGTTTCGTGTCCTCGCCCGCCATACCTTCTCCTTTGTGTGGGAATGATTCCCCACGGGATGCTGGGTGTTCCGTTCTTTCGCCGGAACAGAGGCGCAAGGATCGCGCCAAACTAGGCTTTTCGTGGAGAAGCAGAGAAGCCGAGCTCCACGGAAGAAACAGAGCTCACCATCTGGAAAAAGGAACTGGTGCCAAAGGACACACTTTCCCGCACAACCGTTTCCTTTGGAGCCAGTCACCTTTGCGGTGCAGCCGGGGAATACCGGGTGGCGCTTCATTTTTACGGCCACCGATGGGGAAAGGGGCGAAAATGGCGAGCAGTGGGCGCCGGACGGCGACCGATGGGAGCGGAACCCAGCCCATGGTATGCGTCA
>JAJRTK010000477.1 GCA_024278345.1 bacterium | reverse complement strand
GGCTCCCTGGCGTGGGTCTGGGAGCGGCGCTCCCAGCGGAGGTCCGGAGGCAGAGCCTCCGCCGGGTTCCAGGGCTGGAAGCCCTGGGGCGGCGTCTGAAATCTGCACCGTGGCCGGTACCATGACCGAGGCCCCGACGCTTACTTCTCCAGGGCATGCCCGGACGGGGGAGCAGGCGGATCGGGTGAGCTTAGCCCAGCTTGAGCTTGTGCCGGAGGAAGCATGCCAGGATGTGGATGGCGGTGGGGTTGTGTTCTACGTGGGGGATGATGATGTCGGCCATGGCTCTTGAAGGTTCGATGTGGAGGTCGTGCATGGGGCGCACGGTTTCGAGGTATTGGTGGATGATGCCGTCCACCTGGCGGCCTCGTTCGGCAACGTCCCGGCTCAGGCGGCGGATGAAGCGGAGGTCCGCCGGCGCGTCGATGTAGATTTTGTAATCCAGGAGGGGGAGGAGGGGTTTGTGGGCCAAAACAAGGATACCCTCCAGGAGGATGAGGGGTCGCGGGTGGACGGTTTCGGTTCTGTCGAGGCGGACGTGTTCGGGGAAGGAATAGATGGGTTTTTCGATGCTTCGCCCTGCCCGGAGCTGCGCTACATGGGCCGTCAGCAGGTCGAAATCAAGGCTTTCGGGGGAATCGAAGTTGCGCAGGCCCCGGTCGGTGAGGGGGAGCTTGCCGAGATCGTGGTAATAGGCGTCAAGGTCCAGGGCGAGGCCGATCCCGGTGCCCAGGGCCTCCAGGAGCTGACGGGAGACCGTGGTTTTTCCCGAGCCGGTGCCTCCGGCGATGGCTAGAAGTATGGGTCTGTTCATGGTTTCCATCGATGGTTCGTGTTTTGGGGGGAAACCCGCAAAGAGATCGCGGTCTTTTGCCCATTGACTGAATTGACAATCTGGTTGGTGGGTTCCTATAGTGAGGGATTCAAGCTTGGGGTTCGGGCCGGCGCGCGTGGGAGATTCAGGCTTGGGATTCGAGGGGGAATGGTTTGGAATGACGTGGATCTTTTCTTGGGGCCGTGGCTGGCGATGGCGGCGTTCCGGGCGAGTGGCGGCGGACGGATTGCCGCCGCCGGGAGCGGAACCCAACGCTGAATGACCGATGGCATAACCCCTTTTATGGTCGATCCCTGTTTGGTGACACTATTCGATCCGCCTGGTGATTGGGCTTCAGGCACCGTGTAAGGAGATGAGAGATCCGATGGAAGAGATCCAGACGATATCCAAGGCTATCCGAGATTTCGAGACTTACGTTCGCCACGGCGTGATCAATGGCCGCATCCGAATCTACGATCTACTGGACGTTTTCAAGGAGATCCAGCCCAGTCTCCACCCCTACGTTTCCGAAGATAATATCATCGATATCGGTGCCTTGATCTACTCGACGAAAAGGCTTCCGAACAATATCTCGTCGATGGACACGATTCTGGTCAAGCGCCGTGTGCCGGAGAACTTCGGGCGTTACGAGGGGATCACGGAGGTTTCCTCGGACGTGAAGCGGCGGGAAACCTACCAGATTTCGGATTCGGAAATCATCATGGTGGTGCGGGAGGACGTGAGTGATATTCTGGATCTGGTGACGATTCTCTGTTCTTTTGTCATCGAGGCTAGCAAGGTCAAGGCCAAGCTCATCGCTTCGGGACTTGTGGAGGCCCTGGAAGAGGTCAGTCCCACCCAGGTGGAGATGCCGGGCTTTACGATTTCCCACGACGCCGGTCTGAGCGTTGCCCGGAAGAACCAACTTTTCACGAAGCTGGCCTTCGAGCTTGGAATCACCGAAGAGGAGATCATGGAGCTGGACGGCTCCTGGAAGGGGAAACTTATGACGAAGATGTTCGAGCTGGCACGCCACGATCATGACATCACGGTGAAGGTCCATAGCTCCATTACCTCGGCGAACCTGGACAATCGCGCCCGGGAATGGTGCCAGGATATTTTGGACTTTATCCAGGAGAAGGGCCTTGAGGGGCGGCCGGTTCACATCATTTCCTCCAATACCCACTCCATCGTGAACTGCGTCTCTGGTTTTGTGAGGGAGCCGGAGATCCGTGGGGCGCTGGACGAGATGCTGGTGGAGCCGGAGAATTCTGAAATTCTCCAAACCGGCCGCGCTCTTGCCAAGGGCCAGGACACGGATGACTTGCGTTATTATTTTCTGCGGAACTATTTGTCCCAGGCGGCAAAGCGAGAGAAGGAATTCAAGGAGTATCAGGCCCGGGAGGGGATTTATTTCCTGCCGGATCGCCGCTACACCGGGATTCCGGTCCAGCTCATCGACGTTGCCAAGCTCGATTTGGACAAGCTGGATTCCAGAATCCCCGTAGACCGGGAACTCATCGAGAAGGACAAGCCCTTCCTCCTGAACTTCGAATACGCTTTCGGCGCCCAGGCCGAAAAAATCATCGGGGTCCTTTGCGAGGAATTCAACGAGCGTATCCGCTCCATTTCCATCATGGGCAAGGCCGGGACTCTTGTGGGGCACCGCGGCTGCATCATGCTTCCCTCCTACTTTCTCAATTACGGTCGGCTCGATGTTTACGATCTGGTCGTTCCCAACGGCATCACCAAGGAAGACCTGGAGTGCCTTGGAAACGTTATGGAAATCTTCTCCGGTGGCCCCATGCTCACGGTCCTTGGGACGATCCTGCAAAACAACGAGATGCTCCGGTTCTACGCCGACAAATGGCGGATGATGGGCCTGGAGATGGAAGGCGTGCCCTACTTCAAGAAGCTCAAACAGTCGGCGAAGCTCGGCTATTTCGATGATGGCTTCGAGCTCAATGTCGCCTACTATGCCTCTGATTGCCCCCTTCGGAAGGGAGAGACGCTCTCTCGGGGCCTCGGCTTCGAAGGCGTCGTTCCCTCTTACGCCATCACCATCGGGTTTCTGGGACGGATCTTCGATCCCAAGCGCCAGACGGGAAAGAAGATCGAAGAAAAGGCTGCCGCCAAGCCAAGGCGAGCAAAATCCGCCTCCAGAGGGCGCAAAAGTAAAGAATGAGTCACAGCGTTCGACAAAACCGCCCAATCCCGGCTATTCTACCCCGCCGTTGATGATCGCTACGGATTGTGGTGACTTTGCACTCGATTTTTTGGGGAAATCGATCTTTTTCCAGGTCGATTCCTTCCCGGACCAAGGAGAAAAAAATGGCATTCCAATGTGAGATCTGTGGAAAGAAGCCTCAAGTAGGAAACCGGATCAGCCACGCCCACAACGTGACCAAACGCCGGTGGAAGCCCAATTTGCAGCGAGTCCGGGCCATGGTCAATGGCGGAGTCAAAAGAATGCGCGTCTGCACCCGCTGCATCAGCGCGGGCAAAGTCGTGAAGCCGGGCTGACGCACCTCTCTTTGTCACACAGGGGATCGGTTCAATCGTCTCCGCGCCAATGCCCTGCCCCTTGCACCCGCGTGAGCCGGATCGTTGCCCCAAAATGCGTTGGGCCCGAGTTCCTGCGGCAACTTGATGGGGCGGGCCCCGTCTGTTGGCTTCGCCAAAGTCTTTCCAGGCTCGGGCGCTGGACTGAGACCGGTGATCCTTTTGCCGGTCACCGGTCCCAAGGACGTTCGAAGCGATCCAAGAAGGGCCAGGGAACGAGGTCTCTGGCAGGTTATCGTAGGAAGGCGCCAGGTCGGTGCGGGACCAGGCCGTCGCCGGGCCTGATGGAGGTCCGCGAAGCACCTCTGTTGACCGTTCCATCCAGAAGCCCCGCCGTTGCCCTTCGCTTCTCCCCAGCCAACTGGCCTGAAACTTGCTAAGTCCATCGCCGGTCTCGTCGCTGCTTGCATATTAGCTACAAATCTGTTTCTAATTAGGCGGCTCTGGAGAGTGTGGCAGGTTGAGACAGAGCACAAGAAAATCTTCCGGGCGGTGGTGGTGGTTGACTTCGGTTTAGATTGAGCGAAGAGCTTTGGCCGGGCCGATGGGAAGCAGACGATGAGGAGATCGAGATGAATAAGAGAGTGCTGCTGGTTTTTCCCCACTTCAACTCTTCGGCCTTTTATGGGGACTTCCAGAAGGTAGCCCCCTCTTTGCCTCCCATCAGCCTGATGTATTTGTCTTCTTACCTGAAGTCGAAGGGGCTTGAGGTGAAGATTCTTGACGGGCAGGTGGAGAACATGGACGAATCCGCGCTGTCGGAAGTGGTTCGAGATTACGAGCCCGGGTTCGTGGGGATCACCTGCAAGACTCCGATGTACGCCGCCAGCCAGCGAGTGGCGCGAGTGGTCAAAGAGAATTTCCCGGGCATCAAGACGGTGATGGGCGGAGTGCATCCGACGGTTCTGCCCGACGAAACGATGAAGGAAGAGCTGTTCGACTACGTGGTGCGGGGCGAGGGCGAGGAAACCCTGCATGAGCTTGTCTTGGCGGAGGTGGCGGGGCAGGAGATGAATCGGATTCCGGGGTTGACTTGGCGGCGGAATGGCCGGGTGGTCCACAATCCTGATCGTCCGTTGCCCACGGATCTCGATGCATTGCCTTTCCCGGATTTGGAGGGGATTCCTCTCAACCGGTATCACCAGGTGCCGGACGCTGTTTTCGTGGAGCCGATTCGGGTGATCATCACTTCTCGAGGTTGTCCGTACAAGTGCATTTTCTGTTCGGCTCGGCAGATGTCGGGTTACCGCTACCGAGCGCGGAGTGCCAAGAACGTGGTGGATGAGTGGGAGATCTTGGTCAACGAGCACGGAGGCCGGCAAGTCATTGTTCTGGACGACAATTTCAGCGTGAACAAGCAGCGGGCCATGGATATTTGTTCGGAGCTCATTGAGCGCGGCCTTCACAAAAAGGCGGTCTGGACGACGGCTTGCCGTGCCGATCAGGTGGATCTGGAGCTTTGCAGGAAGATGAAGGAGGCCGGGTGTGCTCTCATCTCGTACGGCGTCGAGAGCGGGACGCAGCGGCTGTTGGATCTGATCCAGAAGGGGACGAACCTCAGCACGATCCGGTGGGCGGTGAATACGGCTAGGAAAGCGGGGCTCAAGGTTCGCGGGACGATGATTTTGGGGCTTCCCACGGAGACCGTGGAAGAGACCAAACGCTCCATCGCTTTGGCCAAGGAGCTGAAGCTGGACGTCTGTAAGTTCTCCATTGCTACACCCTATCCGGGGACGGCCCTTTACCAGGTCGCCATGGAAGAGGGAGGTTTCGACAATCGGGACTGGTCCAGGTTTTCTTCCCAGGCGGGTTACACGGACTTCGACCCCGTCTACACTCCCAAGGGCCGGACTCCCGAGGATATCAAATACTGGCAACGGTACGCCACCCGCTCCTTTTATCTGCGGCCCAGACAGCTTTTCCATCTGGTCCGGAACATCAAGAACAAAGGGGATATCGCAATGTACTGGCAGGCCGCCAAATCACTGATGCTTCGGCGCAAGCCCAAGGGCGCCGCGGCGGATTTTGTCAGTGAAGTGACGACGGCTTCGTAGAAAATCGGGGTATCCACGCAAGGCGGGACAAAGATTGGAAATAAAAGGAAAACGCGCAGCGCACAAAAATGTGGGCTGGGATCCCGTTGCCCTTTGTTGCAACGGGAAGTTGAGCGAG
>JAJRTK010000476.1 GCA_024278345.1 bacterium | reverse complement strand
GAGCCAGCTCCCTGGACCCACATTTTTGTGCGCTGCGCGTGTGCCTTTTATTTCCAATCTTTGTCCCGCCTTGCGTGGATACCCGATTCCTGAAAACCCTGGCGTTTCTTCTGGTTGGGGTCCGGTCGGGTCGGCGGCAGTCCGTCCGCCCCCCCTCCCCCCCCGCAAACAGGCCTGTGGCCCCAAGACGACTCTCGACCCAAGAACTTGCCAAACCGGGGCTGCACGTCTATTACCTGGTGGACATTAGGAGGCGGACGATGAAAACCCACTGGCTGCACGAGATCCAGGCGACGTTAGACAGGGGCGAATGGACAGCACTGGCTACCGTCATCACGGCCAAAGAGACAACTTTGACGAGTCCCGGCGAGAAGCTCCTTCTACGGCAGGACGGGAGCTTTCGAGGGGATCTTGGTTGTCCCGAGCTCGCGGCTACCGTGGCACAGGCCTTCTACGGTGCCTTGTGCGAATCGCATTTCTACGATCTCCGGGTTCCACTTCGGCCTGGCGGCGAAATAAGGATTTACACCGAAATCCACGCGCCCACCCCGGAAGTCGTGATCATCGGGGCGGGGCACGTGGGCAAAGCGGTCGCCAAGCTGGCGGATTTCGTCGCTCTCTCCGTGGTGGTAGCGGACGACCGGCAGAGCTTCGCCAGCCCCTCCCGCTTCCCCATGGCCCGCTCCGTCCATTCCGGCCCTTTCGAGGAGCTTCTACCCAGCCTTCCCACCCACGGTTACAGTTACATCGTGATCTGCACGCGGGGCCACAAATACGATGAGTTCGCCGTGGGCGCCATGCTCAGGAAGCCCCGGGCCTATCTGGGCCTTCTTGGCTCGAAGCGCAAAGCTCTGGAGATCCGCTCAAGCCTTGGTGAACAGGGCTTTTCCAAGGCTGAGCTGGACGACATTCACACTCCAGTCGGCCTGTCCATCGGTGCCGAGACCCCGGAGGAAATTGCCGTGAGCATCATCGCGGAAATCCTCTCCCTTTGCCGTTCAAAAGGGCGGTTCAAGGTCAAAACCGTCAACACGCCGCCTTTCTTCTCAGGAGAAGGAACCTAAGGAAAGAGTGGGGTTCCGGCATCAGGAACCAGCCTTTGCCGAGGTTGGTTTCGGCTCGGAATGGGTTTTGAAACCTTCGTCCGTCACCAGGTCCACAACGAAGATCTCGCCATCCAGAATACTGAACTCCGACGGCCCCCAGTGCATGAGGTCGTCCTCGCCCCAAGATTCAAAAAGGTGAATCCCCTCGTAGTCACCTTCGATTTCTATGGAACCAAAGGCGGGAACGGCCCCGACGAAGATTTCGTCAATGTAATTATCGACCCGGAGCCCCGTGTAGTTCTGGAATCGGATGATTTCGGTCTCATCATAACCACCATACCCGTCATCGATAATGACGCAGCCCGCGGCAAACACAGACGCGCCGAGCAACAATCCAAACAGTCCAAAAGCCCTTTTCATGGCAGCCTCCTCGGTCGTACAACTTTTGATCACCTTGTCATCACCAGCTACGTTTGCAACTTCCAGGCCATGAGATTCATTGGGGCTCCGCCCTACTGAGAAGATTCCCATGAGTGGGCGTAAGGAACTTGGAGAAACAGCAGCCAGGAACTGGAGCAGCTCCCGGGGCTGCCCTCATTCCAAGACAACCTGTCCAACGAGGAAGCCACCTCCACCCAGCCGAAAACAGCGCGGGAGACCCCCAGCATGAAGAGTCATCCATCCAACCTACGGTCACGCGGTATTGAAAGTGTTCCCCAGACTGTTCCCTGCCCCACTTGCCGGAAGGCGGCCATTTTTGGCTCCCGCAACCCGTACCGCCCCTTCTGCTCGGAGCGGTGCAAGCTCATCGATCTGGGGGAGTGGGCCTCTGAGAAATACCGGATCGCGGGATCGAGAGGCGGCGAAGGCACAGGTAGTCAGCGGGGAGACAAGACAGATTTCCTCGAGGGTGGCGAATTGGGCTAGAGCACGGATCTTCCCTTGGGTTGAGGTCCACTCCCGTCGCTCACCTCCACCGGGAAGAGGCTAAGGCGATTGCCCGGTGGATGCGATCTGGAAGCCCTCGCCGCCGATGGTGATGTGGTTCACTTCCAGCGTCGCCCCCAAAGCCTGATGGAGTGCCAATACGGCTCGGTTCAAGGAGACCAGGGCCTCCCGCTGGCCCGTCTGGGCCGAAAGGAGATCTTCCTCAAAGCGGAGAACGTCAAAGCTGGTGGCGGTTCCCACCTGGAACTTCTTTTGCTCGGCCTCCAGCTGCCGCTCCTGGAGGCGTACGGTAATGGAGGCCGCCGCCAGCCGTTTTCTGCTGGATTCGATGGTCCGGAGCGCGGTGCGCACCTGAGTCACGATGGCAAGATCGAGATTCCTCAGTTGCAGCATCGCCTTCTGGTAGGCCAGCTTGTCGCGCTGGAGCTTCCCCCGCGCCGCCCGATTCCGAAGAGGTAAACTGTAGGTCAACGACACGCTCCAAGCCCGGTTGTCCAAGCTGAGCAGATCCTCGATATGGGTGAGAAAAATGCCCTCCTCGGGAGCCAGGCCAATGTTGCCGTCATCCTTGATGGTGGGCTTCAACCTCGAGTTACCGATATAAGAGTAGCTTCCGGTGAAATCGAGCTGGGGTCTTATTTGGTCTCGAGAAAGCCCCAGTTCCAAGAGAAAGTTTTCCAGGTTGAGCTTCGCCTGCAAGTAGTCGGGGCGAATCTGAAATGCCTGCTCCACCGCGGCCTCGAAATCCGGCTCGGGCGCTGGAATTCCGGGTGAGTCCGAGGGGATCAGGGCGATTTTCCACATTGCGAGGCTATCGGGCAGGTTCATACTGCTTCGAAGTGCGTCCTCGGCCTCGAGAACGGCGGCTTCCGCAACCACGACGGCCTCTTCCCGCGTTGAGACTCCGGCCTCGGCCGACAAGACTTCAATCGGGGCGATGGTGCCGACTCGTTCCTGGGCGCGAGCGATCTCCAAAAGGTTCTTGGCCTGGCTCAAGGATTTGAGGCGCAGCTCCAGGATCTGCCTTGCCAAGATGAGGTCAAGATAATCGTTCTGCGTCTGGGCCACGGCATTGATGAGCTCTTGGCGCAATTGTAGCTCGGCAATGTCGCGATTGTTCTCGGCCTGCTTGATGGGCGTCTTGAGGGCTTTACCGCCTCTGTCCTTGAGGAGGGGGTAATTGACGGCCAGGGTCAACGTGGACGAAAAGGATTCTGGGAGAAGGCTAAAGGGCGAGTTCGTCTTGGTTCTCTCCGTGGACAGGCTCAGGTTGTAACTCCCGCCGATGGGAAGCACCTGGCTCAGACTCGTGTCGAGCTTGACCTTTTCCTGGATGAACTGGCCGGCGGCGGAATTGATGGCGCTTGTGGTGGAACCTTGGAACCGATTTGCCTCGGTGGTACTCTGGAAGATCGGATCGTAGCCGGCATGGGCGCTCTCCACAATGCTTTTGGCCGAAACCCAGTCCAGTGCCCTTACCTGTGCGTTGAGGTTTTTCCGCAAGGTCAAACGGACGGCCTCGGCGAGTGAAAGCTCGAGCTTGGGCCGCCCAGCCAAAAGCGAGGTTTGCTCATCCACCGACAGGCCGGGTTGGGCCGAGCTATCCACGGCGGTCAACCCCATTTCGGGGGCCTCAAATCGAGCGTCAATCTCCTGCGCATCCGCTTGTCCAAGGAGACCCCAGACCAAAAGTGCCACGCCAACCAGTACCTTCCATTTCATCACTCGAACTCCATCACCAGATAAGAAATCCGGGTAGTCCACCACCAAACAGCGGGCGAGGTTCCGAATTGGACCCGGCTTTCACCGAGCCTTTTCTTGCAGACCTCCCTCCAAAGCAAGCACGCGACTCAACCCGCTGGGGCGAAAGTAGAACGACGAGCCATCCAAAGCAACACCATTGCCGGGCAAAAAAGCGACCCGTCTTGAGGGACCTATCAGATCCGGTTGACAACATCACCGCTGGGGCGGGTCTCCTTCCCGGCTCCGTGCAGCCCGGAGGGCGCTACACCGGCAAGATGCCGGTGCCACCGTTTCGGCGAAGAAAATTGTAAAGCAAAAACACGACAATTTGATAGGTCCCCGTCTTGACAAGCCCACGGGCCGGCGCTATGTCCACACGTCAGATCCAACATTCCATCGACAACACTCAAGAAAGGAGACCACCCATGGCTGCCGAGCAAACCGAAATCGGTCGAATTGAGATTCGTGACGGCACCTTCATCCGGGCATCCATCTCTGAATGGAAAGGAAATCTCTACGCCGACCTCCGCGAGTTCATCGAGTCGGAAAAGTTCACCGGCCCCACCCGCAAGGGCATCCGATTCCACTGCGAAAATTGGCCGCAGTTCATGGAGTTAGTGAAAAAACTCGACAAAAAAATCGAAGAGACTTATTGAGTATTTCCTTTGGCTTCCGCCAATCCAAGGAGTTCATCAACCACTGCCTGTGCGGCTCGAGGAGCGCCGACCGCGGAAGAGCAGCGGCGCATTTCGGCCAGTTTTCGCGGTTCATGGAAAAGCTCGGCGACGGTTTTCCTCAGCTTTCCGCTGGCGACTTCGGATTCCGAAAGCACAATGGCGGCTCCATGCTCCACCAAGCGGGCCGCATTCTCTTTCTGCTCGGCGTTCGAAGCACCTTCCCAAGGGACGACGACCATGGGAATCCCCCGGGCGGTCGCTTCCGCCAGAGTCGTGGCGCCGCCGCGGCAGACCAGCAGATCCATCGCTGCGTAAAAGGCTCCCATGTCCTGGATGAAATCAAGGAGACGGCATGGAAAGGTTCCCTCTGCCCCAGCCTCCTCGACTTCCCCCAGGAATCTCGTGCCGCAGCCGTGGACCGCTTGGAGCTGCCCAGAAAAGCTCGCTAACTCAGGTGCCCGGAGCAACTGCTGGAATCTTTCGTTGAGCATTCGCGAACCCAGGCTACCGCCTAAACAACCCAGTGTCCTTCGTGCGGAATCGAGGCCCAGGCGTCGAATTCCTTCCGCCCTTGTCGTCTCCAAAATTGCCTGGCGCACGGGGTTGCCAACCACCACCGTCTTGTGGGCACGCTTGGCCCAGAAGGGGTGAGCCGTCTCGTGAGGCAGGCCGATCCGCCGCACAACGGGCGCCAGTAGGCGGTTCGTCAGTCCCGGATTGGCGTTCTGTTCCAGGATCATCGTGGGGAGACGCCTGAGGGCCGCAGCCAACAAGACCGGCCCCGTGACATATCCCCCCGTCCCCAGAACGAGGTCGGGGCGAAGCTCCCGCAAGATCCCCCTGGCTTGACGAAGGGGGGCCAAACTCGCCAACCGCAACAGCAAAGCCCCGTTGCGCAAAAGGCTCCTTGGCCGAAGAGACCGTGCGAATCCCCTCACATCAATGGTCCTGAGAAGGTACCCGGCATCTGGGATCAGTTTGGCCTCCAGCCGATCCGCCGTCCCCACAAAGGAGACCTCGGCGGGCGGATCGAGCTGGCGTAGCCGAGCCGCCACGGCCAGCGCCGGCATGATATGGCCGCCGGTACCTCCACAGCTCAGGACAACTTTCAGGGGTCGCGCCATGATCTTGTCTCCGTCCCGATCTCCCAGAAGGGAGAGGCCCGGGAGCCGCCCTTCCCCCCTCGCGCTATGGCTCCGTGACCGCGGCTTCGAGCAAAAGGCTGTCACAAACCGTGACGACAAGCTCTCGGCTCACCAGTTCCTCGCCCCCCAAATAGGCCTCCAGCAAGCAATTGTTGCAGAGCGTGTTGATGAGCCTTGGGATGCCGTGAGACTTGGCATAGATGAGATCGAGCGCCTCCGTCGCGAAAAGCTCCTCATCCACGCCGGCAATTCTCATGCGGTGCATCACATAGTCGGCCACGGTGGGGCGATCGAAAGAGAGAAGGCGATATCGAATGGCGACCCTCTGCCGCAGCGGCGGGTCGAGGTTCAAGACATCGTCGAGGCTCGATAGACCGAACAGGACAAAGGTCAACAGCTTTTTGCCCGGCACTTCGAGATTCAAGAGTCCCCGGAGCTCCTCCATGAGAGCCCTGGTTTGCAGCATTTGGGCCTCGTCGATGAGGATGACGGCCCTACGGCCCTCCTGATGGATTTCGATCAAGCGCCGGTAAAGCTCGCCGATGAGCTGGAGCTTGTCCTTCGGGGCGTTGATTACTCCCAGCTCCGTAGAGACACGGTGGAGCAACCAATCCGGAGTCACGCTGGAGTGGACAATGACCATGAGAGCTGCTTCGAATTCGTCGGGATCCAAGGAGGCGAGCAATCTTCTGGCCAGCGTCGTCTTCCCGGCGCCGATGTTGCCTATCAAAGTCGCGAGCCCCTCCATGTTTTCCACGACGTAGCTCAACCGGAGCAATGCCTTGGAATGTTCGGAGCTCGAGTAGTAAAAACGGTCGTCTGGAGTGTTGGAAAAGGGCCTGAACCGGAACCCAAAATAATTGAGATATCCGCCTTGGTCGGCATCCACGGTATGCTCTACCGGCGCCCGGGATCCCCGCAAAACGCCAAGGAGCTGGCGATTCGCCTCTGCCTCGAGCTCGGCAATCATCGTCCGCGATTCCCGCTCGCCAGCCTCGGCCGGCGAAGCGGCAGCTTCCGTCACCGGAGGGGATGGCCGCATCGCCAGGGAACTGGCAGGGGACAAGGGGGAAAGGGGCGCTTCAGTGCGGGATGGCGGGGAAAAAGGAGTAGATCCTTCCTTGGGAGCCCCGGGAAGAGCACCAGCCCGATTCTTGGGAGCCCCGGGAAGAGCACCAGCCCGATTCTCTGGCAAAGAGGGCTTGGGCGCCACGGGATCGGGCACCCTTCTAGCGTGACCATCGACCTTTTCCAAAAATGGAGCCACCTGGATCGGCTGGACAAATGTCTCGTCCACATATTTTTCCAGAAACCCTTCCACTTTCGGATTCCTGATTGTCCGGGGCATGATCAGGAAAAATGGTATATGCTGGAGCCGAGGAGCCTCCTTCATCTGTTTTGCCATGGCAAAAGCCTGCCAGCGCGGCATTTTGGCACTTGCTATGACCAAGAACACGGACTCCCTCAACAAAAGTCTGAAAGCCTCCGAGGCGGAAGCCGCCAACTTGGCGTCGTAGCCTTGACGCTGAAGGAGGGAAGCCATCTGCTTACGATGCAGGGCGCTATCATCGACCACCAGAACAGACGCTGCTATTCTCAACGCGGGAACCTCTGGGCTCTAAACAAAGTTTTCATTACCATAGTGGAACATCCTCGTACCAAGCAAGGGGCAGATCGGGGATGCCTGCTCTTGGGGACCTATCAAATCCCCCCGTTTTTGCTTTACACTCCGCGGTGCCGCCCTGGTGGCACCGGCATCTTGCCGGTGGCGGGCTGGACGGGATTCACGGAATTGAACGGTGGGTTCCTTTCGTGCGTGGACTTGTCAACCGGATCTGATAGGTC
>JAJRTK010000475.1 GCA_024278345.1 bacterium | reverse complement strand
TCCGCGACCACCGGGAAAGCCTCGGCACTTCCTCGCCCTTCAATATCAAGGTCGAATCCCTCAACATCCGCAACTTCCACGAAGAAGAAGTCCGGGAGCTCTACCTCCAGCACACCCAAGAGACTGGCCAGGTGTTCCAGGACGACGCCATCCAGATGGCCTGGAACCTCACCAAGGGCCAGCCGTGGCTCGTCAACGCCCTGGCCCGCCAGGTCACGGAAATCGAGGTTCCCGACCCGACGCGCCCCATCACGCGCCAGGACGTGGAAGCCGCCAAGGAGGCCCTCATCCAGCGGCGGGATACCCACCTCGATTCCCTTATCGACAAGCTCAGGGAGCCCAGGGTCCGCCGCGTCCTCGAACCCATCCTCGCCGGCGATTTCATCCTGGGGAACCGCCTGGACGACGACCTCGCCTACGTACAAGACCTGGGACTCATCGAACGAGACGACGGCGGCTACGTCCAGGTCGCCAACAGGATCTACCAGGAGGTCATCCCCCGCGCCTTGGCCTATTCCATCCAGGGCAACATCCCCCACCCCACCGCCTGGTACGTCAAGAAAGAGGGGACCCTGGACATGGATGCGCTCCTGGATGCCTTCGTCGATTTCTGGAGCCAACACGCCGAGGATCTTCTTGGGTACCAGCCCTACCACGAGATCGCTCCCCACCTGATCCTCATGGCATTCCTGCAGCGGATCGTCAACAGCGGCGGCACCATCGACCGGGAATACGCCGTGGGAACCGGGCGCATGGACCTCTGCATCCGCTGGCGCCATCCCGCCGGTATCCAGCTCGAGGCCCTGGAACTGAAGCTCTGGCGGTCCGGGAAGAAAGACCCCCTCCAACAGGGCCTCCAGCAGCTCCACGGTTACCTCCGGGGCCTGCGACTGGACCACGGGGTCCTGGTGATCTTCGACCGGCGCAAGGAAGCGCTTCCCGTGGAAGAACGGGCAGACCGCCAGGAACTCCGCCACGAGGGAAAAACGATCACGCTCCTCCGGCTCTGATTCCATGCCGGCTTCCGCCATGGGGGCTCCAACGGAAAACGCCGGGCCGAAAACCGCCTCGTCGGCGGGCTGACCGGTTGACCGGCTGAGGTTTGGAAACCTGGCCGATGCCTTCGACTAAAGCTGGACGTAGAGTGCCATAATGTGCTTGACTGGAGGAAATCCAAGCGCTCAAGGACGAGATCGTACGGCGGAAGGGGAACAATCCAAAGCCGAAGATCCAGCCTTCGAAACCAGAAAGAAGGGGGGTGCTCATCGGTGGTCGGCGAAGCCGACTCTCCCTGCGGTCGGCACCGGCCACCCGATAAAAGCGCGCAGCACACAAAAATGGGGGTGAACTCGTTGCTTTTCATTGCAACGGGTTCTTGCGAGCTCCCTGGTGGGTGCAGGGCAAAGTTCGATGCGCACGGGCCAGAAGGCCCGCACGCTACGATTTCCGGACGACCGCCGGGTCACGCAAACGTGACCCGCCGAGCGTCAGCGAGACGCGGCCCAACGGGCTGCAGACGGAGTCCCCGGACGACCGTGGAGTAACGCGAGGCGTTGCCCAAACGCCGGTAATTCCACAATCCTCGAAATGTCCCGCCTTAACGAGCATGATCCCGGCGACCACACCCCGGAAGATGAAAGTGAATGGCGCCGAGCGCCATAACCACGCCGTCGAAGATGGGTTAACCATGTACTTTCATGGTACGTGGTTGGCCAGTTGCCCGGACCGGACCCCAACCAAAAGAAAAGAAAGCAGTTTTCGGGAGCCGTGACCGAAAAGGTGTCCCACGACCCAGATTCCAGCGGAGAAAGAATGGTGGCGGATGGCGCCGAGAAAAATCTAAAGCTCGACGATTTGACCCCTGGCGCGCGGATCGGGGGCCGTTATCATCTCAAGAGGGAGTTGGGCTCTGGTGGCTTCGGGAAGGTCTTCCTTGTTCGGGATGGCGAGCTGGAGGAAGATATTGCCCTCAAGTTTTTGAGGCCCGAGCATGTCCGGGATGAAACCCAACTGGCTCGTTTCAAGCGGGAAGTGCTGCTTGCCCGCCGGGTTTCTCACGCCAACGTTTGCAAGATATTCGATCTTGGGCGGGCGAACGGGCTGGTTTATCTTTCGATGGAGTACATCGAGGGAGAAGAACTCCGTGGCATCACGAGGCGGATGGGTCCTCTTGCTCCTCGAACAGGTCTCAAGATCTGCTTTCAGATTTGCGACGGCTTGGAGGCCGCCCATCGGGAGAATATCGTTCATCGGGATCTCAAGCCCGCTAACGTCATGCTCGATGCCTCTGGAAGAGTGAAGTTAATGGACTTCGGTATCTCCAAGGCCACGGACATGGGGGGACTGACGGCCACGGGATCGCTGGTGGGAACACCGAAGTACATCGCGCCTGAGCAGTGTCGCGGGGAAGTGGGCGACCACCGAAGCGATCTCTATTCTTTGGGCGTTATGATGTACGAGCTTTTCACCAATGTACCGCCTTTCCAATCCGACACACCGATGGGGGTTCTATTCAAGCACGTGGTGGAGTTGCCACGGCCACCCATACACCTGGTGCCGAGCCTTCCGGTGCCTCTCAGCAGCTTGATCCTTCGGTGCCTGGAGAAACGGCCGGAAGATCGCTACCAGTCGGCAGGTGAAATTGCCGTGGATATCACCCATATTCTGGCGGACACCTTGGAACCGGGAGAGAAGGTTGGAGAACCACTTTTGGGCACCTCCATCCAAGTTTCGCCGCCAAGCAATCATGACTCGACCAAGGGGAAGCCAACTCCCACGCCCGCGGAAGACCCAACGCTCAAGAAAATGACGGCTCCCTTGGTGCCAGCCGTGGATACTCCAACAAGCAAGCAGGGAGCGACTCCCGGCGCCACTAGGGAAGACCTGCCGACCGCGGTGACAAAAGGAACCCCGTGGATGCCTGCTGACCCTTGTCCCACCAGCGCCACTGTCGCCCTCGTGGAGACCGACGCAAAGACGAAAGCAACCGCGCTGATGCCCGGGTTGGCTCCGGCGTATACGGATTGCGGCGCGAAAAAAAAGGCACGGCCCACGGCTTCTAGCCGGAAAAAAACTCCTTCAAAACCCCTGGCCACAAGAACAAATGCGAAGAACGACAGGGTACATCGAACCAAGAGACGACCTGCCAAGACTGTAGACAAGCGAAGGCCCATGGAGAAAGGCAAGAGGCGCGGATTGCTCAAACCCGCCCTGCTTGTTCTCTTTCTGGGAGCGGCCTTCTGGTTTTTTTTGCCAAGAGGCGAACTCCCACAAGTCGGTCCCGGGAAATCGAGCAAAGAATCTGGACAGATAGGAGTCCGGAAACAGGTTTCCCTGGAGTCCTCCGAGGCTGAGGCTGCTGGGTCAAAAGAGTCCCGGAATCAGCCCAAGGCTCTGACATCGTCGGTTCTTCTGGATGCGCCGCCCACGCCGGTGGGAGCGGGGATTCTCTATGTGAAGTCGGAGCCTTCGGGAGGTGCCGTCTTCCTGGACGGAAGGGCGACGGGTCACCGGGCGCCGGCGCAGATGACGGGAGTGCCCGCGGGTCGCCTGCGCGTGACGGTGGAAGTGCCTCCGGGAAGGGAGGGGAAGTACCGGCGTTGGGAAGAGGAAGTGGAGGTTGTGGCCGGGGAGGTGCGCTGGGTGACGGCGGTGCTGCAGCCGACGTTCGGTGGGCTGAAGGTGGAGAGCGAGCCTTCTGGCGCGCTGGTGTACCTGGAGGGGCGCCAGGTGGGTCGTACGCCGTGGGAAGGGCGGGAGTTGGCGGCGGGAAAGTACCATGTTCGGCTGGTGAAGGAGTGCTACCGGGACGTGGAGTGGTCGTTGGTGGTGATCGAGGGGAAAGGGAGGGTGGAGCGGCGGTCGCTGGAACCGAGTTGTGGTTCCGTGAGAGTGACGACGGACCCTGCCGGACAGGAAGTGTTTCTGGACGGTCGTTCGCTGGGGAAGGCGCCGGTGTCGGCCACGGGATTGTCCGCCGCCCGGCATGTGGTGGAGGCGCGGCACCCGTTGCTGGGTTCGCGGGAAAAGGAAGTGGAGGTGGTGGGCGGCGGGGAAACGGCGGTGGAGCTTCGGTTCGCCCATGGCCAGTTGAAAGTCGATTCTGAGCCGCCCGGTGCAGCGGTGCGGGTGGACGGGTTGGAAGTGGGTCGTACGCCGTACCGTGGCGAGGCGAAAGTTGGAGTGCGTCGGGTGTGGTTGAAGCTGGAGGGGTACCGTGATTGGAGGGGAGAGGTCCGGGTGCCGCGTGGAGGATTGGGTCGTGTGTCACGGGAGTTGAAGCGTTTCCTTGTGAAGCTGACGGTGTTGAGCGCTCCGGCGGAGGGAACACTCTGGATCGACGGGGAGCGTCGTGGTGTGACGCCGGTGACGGTGGAGCTCGTTTCCGGGCGGCATGAAGTGCGGGTACTGAAGGGCAGTCTGGAGGGAAAACAGTGGGTCGAGTTGAAGGGTGGGCGTCCCGAAACGGTGACGGTGTCGCTCAAGAGCACGGGTCCGGTCCCTGGCCAGGTGAAGCTCGTGACGCTCCCCGGTGGAGCCAATCTGGAGCTTGTCTGGATCCCCGGAGGCGAATTCTGGATGGGCTGCTCCACGGGGGATTCGGAGTGTGACGATGATGAAAAGCGGCACCAGGTGTGGGTGGACGGCTTCTGGATGGGGAAGTACGAAGTGACCCAACGGCAGTGGATGTCGGTGATGGGGGGAAGCAAAAAAAAGGTGAAGCGACATTGGCCGGAAGCGGATGGCGTGCCCCTGTCCAATCCGTCGTATTTCGATAAATGTGGTTTGGATTGCCCGGTGG
>JAJRTK010000001.1 GCA_024278345.1 bacterium | reverse complement strand
GCTGCTCGATGAAGTCCAGGGCCGCCTGGGAGGCCCTGGAATTGGCAAACCCCTGGTCCGGCGAGGTAAGGTTGGCCAGCATCCCGATATCGCCGCCGGAAACAAAGGCCTTGACCCCAAAACCGGTGATGATGATCGCCACGATCCCCTCGTCCTTCAATGCCGCGGCGCACTGCTCCCGAAGCTGCTCGAAAACCTCCTCGTTCAGCGCGCCCAACACCTTCGGTCGCCGAATCTTCAAAACCGCCACATCCCCATCGTCTTCGCGGAGCACCACGGGAATCTTCCACGGCGCCTGCTCCCGAGCCTTGCGCCGCAGAGATTCCGGGACCTGGAAAGGCGGCTGCTCCCGGGCGTAAGCCTCCACAAGACGAAGGGCTTCCGCGGGCCCGACCTCGTTCATCCAGGCAAAAGGAGGCCGAACGACCAACGCGCTCTCCAGCGCCATCTCCAGGTCGGCCACATTGGTGATCCCGCTGTCAAGAATCTGTCCCACCACCCCAAAATAGGCGCCAGTCATGGCGTCTGCAATGCGGCGCGAAGCCTCTTCGGGGCAATCGACTTTTTCTCCACGCCCGGGAACAGACCAGGATTCCCCGGTCTCGATCTGCCGCTTCAGAAGGTCCGGCGAGCGGAACCACCGGTGGAGCTTCTGGTGCATCTCCCCCAAGCCATGGTGCGTGATGGGGTTTCCTCCCGTGAGGTTGGCCGCGGTGAAGGGACCCACGCCCAGACCCAGCGTCCGCCTAGCCACATCATCCACCTGCTTCGTCGTGCCCCAACCCGCTTCCACACAGAGAGCCGCCGCCAGGAAAAGCCCCTCGAAAATCGGGTCGATGGCATAGCCATACCGGCTCTTCACCAGAATGGGCGCCTTTCCAATGGCCTCGTAGAAACCCAGCGCCCAGCTCGCTGTCTCACCGCTGGTCTTCTCCCCCGGCACCACTTCCACCACCATGTTCCGCTCGGCGGGGAAAAAGTAATGGACCACCAGAGTCCGCTCCGGATGCTCGGCCTCGGCAAAAATCTCCTCGGGCTCCATGTGAGAAGAGTTCGAGGCCAGAATCGCCTCCGGCCCACAAATCTCCTCGAGCTGCCGGACGATCTTCCGTTTGATGCCCCGATCTTCCGTGGCCGCTTCCACCACCAATTCCGCGCCTGACAGCGCCCCATAATCGCTGCTGAAAGTCAGGTTCCCCAGCATCGCCGCAGCCCCGGACTCCTTGAAGGCGCCGCTTTTCACGCCCTTGGCGATCTTCTTCTCCACCTTCTTCCTGCCCGCCGCCAGGGCTGCCTCACTGATATCCACCACCACCACGGGCACCCCATGAGGCGCCAGCACCTTGGTGAAATGAAGCGCGATGTCGGGGCCGATCTGCCCGGATCCCACGACTCCGATTTTTGTCAATGCTCGGTTGCGAAAACTGAAGCTCATCAGTTGGTCCTCTCTAACAAATCCAAAAGGGCTCCCCGATCCTCCACCGAACAACCACCCGATTCGGTAGTGGCCGAGATCATTTTTTATGGTTCCGTTCCTCTCACGCCACTCGCAGCCGCTCGCGTCGCTCGACGGATCGCCGCGATACGCGGCCACATACCGGCAAGCACCGCACCAAACCCCCAAACACCGCGGCACAACTCCAAGTTCGTGCCACTCCCCACGATTCCCGGGGCAACAGGAAGAACCCATTAGTTTGCTCCAAGTCAAAAGATTCCGCAACCGGAGCCGGGCACCCAAAAGCCGCCATGCTCTGTCCACTACGTCCTTTGTCCCCAGAATAAGCGGGGGGGCCCCGGTCTTAGGGCAGTGGAGCAAGAGCGGCGACAGTGGCGAGCAGCGGGGAGGTTTTCAGAATCCGTGGAAAAGCCAGTAAATTGTCATCGCTCAGGAAGCCGAAAACTGTTGGACTCATGATGACTTCCCCCGTGGGGAAGTGATGAAAAACCGATAACACCGCAAGGATAAGAGCCATGAAAAAGCTGTTTCTGGGGTGCTCCATCTTCCTGGCGATCATCGTCGTGGCCATGACGATCGCCATGGTGATCTTGGGCAAGGATGATGCCTCGCCGGAGGATTCGGACCTTTGGCCCGCACGACGGGAGATCACGTCGGAAAACAACGGCCATTCGTCGCTGGTGGCGGCCGCCAAGGGACTGGATTGGCCAGAAGAAGACCGTTGGCTCTCCGAGATGCTCGAGGGAAAGAGGGATTGGGATTCGCAGCAGGTTCAACTGGTGCTGGACAAGAACGCTGAACCGCTGAGCCAACTGGAAGCAGCACTCGCTAAAGAAGACTTGCAGTTCCCCATGATCGAGAGGCTCAACGACCCACTCCCTGACTTCCGAGCTTTCATGCAGTTGGGAAACCTGCTCCGGATTCGTTCACTGGCTTCCCATCAATCGGGAAACTTGGAGGCGGCATTCGAGGACGCCCTCCGGCTTGTGGCCCTGGGCGAAAAGCTGGAACAATCGGAAAGCTCGCTCATCACCTACGTTGTGGGAAGCTCCGGCAGGCAGCGGGGATTTGATCTTCTGGTCAAGCTCCTGGGAAGTGACGGCCTCGACCTCCGGTTGCTGAAGCGGTGCCAGGTTGCACTGGGCAACCTGAAAAAGGCTTCCAGGGGCCTCGAAATAGCCCTTGCCATCGAATATGGAATGGTGAGCCG
This sequence comes from bacterium, assembly GCA_024278345.1. Taxonomy (GTDB): domain Bacteria; phylum CSSED10-310; class JAJRTK01; order JAJRTK01; family JAJRTK01; genus JAJRTK01. The sequence continues at coordinate 717 of JAJRTK010000001.1, read as the reverse complement.
CGGGATTGACGACCTGGCATCGGGCAAACTCGGCCTAAATGCTATCCAAGGTGGAGACGATAAAGAAGGAGGCGCCCTTGACCGTATCGGTGCCATGCCCTACGTTTTCATGCCCAACCGGACCAAGCGCCAGCTCGCCAACACCTTCCGAACCTTCATCAAAAATGCACCGAAACTCTGTTCCGCCATGGAAAAGCCATCGCTGCCGCCCATGCCCAAACCTGGCTTCGTGGGACAATTCGCCTATCTCCTTGCGCCCAACCCCGTTGGCCGGGTCCTCGCTTCCATCGTGCTCCCTGGCTTTGAACACGTTTTCACCGAAAAATGCGCCGAGGAAACTCTCCTGGCCGAGCTTCTGACCGCCACCAGTCTTCGATGCCACCAACTCAAAACCGGAACTATGGCACCCTCGGTGACAGAGATCGATCCTGAGTGCTCTACAGGCGAAGCCTTGGATGGGTTCGAGGGAAAACCGCTCCACTACGATGCTGCTCAAGGCAAGCTCCAAGCCGCGATTGCCGAGGGTGAAGGAAAATACGCCGAAAAAGCCAGGACGATGGCCATCGAGCTAGGGTTCCCATAGAAAGCGCAAAAGACCCTTTCACCGCAGTCGAGATCAACTGCTCCCTCCTTTGTAGGGTTCCTGGCCGGTACGATGACCAAGGCCGACCTCGATCTAGGGCTCCGATGGAAAGCGGGTCGCCTCCCTTTCGCCGG
>JAJRTK010000474.1 GCA_024278345.1 bacterium | reverse complement strand
TTGACAAGTCCACGCACGAAAGGAACCCACCGTTCAATTCCGTGAATCCCGTCCAGCCCGCCACCGGCAAGATGCCGGTGCCACCAGGGCGGCGCCGCGGAGTGTAAAGCAAAAACGCGGGGATTTGATAGGTCCCCAAAAAAGAGAATTTCCTCACAGATGGAAACCAGTCGATCGTGTAACAAACTCAGCGAAGTAGAATCGAAACCAGTCGGTCGCGCAAAAAGCTCGGCGAGGTAGAATCCCTTGTTTGGCTGGTGATTCTGGGTCAATTCCAGGAGGTAGTGATGCGACGCGCAAGCGGAATCTTGTTGATTTGGTTACTGGTGACAGGAGTTTCCGCCATGGCTCAGGATGGGGTCCTGGGAAGCGCCGAAACCATCAATCCGGGGAACTTCAAGATCCTGGCGCATCCGGTTTGGCTTTTGGAAGGCGATTCCGACCTGGGGATGGTTCTCCGCGGAGGGTACGGGGTTTGGCGTGGAATGGACGTGGAGCTCAAGCTAGCTTTTTTCGACGGGATGACTTTTTTGGGAGCGGATGCGGAATTCTGGCTGCTCCGAGGGCCGCTGGATCTGTCGGTGAGCACGGGGCTCCACTGGGCGAGGGCCAGCGGAGGTATCGACCGGCCTGGAATCGATCTCGTGGGGACTGTGAGCGGTGAAATACGCCCGAACCTCGAGATTTACGGTGCTCTGGACTGGGCGTTGGACTTTCCGGAAGGCCCTGTGGGCAGCCGCGGGCGGCTCCTTCTGGTTCCGGGCATCGAGTATCGTCTCTCGAAGAACATCGACCTTCTATTGGAGCTGGGTCTGGGCCTTGATTCCGATGCCAGGGACTACATCAGCGGAGGCGTGGCCTATTACATTCGCTGATGGTGTGACCCTTGCAGAGCGTTATCTCAGCAAAAACTCTTTCTTTTCTTTTGGTTAACTTCCGTTCCCGGCGGCATGACCCACGCCTACGGCGTGAGTACCCCTCCGTCCGCCGCCACTCGCCTTTGGGTCACCGTTGACCGGTACCTTAGCCCCGAATCCGACATCGCCGGAAGATGCGGAACTCACGCGCCGACCGGAATGCGGCAGCGGGACAATCCCCGCCCATGCCAGATCCGGTCAGTCGAACAAACCCAGCAGTCTGGATTTGAGGGGCTTGGTGTCAAGACGCCACCGCCCGCAGGTCAGGATCCATTCCAGGCGGACCTGTGTCGGTTTGGAGTGCCCCTTGAGGTGGAGAGAGAGCCGTGTCCAGCCGGTTTTGCGGTCTTTGCCAAGCTGAAGCTCTACGATGTCACTCTTCCTGATGACGCTCTTTTTTGGCAAACCCAGGAGCTTCCGAAGGCGCTTTTCCACTCGTCTGATGTTGGGCTCCTTGGAAAACTCGCAGTTCTTCGCCGGAAAATAGTAGGAAAGAGTCACCCACCTTTTGGCTATCAGGTGTCGCAGAAATCGGCGGCATCGTTCGCGGAGAGGCGCCTGGAGCAGTCTCCTCCCCAGGCTGGCCAGGACCTGGCGCCTCTTTGATGTCCGGTTCCCGGAAGCAACCCGGCTCTTTGCCACTCTGTAGAGCTGCCACGCATCGTCCAGTTTACCCTTGGCCAGGAGGTTCTCGATCTCTTCGCTGGTTCGCCGGAGGAATTCGGCGATATCGGCTTCGTCCGTCAGCTTCGGATCTGGTTTTGGCGGCGCTGGAGTGGCGGTGGCCTCAGGGGGGGGCACTGGTGAGGGCACTTGGGTGGGACGCGATTCGGCCTGGTCCAGTGGTGTGGGGGCGGTGTCATCGGGTGGAGAAGCGGTGGCGCTCGCCAGAGGCGTGGGCTCGGCTTGGACGGACATCTGCACCAGAATCAGGAAACGAGCGGTCTCGTGAGCGAACTTTCCCAGAGCCTGAAGCGGCGCCTCCACCATGGGCAGCCAATCAGGGAACTCTGGACTCTGGGGGGAGGGGAGAGGGTCAACGAGCTCTCCCAGTTCGTCTCCTCTGGCTTCCGTGGCTGTCGGTGCCGGGGTCGCGATGATCTGGGGTACTTTGGGGAGCCCAGCTTCGGAAAGCGGCGGCTTGTCAAGGTTGACCGTGTCGGTGGGAGGAGGATTTTGGGGCGCTGGGGAAAGCAGTTTTTGGGTGCGCCGCATCTCATGTCCCAACAATGCCACCACCAGCAGGAACGGCAGAAGTAGCAGTGTGACAAGGGGGGCTTTTCTTTGAGCGGACGTGGAAGCCCGTCGCGAAGGTTGTTTCGGCCTGGATCCGGATGTTTCCCATGGTTGCCAGGGTGAGCGGCCGAAAGGATTTGCCAGCTTCGACGCGAAACGAGCAAGCTTGGTCGTCTTGGATTGGGGCCGGGATTCCTTGGAAGGGCCAGAATGAGAAAGGTGGGCTCCCCCAAGAGAGGTCTGACTGTGGACAAGCCGCTTGGCCCGGCCGATCTCCAGGGCATCGATGATGGCCTGGCAATCGGGGAAGCGATCCTTCGGAGCCTTGGCCAACATCTGTTCGATAATCCGGGCAAGCCACGAAGGAATAGAAGGGCGCAGCTCCCGCAAGGGGCGGGGAGGTTGTTGAAGGTGGCTCATCACCACCGCCATGGGTGACGGGCCATCGAAGAGCAGCTCACCCGTGAGAACGTGGTAAAAGGTGGCACCCAAGGAATAGATGTCGCTTCGTGCGTCGAGAGGTTGGGCTTGGGCGGCTTCCGGACTGATGTAGCTCGGCGTGCCCACCACCTTGCCCGTGGCCGTCAGGTGCCTGGCGGCATCTAACATCTTGGCAATCCCAAAATCCGCGATCTTTGCGTGGGTGCCTCCCGCAAGGAGGATATTCTCCGGCTTGAGGTCCCGATGGATGACGCTCCGCTTGTGGGCATGGCCCAAGCCGGAGAGAACTTGCAGAAGGATCTCCACGTAGAGCTCCATGGGGGCGCCGGCGGTGGCGAGTTCGCCCAAGCTCAGGCCCTCGATGAACTCCATGATGATGTAGTGGAGACCCGCATTCCGGCCCACGTCGTAAATCTGCAAGATATGGGGGTGATTGAGGGCGGCGACGACCCGGGCTTCGTTGTAGAACCGGGCGAGGTTGTCGGGGTCAGCGGCAAAAATGGGGTGGATGAGCTTGACGGCGACGGACCGGTTGAGAGAAAGCTGGACCGCCCGGTAGACCGCGCCCATGCCTCCCGTGCCGATCCGCTTCACCAGACGGCAGCCAGCGAGCTCGAGTCCAAGAAGCGGGTCCTCCAGCGGGGGCTCCTCGTGCGGGTTGTGAGGATTCTGCGATTCCATGGGGATTTCGAAGAGTAGGGGGAAAGACGGGGAGTGCCAGGTCATCGTTCAGCCGTGGGCAAGGAGCGCTCTTCCCACGTGAAGGCCCAGGGCATAGATGGAGAGTTGTGGAGGCCCGCCGATGGAAGAGGGGAAGAGGGATCCATCGGCAATCCAGAGGCCTTCGAGGCGGTGGTGCTTCCCGTCGCTCCCCACCGCCGCCGTCTGAGGATCGTCGCCCATGGGAACCGTGCTCATGGGGTGAACCGCCGTCATGCCCAGGGGCTCCGAAGATGTGGATAACTTTCTAAGATCCTCGATCTCATCGGGCTTTCGGAGAATTCGGAGGTTGGGCCCGGGAACGATGACCCGGCGTGCGCCAGCGGCAAAAAGCAGCTTCGCGCAGGCCCGGAGCCCGAACACCAGTTCTCCCCGCTCCTCGGGGCTGAGACGGTAGCCGATACGGAGCCCCAGATCCCCTGCCGGTTCCACTCGGCCCACCGTGGAGTCGTGGAGCATTGCCGTGAGAACCGCCAAGTGCTCGTATCGTTCCATGAGATCCCGGTGAGATCGGCCATGCCCGGGAAGCATGACCGATGTGCCCAGTGGATGGGCGAAGGCCGGAACGATCCAGATTTCGTGCTCGGCCTTGGCGCCGAATTCCAGGAACTGGGTGCATTCGTAAGTTTGAGGAATTCCCTCCCAGGCCCGGACCGGCTGGTCGAAATCGCCCGCCACGATGACGGCGGGATGGATGTGGAGGTTTTCGCCCACGGAGCCGGGTGGATCGGAGAGCCTGGAGCGCCGAAGGATGGCGGCTGTCCCCGTTGCCGAAGCGGAAACGCAGACCCTGGGCGCACGGATCAGGATCTGGCCCAGGACCCGGTTCGTCCTTGGCTCCAGAGCGACGGCCTGAACTCCGGTGACGCCATCAGCTTCGTGCAGGAGGCGGATCGCCTGGCACCGGAAGAGGATTTGGGCTCCAGCGCGGATGGCGCGGGGCACCAAGACTTTGAAGGCGTTGTTCTTGGCGTCATAGGCACAACCGAGCTCGCAGAATCCCGAGCCGATGCAGCCCGTGCGGTTGTGGAAGAGAGGCCCGCCGCGCCACCCGAGCTCTTGGCAAGCCTTTTCCAAGAGCAAGTTGTGGCGATTCCAAAGGCCGCGGTCGATTTGAGTGACTTCGAGCATTTTTTCGATTTCGCCATAGAGGGCATCCCAGTCCTCCGTGGAGAGTTTCGCCAACTGTCGGTTTCTGCTCCAGTCCTCCAGAATCTCCGGCGGAATTCGTTTACAAAGATTTTGGTTGTGAAGAGTCGAACCGCCGACGCCTTTCCCCTGGATGATCTTGATCCGGCGGTCGGCGGTGGTTCTGGCTCCTGCTTCGCGGAAGAGCCGCGGCATCATCTCCTCTTCCCGCTGGCTCATGTCGCTGGGAGTCAAAAACTCGCCTGCTTCGAGCATGATGACTTTCATTCCGCCTTCCGCTGCCACGGTGGCGGCCGTTGCGCCACCGGCTCCGGAGCCGATGACGCAAAGATCGCTTTCCAGGGTCAGCGGAAGCGGGAAGCTCGAAGCGTCGAAAATCATGGTGAGGCTCCTTGGGGCAAGCTCCCCGGGGAGGCGAGGAGCCTTCGATAGGGATCATCTGGTTTCTGAGAATCCTTGATCCAAGGGCCCTCGTAGCCCATTCCCTTCCAGGCGGCATCTTGCTGATAGTAGCCAATCATGCAGAGATCGCGAAGACCTCGGTAGGCTTCCCCAAGGGGACCGCCCCAGGCCGCAAGCCCCGATAAATACTCTTCCCGCGCCTGGGGTTGGAGCTCCGTGAAGCGGGAAACCCTGAGACCCAGGGGCGTCGTCCCCTGCTCGATGACCCAAAACAGAAGATCAATCTGGCGCAGAAACCCCTTGGGCATTCCCACTAAGTACGCATCCACATTTGCCGCGACGCCCGCGAAATCTGGATCACCCAAGAGCGGTGGAAGCAGAGCCTCGGCCGCCGCCATGAGGACCAGCGCCTGCCAGGGACGAAGGACTTTCCCCTTCCAATCGGGAAGATCAGGATAACCGGTGATCCGCACCGCGACGGCACCCGCAAGGGCCAGCCCTGCTCCGCCCAGGAGAAAGATCCTGCGCGTCGGGCCGGAAGAAGTTTCGGCCATTTTCAGGCGTCGCCGAAGCTTTCGAGGAAGCCGCTCCTGCCACCCCTCCCTCGGCGGAGGCAGGGGGCCGCGGAAGGTATTCCAAAAAAGAACGGCTCCGGAGATGTTTTTCTTGGCATCCGACAGCAGGGCGGCCATGGCCTTACCGGAATAGATCGGTTCCAGGGTGAGGCCATGCTCCTTCAAGCGGTGGCAGGCTGCCAGAGATTCGGCGGAAGCGCGACCGTAGCCCTGTCCAAGGTAGCGGCGATCAATGACGAGCCTTTCCAGGTCCAGTTCTCGGGCTTCTGGGATGTTCGCGGAAATCAGGAGCTTTTTGAGCGCCCCCAAGAGCCGCCGGAGGCGCCGGCGGGTCGATAGAAACTTTTCTACCACGGAAATTGCGTGGATTTGTGTCTTCAGGCCCCCCAAGGCCAAGCCCGCCAAGAGTCCGAGAGCGGTCCCTGCCGAGCCCAGGGGCACGTAGAGTCGCGAAAGTTCCGGTAGCAGTCCCGCTTCCACCTGCGCCGCCAGTTCCAGGCCAGCGCGGACCAGTCCGAGCATCGCGGTGGGGCAGCTCGCGCCGGGCGGAATCACCGCACCCTCACCAATTCCGGAGAGCCTGTGCCGCAAGAAGCAGGAAACCCGACCGGGGTAGTAGCGGAGCTTCGCCGCATGAAGTGCCGTGAAGGCCAGGTTGTCCAGGACGCCGGAGCTGAGGGGTTCCCAAAAGACGAAAACCTCGTGGCTGCGCCCCAGCCTTCGTGCTGCTTCGCTACAGGCAACAAGTTGCCCCGATCCGATGGCGCCCATGGAGATCCACCGGCTAGCGCTAGCGAATGGTTCCGATGCCAGCAAATAGTCGAGCTTTCGGATCTTCGAGCCACCGGGAAAAACAGCGCACTGGTCATCCCGCTTGGCTCCGAGCCATTCCAGTCCCAGGCTCCGGGCGAGGTCCGGCATCGCCGTAACTGGTGAGGGCTTTTCGATCCATCCCAGACGGGGAAATGAGTCCAGGGCCACGAGCGAGCAGGGACGTTTGGACAAGGTTTGCCTCCAGAGTTGGTCGAGGACTCCCGGCGAATTCAGCGGGATCTCAGCAAATCCGCAACCTTCCAAATCTTGAAGGTACCGTCTTCGGAGCCAGTGACCAAAAGTTCGGCATCATCAGTAAAATCCAGACCCAAGATCTGATCCCCATGGGCCTGGAAGCGGAGAATCTCTCTTCCCGCCGTGGCGTCGAACAAAGAGACAGTGCCGGTACTCGTCGCTGCGGCAACCAGGTTTCTAGACGGGGCGAACGCGGTGTCGAGCAGGGTCTCTTCCAGCAAGGCTAGGGGTTTGGATTTAGAGCTCTTCTCTGGATCAAATAGAGTCACCGAATCGGAAAAATCTCTCACCAATACCCGTTGATTGTCGGCTTTCTGAATGAAGTTTCCTACTTTCCAGTCGGTCCGACGGAGTAGATTTCCCTCGAAATCCCATACCGCCAGGGATCCATCGAAGCTGCCGGTCACCAGGCCCCCACCGGTAGATACAAGGCCGGAGACATAGTGTTCATGGGCCTGGAAATTCCCGACCTTCGCACCATCACCAAGCTTGTAAAAGGCGACTCGCCCGTCGAAAAGACCCACCGCCACCAGGCGGTTTTCCCGGCGGCTCGATTCTACCAACGCCATGGCCGTAGCCCGAGAGGGGAGGTCAATTTCGAAGAGCGGCTCGAAGGTGGCGCCATCATAGAGATGAAGTGACGGTTTCCAGTCGGCGACAGCCAGGTAGCGACCATGGGCCATCCATTTCGGGGCTTCGGTGTAGCGTCCGGTATCCAGGCTGCGGAGGAGCCTTCCATCGAGACTGGAAAAGACGCGGATCGCCCTGTCTCTAGTGCTCGCGGCAACCAAGCGATTCCGAGCGTCGAAGCTCAGCCGGTAAGTCCCCTTGGTGGAAACCTCCAAGAACGGTTTCAATGGCTTCTTTGGCGCCGATCCGCCGGTGGGGGCCTTGGCGGGGGAAGCCGGAGCAGTCATCACCGGGCCCGGGGCGAGGGAGGCCAGGACACCAAACAAGAGAATTCCATGGAGGACGGCCCGAAACCGGAAAGCTTTGGCATCGAGTTTAGCTTGATTGGACGCTCTTTGGTGCTCCGTTGTTTGCCGCATTTTTCCGTGGCCTGGCCGGTCGGCGAGATGATCGAGAACGGCTGCGGGGTTTGCGACGCTTGGTGGCCGGTTGCTTTCCATTCTTCGGTGCTTTCGCCTGGTTTTCAGGAAGGGCGCCAGGTGCTTCCGGAGTCGGTTCGACATCTTGCTTCTTTGAAGGTTCCTTGGCGGCCTGAGCCCAAATTTCGTATTTGTCGCCAAAACCATTCTTCAGATCTCGGCGGCTGCTGAAACGAAGCCTCGACCCCTTCGGCTCGGGACGAAAAGAGAGGGCTTTTCCCGGTTCGGGCATCGGCGCCTGGAGCCCGTTGGTGAAACTCTTCTTTTTTTCAGCCGCCTGGGATTTGCCCTTAGGTTCCGAACTCTGGTGGTTCCCACGTTTCTTTCGGCTAGGACGGGGTTTTTGTTCTGTCAACTGGGCAGATCCGTTCTCTGGAGCTTTCTGTTTTCGCGTTTCGGCGGCCTTCTTGGCAGTAGATTGCTCCGGCTGCTTTCCTCGGCGACCCCGAGAGCTTCGCCTACGGGACTGGGAGGCGGGCTTCTTCCCTTTTTCTACGTCGCCCGGTTTTTCCGGGGATTTCCCCTTTCGCTCCTCCTTCGCTTTGGAGCCGCCGTCTCTCGGCGCACGTTTCGCCGCTCTTTGCCGGGCCTGTTTCTCCGCCTGCTGCTGGGCCTGTTCTTCCGCCCGCTGCTGGGCCTGTTCTTCCGCCCGCTGCTGGGCCTGTTTCTCCGCCTGCTGCTGGGCCTGCCGGTCCGCCCGCTGCTGGGCTCGTTTGGCCTCACGCTCCAGTCTCTCGTCACCCCAACCATCCGCGGACTGTGGGGCGGAAGTGCGTGTTCCAGTTTTTTGAACCGCCTCGGATTCCGCCTGATCGAGCTTCTTCCGCTCTTCCTTCGAGAGCGCCTTTTGAAACTCCTTTCCAAACTGTTTTGCGATGTCGCTACGAAGTGCCCGCGATGCTGCCGGTGCGGCCAAAACCAGAGGTATCCCCTCCGGTTTGATCTGGTACCGATCCAGTGGTTTCGATGGATCCGGAATAAAAACAATGCTACTTCCGGTCTGTTTCCCCAAGTCCCGGATATAGGTGTGATCCTCGACAAGCAAATGGTGGACTTCCGGGTGGAGCCAGATCTTGACCACGGTGGGATACTGAGCAAAAAGGAGCTCCCGTAGCTCCCGCAGGATCTGGCTGGCCAGCGTTTCTCTGGAAAAGAGGCGGCCTTGCCCGTTGCAGTGGGTACAAGGCTCGGTCATCTGTTGTTCGAGGCTCTCCCGGACACGTTGGCGCGTGATCTGTACAAGCTCCAGATCCGAAAAATAAGAAAGCTTGGTGCGGGATCGATCGCGATTCAGGACACGTTTGAGAGAGTTGTAGACTCGGTTGCGTTGCTTCTTCGTGCCCATGGGGATGAAGTCGATGATGATCATCCCGCCGATGTCCCTGAGCCGGGGTTGGCGAGTGATCTCCGCCGCCGCCTCCATGTTCGTCCGGATGGCTGTTTCTTCTGGCCCCGACGTCCTGGTGAGCCTTCCGCTGTTGACGTCGATGGCCGTGAGGGTTTCGGATTCTTCCATCAACAGGAAGCCACCGGACTCGAGATCGACGCGCCGCTTGAAAGCCCGTTCCAGCTCACGATCCAGGTTATGATGCCGAAAAATCGGCTCGGCCTCTTTGTAGAGCAGAATCTCGTCGATGAATTCGTGCCGGGGATAGTAGAGTGACAAGAAGCGGATGATCCGTTCGCGACAGCTCTCATCATCGAGGATGATCCGCGTGTCGGACTGCTTATAGGCGTCGCGAAGGGTTTTTTCCACTAAATCTGGCGCATGGTAAACTAGATGTGGATCGCTCGATTGCCGGACACGCTGTTGGATGGTCTTCCAGAGACGAACAAGATAACGAAGGTCTCTCGCGACCTCGGCCTTGGGCTTGCCTTCAGCTACCGTCCGAATGATCACGCCCAGTCCGGAGACTTTGGCCTCTTTCGAGATGGATCGAAGCCGCTCTCGCTCCCGCCGATCCTGGATGGAACGGGAAACCCCGGCGCTTTCCGAGCGGGGCATGAGAACCGTATAACGCCCCGCGAGACTGACGTCCATGGTCAGCTTAAAGCCCTTGGTAGCAATGGGATCTTTTTGGACCTGCACCAGAACCGGTTGACCCTTGCTCAGAACTTGCTGGATCTTGGTGTTGCGGTCGATATCGACGTCCGGCAACCGCAAGTCTCCAACATGCAGGAAACCATGTTTTTCCAGGCCCATATCGATAAAGGCTGCCTGGATAGCCGGAACGATGTTGATGACTTTGCCGTAGTAGACGCTGCCAACCGCTGAAACAGCTTTCTTCTGCTCGACATGAAACTCGACGAGCTGCTTGTTGTCGAGCATTGCCAGGCGAGTTTCCCGGTGCTCGACATTGATGATGATCGTTCGCTCCATAAAAGTGCCCTTGAGCCTTCAGGTGCCACGGATCTTCCCGTCACGGCGGCCAGTGGAAGCTTTGCTCGGCCCTCAAGTAGGAAAGGTGGCCTAGCTTGGGAGCTCCCACGACGCGGCCCCGTTGGCCGGATGAAATCATTTGGTCTCCCTACCCATGCGCCCCTCGCCAAAGCCGCCAAGACGGCGCCGACTAGTACTGGGGGCGACTTCAAAAGCATCCAGCGCCGGGTATCCCAAAATTCCCGCCTAGCCCCACCTTCGGGGTATGGATAGGCCGATGCCGCTGGTGACGAAGGAAGACTTCCTGTGGCTCCGTGTGTCGTCAATGAAATCTACGAGGCCTCGTGGTAACGGAAACCCAAACGTCCCGAACAGACAGTTCAGCTCCTTGGACCTTGCGCCTTCCAGCCGCTTTGAACCTGCAAGCGGGAGCCCGCGGTCAACGGGGGAAGCGGACGGCTGTCGTCGAGGAGATCAAACGGCGGCGGGAAACCCGGTCCAGAGTTCAACCAAACAACCTGCCAGTTTTCTTGCTAGAGTCCTCGATCTTCTTCCGTCATGGTGAAAGATGCCTCTTTTGAGTACAATACCAATCTCCTACCCATTCATCAAACAACAAATGGCGAGGATCCCATTCTTCAGAGGATTGCTCGCCGCCGGTACAGCCAACCATGAGCCATTTCATACGTTTCACCTCTTTTTTTGCCCTTGCCTGTTTCGCCATCTCCTGCGCTTCGGGACCACGGCTCCAGGTTTCGGTCATCGATTCCACACGATCTTCCAGCCAACCCCTTGCCGGCGCTGAAGTGGTCGTCCACGGCCCAGATGGCTCCAAGAAACGCACCACCGGTTCTTCCGGGAAGGCTATCTTCAAGGGGCTCTCGGACGGAGAGATCGCCGTGGAGGTCAAGAAGGAAGGTTATTCCGCTGTCCGCCGGGCCATTCAGTTTCCCCAGAACCCAAACGTTCGCCTTTCC
>JAJRTK010000473.1 GCA_024278345.1 bacterium | reverse complement strand
ATCCAATCCCCGCGGTGTCGCTTTACACTCCGCGGCGCCGCCATGGTGGCACCGGCATCTTGCCGGTGGCGGGCCGGCCGGGATTCACGGAGCCGGGAACATCCTCGCACTGGAAGGGACCTATCCAATCCCCGCGGTGTCGCTTTACACTCCGCGGCGCCGCCATGGTGGCACCGGCATCTTGCCGGTGGCGGGCCGGCCGGGATTCACGAACTTGAACGGTGGGTTCCTTGCGTCCGTGGACTTGTCGACCGGATCTGAGAGGTCCCCACTGGAACTTCCCGCTCCCTCTCCAGTATGGATGTAGCGAAACGCGCCCTGGCAACCCCTGTCACCCGAGGAACCGGACCATGCTCTGCCCCGTGTGCAAGACCCGAAAATGCAACGCTGTCCGCCTGGACGAGAACCTGGAGGCGCTCCGCTGCGCTTCGTGTGGCGGGCACTGGATTTCCCGGCCCCACTACTCGGCCTGGCTGAAAGGGCACGGCGATCCGCTTCCGGAAAAGCCGCTCTCCGCCGTGCAGCTCGATGTTCAAGACATCGTGGCGGCCAAGCTCTGTCCTGGATGCCGGAAGATCCTCTTGAAGTTCCGGGTGGGACACGGTCTCGACTTCAGCCTGGATCGCTGCCCTGGATGTGGAGGCGTCTGGTTCGACCGGAACGAATGGGAGGCTCTTCGGCAAAAGAACCTTCACGACGAGATCCACCGGATCTTCTGCACCGACTGGCAGCGCCAGGTCCGCCGTGAAGAGATGGCGGCGCAACTCGACCGGCTTTACGGCAACCGCCTTGGCATGGAGTGCTACGAGCGCGCCAAGGAGATTCGGGAGTGGCTCCGGGGGCAGCCGCAGCGCCAGGCGATCCTCGCGTTCCTTGCCGACGACGATCCCTATGCTGTCTGAAGGGCACTCGGCAAGGCTGGCCACGAGGGGCGCACCGGCGCAGGGTGGAGGGAGGAAAAGCCGGGCGGGGCGAATGCGTGGGCGAGCCGAAGAGCCGGGCGGGGCACCGGGAGCCGGCGAACCGATGGAGCCAAGTCGTGATGGAGGTCATCTTTATTGTGACAGACCTGCTCAATCTCCGTTGGCCAACTGGGCAGAGGCCCAGAGCTGGTTGTCGAACTGGGTGCCTGCCCAATGGAAGAAACGGCGGCCGCCTTCCAGTTTCAGCGTTTCTTCCTTCTTCTTGCCAACGCCAAGGATCAGCTTCTCCCCTTCGATCCGGTATTTGAACCAGACGCCGAGGGTGTTGCCTCCAGCGGTGGAGTTTGAGGTAACGCGGCGGTACACACGGCCGTTGGGCAGGAAATACCAGTCGGTCCGGTCGTAGACCGTACCACCAGCGCCTGGCCCACCTGTGACATTCCATGCCTGGTTCATGACGAAATAGTTTTGGAGTGACGCGAAGACCGTGGCTCCGGGGTAGATGTCGCCCGGATTCGGATCGGTCGGCACCCCCGCGGCGCCGGAGAAGGGAGCCGGCCGAATGGGCGCCGTGGGGATCTTCCGGCGCCATTCGGCGTTTTCTCGGGACCACCGGGCTTCAGTCGCCTCGGCCATGCGCCGGGCCTCCTCTCGACCTCCGATCCTCTTGAAAAAGCCCGTGCCGCCCCCCGCGGCATCCGATGCCACGAGGGCGAAGAGGTCCGGCGTGATCATCTGGAAAGGCCGCGCTTCCGAACCCCCGTGGGGTATGGCCGTCATCAACATTTCTCCATCGGCGTCGATGCTCCATTTGCCGTGGGAGCTGGCCGGGGTGCCCATGAAGGTCGTGGACTCGTAATAGCGGCCGTCGGCAGCAAAAACGAAACGGTGCCGGAACTCGGCGCCGCTCTCCTGGCTGCGGCGCAGCCAGATCCCCTGGAGAAGCCCTTGCCACCGTTCAGAAGAGGGCATCTTCCACCGGGCCATCAAGCTTTGCACCGGTTCCTTGGTTCGCCTGTATTCCTGGACCATGGATTCGAACCCGGCCATATCCCGGGTCGCCACGACGAGCCTGTTTCCCGCCGTGGAGACACGCACGGAGACCCCTCGCTCCTGCCCGCCGGTCCGGAACTCCAGGGAATCGCCCTCCAGCCGCCAGTGGCCGGCCCCGATCACTTCATCCTTCCCGCTCTCCTGGTTCTTCGACAGCTCGACGAAGGTCCCGTCGGGAAGGAAGACCAGGGTTTCCCTGCTGGACACGAGCGACCCGCCTCCGAAGGGATCGGCGATCTCCTGGCGGCGGACCCATTCTCCAAGCAAATCCCGCGCCGACCCCGGCGGCCCAGCGTTAGCAGCCCCTCCGCCACTCACCTCACCGCCCGCCGAAAAAGTCTCGTCGCCACCAGTCGTCGAATCGGGCAGCCCCGGTTCCCCGCTCCAGCCCTCCGTGGAGCCTCCGCCCGTCGTCCCGGTCCACGTGGTGCCGGCCAGCCCCGGCTCGCCCGTCACCGTCCCATCGCTGGCCAGCCCGGGAGGCAGGCCTTCTCCATCGTCTCCCGGAGCGCTCTCCCACTCGGCGCCCCACCCCTCGGCGCCAGCGGACCAACCATCGGAGCCGCCAGGATCCCCACAACGCGCTTCCCGGGCGGCGGGCACCGCGAAAAGCAGCACTCCAAGAACCGCGGCGCAAACGACCAGAATCCGATGCCGCCAACGACGACGGAACCCCGCGAGCCCGGACCTGAAAGCGAACAATCGACTCGAGCCCTGACGTGGCCTTCCCATCTCCCGGCACAACCCGAATTCCTTCGCCATGATTGTCTCCTCTCCCTT
>JAJRTK010000472.1 GCA_024278345.1 bacterium | reverse complement strand
TCTGTCTGGATCTGGTCTCGTCGAATCTGATTGTGCTGGTGAAACGCGGCCACGTCAACGGCAGTTTTGTGTTCTTTGGAGATGGCTCGACGGGGCGATTTGAGAGGTTCCGATGATTGTGCCGTCGTGCAAGAAACAGTTTCAGTGTGGGTGAGAAGAAGGGGCCTCAAGAACGAGTTTGCGGAGCGCCTCGGGCCACGAAGGTGTCGGGTGACGGGCGAAAGCAGCCGCACCGACTTGGGCCGCGAGCTTCTTGGAGAGGAGCAGGTCACGGAGAACAGGAGCGATACTTTCTGGCTCGGGATCGACGATCCAACCCGTAACACCGGAGGAAATGAGCTCCGTGGGACCTCCGCTGTCCCATGCTGTGATGACGGGTTTGGCGAAGCTCATGCCCTCCAATGCCACGTAGCCAAACTCCTCCTGATGCGGGCAAAATACAATGGCTAGGGCGTTCCGGTAGTATTCCGTGAGCTCGGAATCGGTCACTCGGCCCACGAACGAGACTTGATGGCGAACTCCCAGTTCATTGGCTTGTTGTTTCAGAAGTGAATCCAAGGGGCCATCTCCGACGATGATTCCCCTGGAGGCGGGAACTAGGGCCAGAGCTTTCAAGAAGAGACCAATCCTTTTTTGTCGATCCATGCGGGAGACGCAGAGAAAGTAGTCCCCTGGCGGTGAAATCCCATACTCGAGGCCATAGCGTGGTGGCGGGTACAGAACTGTCGCCCGGTGTCCACTCTTTTCCAGCCGGCTTTGCACTTCGCGGCTCACGGCAAAAAGCCGTGTGCATCTCTTCAAAGCCCGCCGGTCCCAAAGATGAATGAGCCGCCGCCGAAGGGTTTCCTTGGCTCTTGTCCGCACGTTGGGCAGAGTGTGGTAGAATTCAGCCCAGAGGTCGTAATAGGGGCGAAATCGGTGGAGCATCAAGCAGACATGTCTGGGATGGCGGACTGTGTAGGCCGGGTATTTCAGGGAAATGATCTGGTCGATGGCCGCGCCATCTTGAGTGGTGTGGACGTTGGCAAGGCGGGCATGGAGGTAGGCCGCTGTAAATCCTCCGAACGGCCGATGGCGGAAGAGCATGGCATCGGTTCGGTGCCCGGCCCGTTGAAGAGCCGCGCAAAGCTCCGCGAGGAGGATTTCAGCGCCACCCTTGGCGAAGGGCGGGGCTCCTGAGGCGACGAGAACTTTCATGGAATGCTCGGAACGGTCTCCAATTCCAGGTGCTTTCCGGCGTCCGTGAGGATGCTCTTTGCCGATGCACAAGAACAGAGAATTGACGTAGAAAGATCGACTCATGTTACCGCTTCAAGAACGAGGCGTCGAAACGGGGAGGGGGCGTTGGGTGCTGGCGTTGGCCGCCCTCTTTGCCCTGTTGCTTTTTCCGCTCGGTATTGCCGTGGGATCGGGCAATGAGCTTCCAGTTCTTCTTCAAAAGGCGATCTCGGCACCAGTTCTTCGTGGCACTCGTCTTGGACTCGTGGTTCTTGACGGCGAAACAGAGGAAGTCCTTTTTGAGCATTCCTCCAAAGAGGCTTTTCTTCCAGCATCGAATCAGAAGCTGTTCGTGACGTCCATGGCTCTGGAACGATGGGGAATCGAGTATCGTTTTGAGGTCCGATTGTACCGGCTGGGCCGGAGTTCCGGGGGATCACTTTGGGGCGATCTTTACGTGGCAGGTGTTTGTTATCCAGGGTTTTCCTCTTCGGCGGTCTATGATCTTGCCGCTGCCCTCAAGCGGAAGGGCGTGGAAATCGTTGAGGGCGATTTCGTGGTCGATGACTTCGCTTTTCAGGGGGGCGGAGGTCTTTGGATGTGCTCAGACAATCCCATCTCATTGAACCTGGGACCGGTGCTCGCGGAGGTTGGGATCGAGGTGAAGGGGGAGAGAAGACAGGCTCTCTTGCCTGCTGGTGTGCATCTTATCCATGCAGAGAAATCCGTTGCCTTAGCGGAGCTTCTCTACGAGCAGAACAAGGCGTCGGACAATCGGCTTGCCGACCGGCTGTTCTTGCTTCTTGGCCGCGAGGGCGAGCGTGGGCAGATGAGTTTTTCCGCTTCCAGGGAAGCGATGATGCGCTACCTTTACAAAATCGGCGTTCGGAGCACTACGGTGGTGGACGGTTCCGGGATCTCAAGGGGGAACAGAACGACGCCTCGCGACCTGGCCAGACTACTTTTCCGGGCCCTCCGCGGTCCTTACTCGGCGGAATTCCTTTCATCGCTTCCCATCGGTGGCCGGGATGGTACCTTGAGAGGAAGGTTCAGGGGATTTCCTATTGAGGGGCGCGTCCGGGCAAAGACGGGCCACATCTCCGGGGTTTCCGCCCTGTCGGGGTACCTTTTCCGAAGGGACGGTCGAACTCTGGTCTTCAGCCTACTCGTCAATGGAGTTGGGAACGGATCGCGGACTGTAGATCGCGGTCTCAACGGGATCGTTTCTGTTCTGGACAGGCTTCCGTTGCCCCGGCCGCCTGATCAGAGAGCGGTCGAGCCGGGATTTGCGGCGCCGCCCGGCGGGGGCCTCCATTGACGGAGCTTTTCAACAGATTTGCCTTGTTTCTCCCGGCAATTGCTGCCTGGTCCGGTGTTCGCGGCTTTGATGTGACGCCGTGGGGGTGGAGAGGTTGTGGATAACTTTGTGGTTTCCGGTGAAAAATAGATTGGCGGGAGCCTTTTCCAGGAGAGAGACGGCGTGATCGACAAGATTGGGCGATACAAGCTGGGGGAGAAACTGGATCTCCCCGGTCTGGGTGGCTTTTGGCGCGGCGAGGATCTGCTCACCGGGCAGGCTGTCTTGGTACAGTCGATCCCCTTCACGGCCCTCTGCGCTTTGGATGATCGTTCGGCTCTCTTCCGCAGGCTTCTAGCGCGACAAAGAAAAGCCGGAGAACTGGAGCATCGGGCGATTCGGAGGGTCCTGGGGCTGAGCCGGACAGCGGATCTCTTGTTTTTGTTTCACGACTTCCGGGTGGGGCGGAGCTTGTCATCGGTCTTGACGGACTCGGGGGAGCGTTTGGCGCCCACAAGGACCATTGCCTGCCTCAAAGATATCGCCGCCGCCTTGGAAGTCCTTCACCAACGAGGTTGGAGTTATGGAAGGCTCACTCCCTTGGGCGTCTGGCTTGATGAAGAAGGAGCCTTTCTAGTTGACTACGACCTCGAACCACTTCTCTTGGAAGCCGCGGATCAATGGCGGGGAGAGCTTTCCCATCCATAATGCCTGGCTCCCGAGCAGGTCTCCGGCAAGGCAGCAAAACCAGTATCGGACCACTACGCGTTGGGCGTGTTGGCCTATCGATTGCTCGTCGGCGTCTATCCTTTTTCCGCTGAAACTCAAGAGGAGCTTCTCGATAGCATTCTTTACCGGGATCCCGAGCCCCGGGAGGACCAAAAGAGCGGACTCCATCCAAATACCATCCGGGTTCTTTTCAAGGCCTTGGCGAAAGATCCTTCCCAAAGGTTCCAGTCCGCCGAGCTCTTTGTCTCGGCTCTTTCCAACACCCTGGAGCGGGCGCATCCAGGGGAAAGTGGCGGCTGGCCAAGGCAAAACGCTCCCTTGAACCTTCCTCCAGATACACTTGGAAAAAGGAGCATGAGGAGTTTCTTTGGAGCCGGTTGGCGCCACCTTTTGGGTCTGGCCGAGGGCGAGACCCTCGGACGTCAGGAGCGCGTAGCTCTCGCTTCGGTGGCACTGGTTCTCATTGTTTTGTCCGTGGCTCTCTTGTTCGATGCCCTCCGCGTCACTGGCCGGGTTCGAAGCTTGATGGCGCGGGGGCGTTATCAAATGGCACGAGACCTTGTGGAGGGCCTCCGGGAGCGTGGCCATGGCGATGTCGCTCTCCGGCTCCTTGCAGGCGAGCTGGCTTACCAGACCGGCCAGGTCCAAGAGGCAGTAATAGAGATGGCGCGGGTCATGGAAGAGGCTCCGGAACTTCTCCGACGCGACCAGTTGGGAGCCCTTCTGATCAAGCTTTTCCTGGAGCGGCCGGAGCTGCCCGATGCCTATCGCCTGGCCCATGCGGGGTTGGAGTTGGTCGAATGGCCGAAAGTGGTGGAAGAGCTCGGGGTCGGCTCGCCCCAGAGGAGCCGCCGACTCTTTACGCTTCTTTTTCGCGCCCGCGAATTCGGAAGGGCCGCGTGGCTCGCGGAACGCCTGGCATCGGACTTGGCAACTGTTCTAGCACCCGCGTGGGATCGAGCGCTCACCCCGATTTTTCTGGAGATGCGCTCCCGGGCGCTGGGCTTGGCGTTGCTTCGGGCGGCTCTGATTCGCGGAGATCTAGTGGCTGCACCTCAGTTGGCCGCCGCCTTGTCGAGCTTTGTGCCGGACCGGGTTTTGGCTTTTTCCCTCGGCGACTTGCTGGTGGCATCCCTCCGCCGCCGCCCGCTGCCAGAACCTTGGCTGCAGCGCCTCGGGAGACTGGAGGGCTGGTTGGAGGGGGAGCTGCTTTCCATGCTAAGCCACCCCGATCCCCTGCTTCGTCTGGGGGCGTTACGCGTGCTGAAACGTGCCGGTCGGGCGCCCGGTATGGCGGAGGCGGACGTTTTGGCCTGGCGTCTTTCCGAGGCTATGGAGCTTGGTTGGAGCCCGGGCCTCGGGGACCAGGTTGCTCGCCTTGAGGCGTCGGGCGACGATCTGGGGGCAAAGGCTGCCTTTGCCATCGCCCGATACGAGTTGTGGCAAAGGGAGTTCGAGGTTGCCGGGCACTGGCTGGGCGTGGCTTTGAGGGCCGACCCGAAAATCTGGAAAACCGACGAAGTGCAGGGACTCTTTTTGGCTCTTCTCGCGAAAAGTCGGGGGGGCACGAAGGAACTTATGTCTGTCCTGACTCACTCGGATCTGGTTTCCGTGCTCTGGTTGGCTCTCCTGTCGCCGGATTCTCAGCTCCGCCACCGGGCGGCGGAGCATCTGAAAAGGCTCTCGAAAAAAGAAGAACCGGAGACTGCTTGGCTGTCGGCGAGGGCGTTCATCGAGATCCGGGCCGGCGGTGCGAAATCACTTTTGCGAACTGTGCGGATTTTGCTCGCCGAGGGAGCCCCCGGGAAGGCCGCGACGGTTTCGGCTTCCGTTCGGCTGGAGAATTCCGCTGATCCCGCGGATCGTTGGCTGGCTCGGCGCTTGCGAGACATGGCGAAGGAGCATTCCCTTCCCCCATCCGATTGATCCGGAGGGGGCTGATTGTTGGATCGTCAGACGCCTTCAGGGCACACGCCTGACAAAACAGCTTTTTTCTCTTTGGGTTGGGGCCGCTCCCATCGGCGTCCATCCGGCCGACCGCTGCTCGCCTATCATCGCCCTTGACGCTTTCTCCATACCCCAATAGCCTTTTCCCACCGATTCTTGCCGGAAGGCAAAGGTCTCGAATGGTAGAGTGACGTGTGGTAGTTTCCCGCCATCGGCCCGGTACCGATACAATCCGCGGGTTTTCCGCTCCGTGACCGGACATCCAGGAGAAAGTGATGAAACCAAAAGTCTTGAGAGGAATGCGCGATCTGTTGCCGGAGGTGATGGTCCGCCGGAACGATGTGGTGGCCCGCCTGGAGAAGGTCTTCGAAAGCTATGGATACCGGCCATTGCAGACACCGGCCATGGAGTACTACGAAGTCTTGACAGGCAAGTATGGCGAGGATGCGGATCGCTTACTTTACCACTTTCTGGACAATGGAAAGAGGCACGTGGGACTCAGATACGACTTGACGGTTCCCCTGGCGCGGGTAGTGGCGATGTATCCAGAGCTTCCCCGTCCTTTTCGGAGGTATCAGGTCGCGCCCGTTTGGCGAGCGGAGAAGCCCCACCGTGGGCGGCATCGCGAGTTTTTCCAGTGCGACGCGGACATTGTCGGCTCGCCGGCGCTCCTCGTGGATGCCGAGATCGTGGCCCTCATTGGCGATGCCCTTTCGAGTCTTGGAATCGAGGCGTTTGAAATTCTGCTCAACAACCGGAAACTGTTGGACGCTATCGGGGAGGCGGCCGCGGTAGACCCCCACGGGATACCGCTTCTTTGCAGAAGCCTCGACAAGCTGGACAAAATAGGTCGCCATGGTGTGGAAAGCGAACTGGCCAGACGCGGATTCGAGGCGTCTCAGGTCGCGGTGGTCTTCCAGATCCTGGAGGTGGACGGCGGGCCCTTGGAAAGGCTCGAACAACTCCGGAAAAGGCTGGTTGCTTCGGAGGCCGGCACGGCGGCGGTGGCCGATCTTTGGAGGGTGGTGGAGCTGGCGGGAATCGCCGGAGTCTCCATGGAGAAGATCCGCATCGAGCCGGCGCTTGCCCGGGGAATGGACTACTACACCGGGACGATTTTCGAGGCGGTGTCCAGGGATGTGAAATTGGGGAGCATCGCAGGTGGAGGCCGGTATGACGGCTTGATTGGCCAGGTGGGAGCGAAGCAGGGACTTCCGGCGGCAGGGGTCTCTTTCGGCCTGGACCGCCTCTTGCTCGTCTTGGAGGAACTGGGGCTCTCCGACGATACACGACTTGCGCCAGTGCAGGTTTTCGTGACCCTCTTCGACGAGGCTTCCACACCTGTTGCCCTGGAAATCTGCCAGAAATTGCGCCGTTCCGGGGTCAGAACGGAGATGAGCTACGAAACGGCGAAGCTGGGGAAGCAGTTTCGTCACGCGGCCAGGATTGGTGCCGCGCTTTGCATCGTTGCCGGTCCCGACGAATTGGCCGCGGATTCGGTGACGGTGAAGGATTTGCGGGACCGATCACAGGAATCGGTGCCCCGGGATCGGTTGGTGGAGGTTGTCCGCGGGCGTTTGCAGACTGGCGGGGGTTGATTTCGCGATGGAAAGCCATCTTTGTTCAAGATGTTGTCGGGCTTTTCCCGGATCTCTCATCACGGTTCGTCACGAGGGGGGATCCACGTAAGGCGGGACAAAACAGGAAAAGAAGAGGGAAAACGCGGGGCCGAGCGAAGTGAG
>JAJRTK010000471.1 GCA_024278345.1 bacterium | reverse complement strand
GTGGTGGCGGCTCCGGTTGCCCCACAGGTCAGCCTGTTGGAAAGCCTCATGATTTCGTTGCCGGAGGGGTTTCGTCCAGCGAAGGCGGGGGCGTGGAAAGCAAATATCCACTTCGTCACTTCCGACGAGGGGACCTATTCGCTCTCTGTAGAGGGCGGAGCCTGTAATGCAACGAAAGGCGCCGAGGGCAAACCGACTTGCACGGTAAAGACCGACTCCGGAACGCTTGTGGGAATGTTCGATGGTACCGTGGACCCGCAACGCGCCTTTATGCAGGGCAAACTCAAGATTGACAAGCTTGGCGACATGATGAAGTTTCAGACCGCCTTCGACCGGAAGAAGGTGGCGGCGGCGGTGGCGGCGGTGGCGGCGTCTCGGGCCTCTACGCCGGCGGCGGGGCCGAGTCCCGCGGCTCCGGCGGCACCCGAAGTGGACAAGCTCCAACAGGTGATGGAGCTGCTTCCCAAGGCGTTCGTCGCGGAAAAGGCCAAGAATTGGAAGGCCAACATCCACTTTGTCACGGCGGACAAGGGAACGTACTCCGTCATGGTGGAAGCGGGCGCTTGCCGGGTGGTCAAGGGAGCCGAAGGCTCTCCGACGTCAACGGTGAAGACGGATTCGGGGACGTTGGTGGGAATGTTCGATGGCACGGTGGATCCTCAGCGCGCCTTCATGAAGGGCAAGCTCAAGGTCGATAAGTTGGGCGACATGATGAAATTCCAGACCGCCTTCGACCGGAAGAAAGTGGCGGCGGAAGTGAAGCAATTGGAATTGGCGGCCCCGGCGGGAGCAGCAGCCTCGACGCCAGCGCCTCCGGTTTCGTCCGATGATCCCATCGAAAATGCGTTCGGGCTTCTGCCCAGAGCGTTCGTGCCAGAGAAAGCCGTGGGGTGGTCGGCGACGATCCACTTCCACGTCACGGGATCGGATGACTATACAGTTTCCGTGGGCGACGGGAGTTGTTCGGCGAAAAAAGGTCTCCACGGCAAGGCCACGTCCACGGTGAAGACCGACGCCGAGACCCTTGGAGGGATCTTGGGTGGTACCCTGGAGCCGCAGAAGGCGTTCATGGCCCGGAAGTTCGTCGTGGACAACATTGGCGACATCATGAAGTTTTCCCGCGCTTTCGATTTTGCCGCCGCCCGGAAAGCGGCGGAGGAGGAACGGCAATCCTCGGAGGAGCCAAGCGGCGCGAACAAAGCAATGATCGGTCGGTTTTACGGTGGCGACGTGATCTTGGCCTCCGCTGGGGAAATGAAGGCCTACGCCGCGGCAGTGGATGATAAGAACCCGGCTTTCTTCGATGATAGCCGGGAAGGCGGAATCATGGCTCATCCTCTCTTCGCCGTGCGGTACTTCCACGACCTGTTGATGCCCGTGGCCAGCGATCCGGAGCTCGGCTTGGACATCTTGAGGCTTGTCCACGGCGAACAGGAGATGATCCTCCACGACACGGTCCGGCCCAAGGATATCCTCTATCCCACGGGCGAAATTCTCTCTATTGAGGACAAGTCCTCGGGACAGCTCGTCACCGTTGGGCAGAGCCTCATGCGGGAAGGCCGGGCGGTTGTGGAAGCCAAATCGGGGCTCTTCATCCGGGCGCCCAAGAAGCCGGGTGAAAAGAAGAAAGACAAGCTCAGCACCGAAGAGCGGCCTGAGGCGGATTGCGTTTTCAGGACCGAGGTGGCTCTGGACCAGGCTACTCGCTACGCTGAGGCATCAGGAGACAACAACCCGATCCATCTTGACGAGGCGGTGGCCAAGGCCGCGGGGCTTCCAGGCATCATTCTTCACGGCCTCTGCACCATGGCAATGGCCACACAGGCGGTCATCGGCACCATCGCTGACGGCCGTCCCGAAAAGCTCAAAAGGATCAGAGTCCGCTTCTCCAAGCCGGTGCTTCCGGGACAAGAACTGGAGACCCGGATCTGGAAGACCGAGCTCACCGAGTCGGTGCAGGTGGTGGAGTTCGAAACCTGGAATAGCGATGGACAGTGTGTCCTGACGAACGGTCGAGCCGAAGTCAGCCTCTAGCGCTCCTGGGGGCAGCCGCCCAATGCACGGGTGGCGGTTCCGGAGCCGAGAAACTGCATGGAGAAAGCCATGAGAGATGCATACATCGTGGGAGCCGTTCGGACTCCCGTGGGCAAGAACCGTGGAGCTCTGTCAGGGATCAGACCCGATGACCTGGGAGCCGTGGCACTCAATGGATTACTGGAGAGGCTCGGCGTTGATCCGGCCCAAGTGGAAGACGTGGTGATGGGGTGCGTGACTCAACACCAAGAACAGGGCTGGAACATCGGCCGGCTGGCGGTTCTCGCGGCGGGATGGCCGGTGGAAGTGCCGGCAACCAGCGTCAACCGGATGTGCGGATCGAGCCAGCAAGCGCTTCATTTCGCGGCCATGGGTGTCATGTCGGGAAGCCAAGACTTGGTTGTGGCGGCAGGTGTGGAGAGCATGAGCCGTATTCCTTTGGGTTCTGACGGTGAGGGCGTTTCGGACGCGATTTCCCGGCGTTACAAGGTGATTCCTCAGGGGCTGTCGGCGGAGCTCGTTGCCGACAAGTGGGACCTGACGCGAGAACAGCTCGACGAGTTCTCCCTGGAAAGCCACGGAAAAGCCGTGGCAGCTCTGGACGCCGGTCGTTTCGACCGGGAGATCGTGCCGGTCTCCACCGTGGACGAGAATGGGAACAAGATCGTCGTCAAGACCGACGAAGGTCCCCGGCGCTCCACCAGTCTGGAAAAGCTTGCCTCTCTTCGCCCCGCTTTCAAGGATGACGGAAAGATCACCGCAGCCAGCTCGTCGCAGATCTCCGACGGTGCGGCCGCCATCTTGGTGGCCTCGGCTGAGAAGGCAAAAGAGCTTGGGCTGACGCCTCGGGCACGAATCGTCTCCATGGCCGCGGCCGGCGTCGATCCCACCATCATGCTCACCGGCCCGATCCCGGCGACCCAGATGGCACTTCGGAAAGCGGGCCTCACCATCGATCAGATCGATCTGGTGGAGATCAACGAAGCCTTCGCGTCGGTTGTCATGGCCTGGCACAAGGAGATCGGCTTCGATCCCAAGAAGACCAACGTCAATGGCGGAGCCATCGCTCTAGGCCACCCTCTTGGCGCAACGGGAACAAAGCTCATGACCACGCTCCTCCACGAGTTGGAGCGGCAAGATCTGAGAATGGGGCTCCAGACCATGTGCATCGGTTTTGGGCAGGGGATCACGACGATTATCGAGCGCATTTAGCGGTTCTGCGGTCCTGGACCAGAGGGGAGCTCTTGCCACCCTCGGACGACCCCTGTGGCTACTCCCCTCTTTTCCTTTCACTTCCCTTTCGTTTGCAACTCTGGCCCAGGACCACTATTCTTACTTTGCTCGTTCTTGTGCCAGCTACTTGATTGCCGCGCTTCAATCCATTCGGCAAGCTGGTTTGATTCGCAATTCTTCCCGCCGATAGGATGCGACTGCCTGGAGGAACGTCGATGGGCATTTTTCGACGCATGACCGATATCATCAAATCCAACCTCAACGATCTCATCGATAAAGCCGAAGATCCGGAAAAGACTCTGGAGCAGGCCATCCGTGAGATGGAAACGAGCTTTCGTACCGCCAAAGTAGAAGTCGCTCGGGCAATTGCTGACGAGAAAAAGGTCCAGCAACAATTCGCGCGGAATCTCGAACAGTCCCAGAAGTGGGAGAAAAAGGCCATCTTCGCCGTTCAAAAGGGCGACGACGACCTTGCGCGTCAGGCCCTCAAGCGGAAAAAGAGCTACGAGGAAGTGGCTCGGGGCTTCAAGGCTCAGTGGGAAGAGCATCGGAAAATGACCAGCGTCCTCAAGGACAATCTCCACACACTGGAAGCCAAGATCGAGGAAGCAAAGCGCAAGAAAAACCTCCTCGTCGCCCGCGCCAAACGCGCCGAAGCTCAAAAGACCATCCAAAACGCCGTCTCGAACATCCAGCAGACCGGCGCTTTCGACGCTCTAGCCCGCGTGGAGGCCAAAGTCGAGGAGATGGAAATCGAGACCGCCGCAGCCTCCGAACTCGCGGACACGGGTATCGAATCGAGATTCGCCGAGCTCGAGGCAACTGCCGATATCGACGACGAGCTTGCCGCCATGAAAGCCAAGCTTCTGGGAACCGGCACTTCTGACGGCGAGCTTCCAAAGCAACTCACTGAGGGAGCCGACGGCTGAAGCGGGGTGCGGAGGAACCAAATAGACCTGGTTCGTTGAAGAGAGCCTCCCCCGAGAGTCCGAGGCTTTCCGCGGGATCGTGTCATCTCGAACCTGGATCCTCATGGCAGCGGAGCGCGATCCGGGCACCTAGATTTCGTTTGTCCGGGGATCTTGAGAGAAGAGCCGGAACGACTCCGGCCTCCACCCAGATCTCTAACCGTTCTAGGCGCCCGATCCAAGAATCGGGGAGCTGAACCTCCCGCGGGGAGGCCGGGTCAAGGTCGAGGCGCCGATGGAGCCGGCGCCCGCGAATGCAAGCCATCGTGGACTGCAACGCAGTGAATTGGAGGGACGCCGGGGAATCCAAGCGGACCCAGAAAGACCACCACAGGCGCGGCGGAACCCAACCATCCCGCCAGAGAGCCCCGCCGCCGGTCAGAACCCGGCCGCAGTCTGGATCTTGCGCCACGAGGGGTTGGAGGCGGGATTCTGGGTTGATCTGGAGGCCCCAGATGATCGTGGCTGCCGCGAGAAGTGGAAGCGCCAGAGACCTAGCGGCGAAAGAGCTCCTAGCCCTTGTTTCCGGGCACACGCCAAAGAAACGTCCCTTCCCTACAGCAAGCGACGAGGGGCGGGCGGCAAGCCTCCAACACCAGCCCGCCAAGGCTGCCAGCAGAAGCAAGCCGACACTGTTTCCCACGGTCCAAGTGTGATCGACGGAGACGAACGGTGCCAGCTTGGCAAGGGGGAGCCGCGGAAGACTCAGATTCTGGAGGAGCGGGGAGAACTCGGATTGGGCGTTGGGGTGCAAGTGAAGAAAAAGGGTCTTGTGGTCCAGTGCATAGGCCAGGGAGATGAGCCCTGAGAGTCCAAACAAGATTCTGCGTCCCCAGGCTGGAACCAATCCGATCCCCAGGGCGACAAAGGGCGCGGTCGACCAGAGGACGCCCACCATGGGCCTTCCCGGTGGACAGCGGCCTCCCCAGTCCAGGTGGTAGGCATAGACCAGCATGTAGGAACCAGCGATGAGAAGCAAGAACCATTGGGATGAGGATCCTTGGCCTCGGTCATCGTTGGCTGCTTTGGCGGCCACCGATGACCGGTCCCTGGATCCATTCCGGAAGAGTCCCGCTATACCCAGCCCCATGAAGGGGGCGAGAAAAAAGAGGCCCGTCCTCTGATCCATCAGGTACCCGAACAGCCACCAGGGCACGAATCGGAGGCGTGCTCCCATCCCGGCGGCGAAGTGGCCTAGCAGTCCGCCGCCCTGGGTGGCCGCTTTCGCCCCGCCGAAAGCGGCGGCTGGGGAAAAGGTTCCTGTCTGGCTGCCGAGCAGCCAGAAAAAGGCGGTACACCCCACAATGCCACCGGCCAAGGCCCAAACCAGTCCACGGGGATCCTGGCGCCGCCAAAAGCGCCAGAGCAGACCCATCCCCAAGAGCCCTCCCGGCAATAGAAACTTCACCCCTAAAAGTGGAAGCATCGCCAGAGATGCCGACATTGCCAAGAGCGGCAAGGTGGCTCTTTCATCAGGATCACGCACCCTGGCCAGGCGAACCCAAAGGAGTGCGAGCCACCCGAGCATCAGCCCCGCCGGCAAATCCGGGTAGAGCTGCGTGGAATAGAAGAGGAGGGGGCAGGAAAGCCCAAATGCCACGGCGACGCCAAAAGCCGGACGTTTCCTGGCTCCCAGCGCACGGGACAAATCAAAGGCCACCATGAGGTAGAGTCCCAACAGGCAACCGGGGATCAACCGCAGAAGGAAGATCCCCCAACCCATGCCAACCCTGCGCTCCAGAAAGGAAGCTATCGGCAGCACTGGAGCGAGAAGAAGCCCCAGGCCGGCGCCGTGATGGGGATAGAAACGCCCTCCGGTGCCGCGGTGGGCGAATGTCGGATAGGAATCCACCCCGAACTCCCTGTAATCCCGCTGACGGTAGTTGTTCCCAACGTCCAAATCCAGGTCCCGAATAAGACTTGATGCCATCACCAGGTAGGCGGGCTCGTCTCCGGTGAGCGGGTTGTGCTCGGCCAGAAGTGAGCCTGCCAACGCCGCCGAGGCCAGGAGGGCAAGGCCCAACAAAAAGGCCCGCGGTCGGCGAAGAATGGGCGATGAATCCTGGACCAGATCAGCCAGGCGAAGGAAAACGGCAACGAAAGCCAGACATTCCAGGGCCAACCCGAGATCCGCGGGAGCCGTGAAATGGAGGAAAGCGGCGGGAACCAGCAAGAGCAGAGGAAACAGGCAGTGCCTCATCAGCGATTCGAAGGCCTCCCGCTCTGCTTGGCGCGGGTCAGCCGCTGGATCCGGGCAGCCTGGCAGAGGGCCCGTCTTGTGGGGCAGCAAGAGCCGCTTCGCTCCCCAAACCAGTGCCCACCCGACGCAGCCTGAGGCCGCGAAGCCAACCATGATGGAAAGCCAATGGGGTCCAAGGGGCAGAAGCTGTCTCCCCAGGAGCGGCGCCAGGCTCGAGAACTCCAGAACTAACAGCCACCGAGTGGACAGCATTGCCCTCCACCGCAGTCTCACGCTCCACGCCGTTTGGCCTTGATCTTCAGTTTGCCACCCTCAAGCCTCACCTTGAGCTGGATGTTCTGAACACCGGTCTGCTTCTGGATCTTGGCTTTCTGTTGAGCAAGATAACGTCGAAGTTGATCAGGCGATTGGAAGGTTGGCGCCTGTCCCCGGGATTTTTGGTGGTCGGTCAAGCTCTGAAAGAGCCGGTCGATCCCGCCGCCTGACCGAGGGCGGGCCTGTGCGGCCGCGGTCGCCGGAGTTTTGCTTTCGGCCGGGGCAGCGGTTTCAGGTTGTTGGTCCGCCGTTTTTTCCGGCGCGGCCTTCTCTTTCGTCTCCTGCGCGGTCTTGCGCCCGGGCCGCCGCCGGGTGAAAGAGTCCCGCGAGGAGCGGCCACTCCCCATAAACCTGGCAACCCGCTTCTTGCTGAAGCGTTGGACACGACTTGACGCCCTGGATTTTCCGCCGGACAGCATCTCCTCCGCCTTCCGGTTCCAGAGGGTCTTCATCGTGTTGTAAGTGGCGGACAAATTGAGAAAGCGGAAACGGAGACCCACGTTCTGGATCGGTTCCTGAATGAAGGTTCGGATCATTCGTTCCACCTTCATTTGCTCGTGGTTTGGCGGCCGTTTCCGCTGCCCTGACAGATACTGGTTATAGAGGTTGCCAAGCCGTTTCATCTGAAGCTCGAGCTCCTTGAGCTTCTCGGTGACATCCTTGCTGCTCAGACCAGATTTCTTCTTGGCCATGGCGCACCCAATCCTAAGAAACCAATTGAAAATAAGAAGATTTGAAGGTGGTCATCATTTTGGCTAACCCCCGCGTGAGGGCCGGGCCTTCATCCTGTTTGGTAATCACTCGCCGCAAAAACCCCGTGAGAAATTAGCACATTCGAGATGGCTAGGACGACTCCTCAACCCCTGAGGCCGCGATCCATATCAGAGGAATCCACAACTCCCGATCATAGGGCCGGCGGCGGCCGTTGAACAAGAGCTCGCAATCAGGGTCATGGGCAACCTTGTCCCATAGTTTCAGGAAGGCCCCGAGGTTTTCTTCCTGGAAGGTGGCAAGAATCCGGTCCTCCTCACGGCGGGAGTGGTTGGCTTTGGACAGGAAAGCCGCATGTTCCCCTTCCAGTTGCAAAGGCAATGAGAGAGTCACGAAAAGCCTTTGCCGGTAGGCTTCGCGCTGGGCCTTGGTAGCAATGGCCTCCGGTCGAGGCTGCCCGCATAACGGGCAAGCGGCCTCTTCGTGAGAGCGCCCACATCTACGGCAAATCAAAACCTGGAACCTCCTAGAGAACCGGCGGATCCCGCCATGGGCACAAAGCGGACCGGAAGGATCCCGCGAACCACCATCTTCCCATTTTTTTTCCAGGATAACTCAAGCTCTTGGTCGTCGCGGCCCACGGGAATAATCATCGCGCCGCCTTCGGCAAGTTGTTCCACGAGAGCCGGTGGCACGGATTCTGGCGCGGCGGTGACGATAATCCGATGGAAAGGTGCCGCCTCCGGCCAACCGCGGGAACCATCGCCAACCCGCAGCCGCACGTTTTCGTAGCCGAGTCTTTCCAAGAGTTTTCGGGCCCTGGCGGCGAGATCGGGCCGAATTTCCAGGCTGTAGAGCTCTGGAACGATTTCGGCCAGAATCGCGGTCTGGTATCCGGAGCCTGTTCCCACCTCCAGCACCCGTTCCTTGCCTGTCAATTCCAGGACATCGGTCATAAAGGCGACGATGTAGGGCTGGGAAATGGTCTGGCCACCACCGATTGGAACGGCCCGATCCTCGTACGCAAGGTGACGAAGATCCTGGGGCATGAAGAGGTGGCGCGGAACCGATTCCATGGCATCAAGGACGACTCGCCGGGCGATGCCTCGCCGGGCAATCTGTTGCTTCACCATCTTGAGGCACCGGGCCTTCCAGGGAGCTTCCACGATCCTTCTCCAACAGGTGTTCACCGCAACCCGCGAACTTCCGACGAAACCAGCCTATCGAGCCCATGAAAGGAATGTCAAGGTAAGGCCTGCTCCTGCTTTGAATAACCGAAGAGCGGAGCGCAAGGCGAGCAGTGCGCAACGGAGGTGAGCGATGGGAGCGGAGTACAAGCCCAAGAAGAACCATGCAGAAAACGGCCTCGGTCATGGTACCGGCCACGGTGCAGATTTCAGACGCCGCCCCAGGGCTTCCAGCCCTGGAACCCGGCGGAGGCTCTGCCTCCGGACCTCCGCTGGGAGCGCCGCTCCCAGACCCACGCCAGGGAGCCCGCTCCCTGGACCCACATCTTTGTGCGCTGCGCGCTTTTTTCGGGTGGCCGGTACCATGACCGAGGCCCAGAAAACATAAGGAAACCACCTGAAGAAAAGGGCG
>JAJRTK010000470.1 GCA_024278345.1 bacterium | reverse complement strand
CTCGGCGGGGGGTTCGCGCCTCGCTCTGCTCGGCGGGGGGTTCGCGCCTCGCTCTGCTCGGCGGGGGGTTCGCGCCTCGCTCTGCTCGGCGGTTGTCCGGGGACTCCGTCCCCCGTCCCCTGGCAGGGCTTCACCCTGCACCCACCAGGGAGCTAGCTCATCTTCCCGTTGCAACGAAGGGCAACGGGATCCCAGCCCACATATTTGTATGCTGCGCGGCTTCCTCTTTGTTTCTTGGCACCTGGCTTTCAACCGCCTTTGCCAACAGCCTCGACGACGGAATCGTGAATTTTGCCGCAGGTGGCGATCACTCCCGGTTCAGGGAGGTACTGGCCGCCACCGAAGTCTAAGGGCCTGCCCCAAAGGTCGGTGACGCGGCCTCCGGCCTCGGTGACCAGGATGGAGCCCGCGGCGTGGTCCCAGATTTTCTCCGAGTACCCCTTGGATGGCAGACGCAAGTAGATGGCGGCGTCGCCCCGGGCAACGACGGCGTATTTACACTGGCTGTCGATGCGAACTGGCGGCCGCATGATTCCCAGTTTCAAAGCGATCCTGGCTGCCTGATCATGGGAGGAGTGGGCCGATTCGTAAGATTCGCACAGGACAGCGTCGGAGGAATTTTTCGGATCGGCGACATGGATGGGTTCTTCTGTTTCTTGGGAGAGGCTCCAACTCGTGGCGCCCTGGCCAGAAACCGCCACAAAGAGGCTGCCGCGCTCACCATCGGGGTGGGCGAGATCCGCGGGCAAGTTCGGGCATCCAAGAACGCCGAGCACGCACCGTCCATCCTCCACGAGAGCCAGGGCGATGGCATATTGGTCGCCTCGAAGAAATCCTTTGGTTCCGTCGATGGGATCGAGAACCCAAAACCGGCCTGCCCGCCCCCCCGCGGAGCAAGCTCGTGCTACGGCTTCCACGATTTCCCGTGGCCCGCGACCGGGAAGCACCAGTTCTACGGCTTCGAAAACGGTTTCTCGGAGTGCCTCATTCCCCGGTAAGGCGAGCTCGGAAGATTCTTCCTCGGCCACGATGGGATCGCCTGGAAAGGCTTCCTGGAGCAGCATGGAGACCAACGCTTGAACACCAAAATCGGCGGCGGTCACGGGAGAGCGATCCCGCTTGATGAGAGTCTCTGGGGAAACCGTGGCTTTCTGGATAGAAATCGCCAAGCGGCAGGCATCGCGAACGATCTTCACGGCAGTTCTTTTTTCGCGTTCCAGCACGAGCTTGATTCCTTGATGTTGGGAGAAAGAAGGGACTCGATCATCCGTGCCGGAAACAGTTCCAGCCGTTATCTTCATTTTCACCTATGGGATGATAGCATAGACTGTGGCGGAGTACCTGGGGCGATGATGAGGATCCGCCCGGCGAGAAGGCCGGGGGAGATGATCGATCAGGCGCTGCGGCAGAGCCGTGTTGGGAGCTTCGGGTGAAGGAGGTCAAGATATGAAATGCTGGATGCAAACTCTCTTCCTGGTAATACTGATCTTCGGAGGGACCGCTAGCGAAGCTGGTAAGAAAAACAAAGCTGCTGGAGACAAGGGAAAGGAGGTAGAAGAAACAATGGATGCGGAGCGTCGCTTGTCCAGAATCTGCCAACCTGGGTCTGGCGGACTGCTGGAAGTCCACGGATTGCACCTTCTCCGCAACGGTGATTTCGAGCAAAAAAGGGCCGCCTGGGCCGGGATTGCCCAGCGGAGTGGTACGCTGGCCCCCGGGCCTGATGGTCGGGCGAGCCGAAATCCTGGAGGCTGGGGAGCCCATTTTTCCGCTCCGGGTTATCTGATCCAAGAAGTCTATCCCCCCACCACAGTCCGGCAAGGTAATTTTGGCCTCGATTACCGATTCGAAATCACCAAAAGACGAGGAAGCATGCTCCACCTCTTCGAGGCAAGCCTCGTCACGCTGGACGATGAGGGAAGATATTCTCTTCTCTCGACTCTGTTCAAATTCAACCGTTCTACCCGACTGGACTCCTATTGGCGTCGCATCGTCGTCTCTCTTGACAACCGGCAACTCTCCATGCTGAGCCGCGGAAGGAGCGAGGCGAAACCTTTCTATCTCCTCCTTCGCTTCGAAGGGGAAGGTGTGGAACTAGACATCGACAACGTGACGTACCGGGTCAACGGGAAACTGGATTACCCGCGCCTCACGGGAATGATCGCTTATTTGGCATCCCAACGGAGTGAGACTTCTTCCGGCGATCCCGAAGCGGCGCAAACCAGTCTTAGATGTATCAGTCCCGATGGGGCGCATTCAGGTATTCTTCTCGATCTGGAGGGGAATTCCCCTGGGGCAAGCTGGAGTCCTGACGGAGAAATCTTGGCCTTTCCCAGCGACCTGGAACCTCACTACTCCCGACGGACCTCGGAAATCTGGGGCCTGAGTGATGAAGGCCTAAAGAAGCTGACAAATCCGCCATCC
Source organism: bacterium (assembly GCA_024278345.1). Classification (GTDB taxonomy): domain Bacteria; phylum CSSED10-310; class JAJRTK01; order JAJRTK01; family JAJRTK01; genus JAJRTK01. The sequence goes on along the minus strand of JAJRTK010000470.1, from coordinate 2,974 downwards.
CGGAACCAAGCCATGTCTGATTCAAGGGAGATCGGAGTGGTTATGGGAACCATACGCAACGCCACGCCGGAGACGAAAATCGTCCTCGTCTACGCCCAAGGTTCCAGATTCAGTCACAGCGTCAGCGTTGCTCCAGGAAAACGGGCTCGGTTCGTTTTGGATGAGGTCGTCGATCTCGGGGAGGGCGTCAATCAGTGGATTGTGGCGCGAATCGGCCGAAAAACCTGGGAACCTCCGGAAAACGGCGTCGATGTAGAGGCGGACAACGAAATCGAGATGGATGGAGAGATCGTCATCGACGAGGGTGGAGTCGAAGGGGAGATCTTGAGCGCACCCACCTGGAGTCACGAGGGGAAAGAGCTCCTTTTTACTGGCGATAAAGGCTTGTTCATGACTGCCCTCGTAGATGGCACACCCAGACTATGGATGCCAACGACTGGAGGAGCGCTTCGCGGAACCGATCCGGCCTTGTCGCCCGTGGATGATCGCCTTCTGTACGAGGCTCAGGGGAAAAATTTGGAACAGGCAATCTGGATGGCAGCTCCCAACAAGGCACCCATTGCAGTTCGAGAAGGAAGTGGAGATTGGGCGCCGAAGAGCCCCGCCTGGCTTCCAGACGGCAGCGGTTTCGTTTTTGTCCGGCGTTCCTGCGATTCCACTGGCACCTATTGCGGAGGGGATTTATATTTCTACGATTTTGCGAATAAAAAGGAAGCGCGGATCACGGAGCTGTACAACGAGCGGATTGAGTCGCCGACGGTTTCCGGGGATGGGAAGTACGTGGCATTTGTACGGGTACTACAAGGAAACAAGGATGGGGATGACCAACGGAGAGAGCTTTGGGTTCTCGAGCTAGCGAATCCAGCGATTCAGTGGCCGTTGGTGCTGGATGGCGATCCCCATGAACCCTCTTGGAACCATGAGGAACCGCGGTCAATGAAAGGCGAGTAGCGGGAGCGGCTGCGACCGATGGGAGCGGAAACCAACACAAAAAAGAACTTTCCAATGGAGCCTTTCTTGGTGAACTGGGCAATCCAGGGAATTCATCACCGGCAAGACTGGAGGAACAGAGAAATGACGGTGCAATCTCCACCCAAACCCTTGAGGGGAAGAGCTCAGGGATCTTTCATCATCGGCGCGGTTCTTCTGGGAATACTCTTTTCCTCTGGAAGCCTGGCGGCTCCGTTGCCTCTAGAAATCCAGGGAGAAGAGGTGGATCCGGCGGTGGCGGCTTTTTACATGCAACCAGCCCTCAAGGATGTCGCCATACGGCCCTCGGGTTCCGGAAGAGACCTGGTGACTCTGCTGAGTTCCGGCGCCTTGACTAAGCCAGTGCTCAGAGAAATCCAATGGCGCCTTGTCCGAAGCTACCCTGGCAACTGGAAGACTCCGGTGAAATGGCGCGAATCGATGTTGCGGGAGATTTCTCTTCGCCTGCCCCGGCTCCGTTCGGTGGGAAAAACCGAATGGCAAGAGTTGGGTCCCTCCGCGGGGCTACCGGGACGGATCACATCCCTTGCGACTCACCCGGCGAATCCGAAGATCCTCTACGCGGGGGCGGCTGGCGGGGGCCTTTGGAAAACGACGGATGGTGGGCTGAGCTGGAAACCTCTCACCGATGGAGAATGCTCGCTTTCCGTGGGCTCCGTGGCTTTGGATCCGGGGGATCCCGAGGCGATCTATTTGGGGACCGGCGAAGGGAGCTTCGGTTTTGATGATCTCCGCGGCTGCGGTTTGCTCAAGAGTCACGACGGGGGCCAAAGCTGGACTCTTCTTTCGAATCCGAGCCCCCACATTCGCCAGATCTGGATTCCTCGGGCGGGCGGCGGCCGGATCTTCCTGGCGGCGGATCAGGGTGTCATGCTGTCGAAAGACGGAGGCCGGACCTTTCAGATCGTCGGGGGAGGCCTGCCCTCGAACCAGCATTGTTCGCAAATCCTGGGTCATCGAAGCCGTCCGGATCGGCTCTACGCAACCTTCTTCGGCGGCGGTGTCTATCGGTCCGATAATGGGGGCCAAAGCTGGTCACTCCTGACCAGCGGACTGCCGTACGGGGCCATGACGATTCGCTCGACATTGGCCATCGCGCCGTCCAATCCAGACCGGCTCTATGTGGGCATTGGAGCCAAAGAGCTCCAAGAAGGACTCTTGGGATTGTATCGAAGTGACAACGGAGGCGATTCTTGGGAAAAGTTGGACGGAGCTCCCAACTATTGCCAGACGCAGTGCTGGTACGGAAATGCCCTTGCCGTTGATCGTTCCAACCCAGATCTTCTTTTGCTAGGAGGCCTGGATGTGCAGCGGACAAGGGATGGTGGCAAAAGCTTTGAAAAGCTCACGGACTGGAAACTGATGTACACCCAAGCGGAACGACCCCAGGATCTCAAAAATCCGCGATATGTTCATGCCGACCAGCATGCTTTCGCCATTGACGCGGATGGCAGGATCTGGGTTGCCACGGATGGCGGGATCTATGTCACTGGCGATGGCGGCGGCAGTTGGGAGCGCCGCAGTCACGGAATCAGCGTCACTCAATACTACGATCTCTCCGTTCATCCTCAATCGCCCGACACCATCGTGGCTGGAAGCCAGGACAACGGAACCCACATCACCGAGAACGCCGGGGCGCAATGGAGCATGCCTCTTGGTGGCGATGGCGGGTATACCGGCTTCCCTTCGTCCAATCCCCAAGTCTTCTTTGCTTCTGTCCCCTTTTTGAGCATCGCCCGAGGCGATCCTCAAGGAGGCAAAGAGATCACCGGACCATGGAAGGACGATCCGCGGCTCTTCATCGCCCCCTACCTTGTGCATCCCGGCGATGGCGCCACTCTCATCGCCGGAACGAACCGAATCTTGATCAGTAAAGATCTCGGTGACAACTGGGAAGTAAGCTCGGACAACTTGTGTGGCGCCGAAAGCTCCATCAGTGCTCTGGCCGCCTCGGCCTCCGACCCACGGATCATCTACGCGGGCT
>JAJRTK010000469.1 GCA_024278345.1 bacterium | reverse complement strand
TGGCTCCCTGGCGTGGGTCTGGGAGCGGCGCTCCCAGCGGAGGTCCGGAGGCAGAGCCTCCGCCGGGTTCCAGGGCTGGAAGCCCTGGCGCGGCGTCTGAAATCTGCACCGTGGCCGGTACCATGACCGAGGCCGGAAACGCGGTTTCTGGAGCGGATTTTCCCGGGATTCGGACAGCGGAGCGGTTTGCCCCATTCCTCCTTGGCCCCGGCTTCTCGGGGTTCCATTCCCGACGGCTCTGGCCTTGGCGGGAGTTGCATCGGTTTCGGGTTGATCGATGAAAAAACGGGTGAAAATGGCGAGTAGCGGGTGTCGGATGGCGCCCGATGCGAGCGGAACACAAATCCAAATCTTCCGCGTGGCTCTGGCAAACCTTCGCGAAGGGGAGTAGGCTTGGGTCTTCAACAACTTCGGTCCACGGAAGGAAGGGTCATGTCTCCGCATCCCCCGACGCCTGTGCAGGTGCCTGGGATTTCCCGAGAGGAGCTCCTGCGCTTGGTCGGGCGGCTCCAGGAAGAAAAGCAGTTTATCGACGACGAGCTCCGGCGGTGGATGCCCTCCCAGGAGCTTTACCCGCCGCGCATTCACCAGGCCATGAGCTATGCTGTTTTGGGGGGCGGGAAGCGGCTTCGGCCCATATTATTGCTCTGCTCGGCCGAGGTCGTGGGAGGGCCCGCCAGGAAGTTGACCCGGGCGGCGGCGGCTATCGAGTTCGTCCATACAGCCTCCCTGATACTCGATGATCTGCCCTGTATGGATGACGGATTGCTCCGGCGGGGGCGTCAGACCGTGCATCGGGTCCATGGGGAGGCAACGGCGATTTTGAGCGCCATGAGCCTCATCGCACACTCCTTTGAGCTCTTGGCGCGGAATACGGCGGAGCTCAGGATAAGGAAGCACCAGATCACGGAGGCGGTGGAAGAACTTGGGCGAGCCATCGGCTCCAGCGGCATGAGCGCGGGACAGCACGTCGATCTGGAGATTGAGAGCTATGGATCGAACTTCGAGAACCTCGAGTTTATCCATTCCCGCAAGACGGGAGCTCTGTTCATCGCGGCTGCGAAGATCGGCGCCGTTCTCTCCCGAGCCAGCAAGCTCCAGCTCGAAGCCCTGGCGAGCTACGCCAAGAACCTGGGACTGGCGTTTCAGATCACCGATGACATCCTGGACTCCACGTCGTCAGCCAAGGAGCTCGGGAAAGACGTCCGCAAGGACGACGGCAAGGTCACCTTCGTCTCGCTTTTCGGAATGGAGGCCTCTCAGAGGGCGACTTCGCAGCTCATCGCCACAGCCAAGGGGTCGCTGTCGATTTTTGGTGCCGAGGCGGATCTGTTGAGGAGCCTGGCCGATTATGTCGGAATCCGGAAAGAGTGATGTCGATGCCGCCAATCCCCGTGGAACCGCTGGAAGAGAAGCTTCGCGGCCTTGGTTATCTGAATAACCCACTGGACGCGTTCGTGGCGAGGCAAGGGCAGAAGCGGCGCTCTTCGTTGCTTTCCCAGATCGCCGTAGTAGGCGCTCGGAGCGCCGCGGTGGTGGGGCCTCTCTTGGGGCTGCTCACCACGGCGGAGAACGCGGTGCTGCTGCCCGGTCTCCTGGCAAAGCCGCGGGATCTCTTGATCTTCGGCCTCTACCAAGTGGGGCTCTTTACGCTGCTTTTTTTTGTCCTTGGCCTGATCTGGGGCGGTGCCATCGCGCTGGTCTTCAAGTTGCGCTCGCGGCCCGTGGGCCGACCGGTCTTGCTCCGTTCGGTCTTCGAGATAGTGGGCGGGCTGGCGATCTTCTTCTACCTCTCCTACTGGTGGAACAGCCGGGCGGCGGCATTGGGCGCGGAGGCTCTCTGGCCGGGGATTGTGGCCGTCTCCGTCTTCGCGGCTCTCAGCTTGGTGGTGGGCCGTTTTCTGGGTTTGAGCGGGTATCTTGTGGTCATGCAGCTCCGGCCCGAGACGCCGGTGCCACAGCTTCCTCGCCACTCCATGGGTTTCGTCTTGGCCTCTGGTGGGGGCTGCGTCGCTCTCTTCTCTCTTTCCTTGGGGCTGAGTGGTGGCGGAGCGCCGCCAGATGCTGTCCCGGGAACAGCCTTGCGGGTGCCGCCAGCGCTTCGGGAGAGCCGGGTGCTCTTGGTGGGAATGGATGGTCTTTCGGTTTCTCTTCTGAAGGGAAGCACCGTAGATGGGAGGTTTGAAACGCTTTCGCGGCTCTGGGAAAAAGGTGCCGTGGCGGCTCTCGATCTTGGGAGGAGAGCAGTGGTTCCTCCAGTCACCTGGACGACGGTGACCACGGGTATCCAGCGCCGGCAACACGGAGTCGGCGACTTCGATACGCGGCTTCTTTACGGCATCCGGCAACCACTTGGTTCCCGAGGTCCGTCGCTGGACTTGTTCGAGGCCCTGCAAAACCTTATACCAGCAGTTCGGGTGGTGGAGCGATTACCGCTCTCTTCGGCTCAGCGTCACAGCAAGGCGCTCTGGGAGATTTTTTCCGGGGCGGGCATTCCCAGCGCGGGGCTCAACTGGTGGGCGAGTTGGCCCACCGGCGACGGCCCTGAAATCGTCGTCAGCGATCGGGCTTTCACCCGCTTGAGCCTGGCCAAGGGGGAAGATGGTTCGGCCCCAGGGTCAGAAGGGGAAACCTGGCCACCCGAGCTTCTGTCCAGGCTGGCGCCGCTGGCGAGCTCGAATTCGGCGGTTCTTGATCCGGTCTTGAGGCAGTTGGAGGCCACATTCGGCTCGAAGCCGTTGAAGGCTATCGAGATGGCCTATCGCTCGGACCGGTTCATCCAAGAGGCCGCGACCTGGCTCTGGCAAGAATCGAAGCCCAGCTTCCTGGCGGTCTATTTCCGGCAGCTCGACATCGCCCTTCGCGCCATCGATCCCCTGACAGCGCCGCCCCTCGCCAAAGCCGCGGCCCTGGGCAAAGTCAGCGATCTGGCTCTTGGGGAACTCGACCGGTTCCTTTCCAGGTCACGCGAGCTCATGGGACCGGACCTGACCATCGTCCTGGTGGGGATACCGAGTACGGTAGAAATCGAGAACTATCCCGGCCTCCTCGGCGTTTTCGCCCTGGCCGGGCCGGCCATTCGAGCGCCGCACAAGGTGGAGCGGGGGCGACCCATGGCCCTGGCCGACATCGCGCCGACGCTGATCCCGCTCTACGGATTGCCCCTCTCCAGGGAGTTGGCCGGAAAGCCAGCCCTGGAGCTGATTCGCGCCGATTTCCTAGCCAGATACCCCGTCCGGACCGTCCCCGGTTACGGGGCGCGGCAACCCCCAAAGCTCGACGCCTGGCGCTCCACGTACGACGCGCAGCAGATCGAGCTCATGCGTTCCCTGGGCTACATCGAATGAAGCGGTCCCAACATCCCGACCCCAAGACGCCGCCCTCCGCCCCCGCGAGCGATGCCTCCACCCACGCCTCCGACCTGGCCGGAAGTCGGCGCCCGCCACCTGGGAAGAAAAAGCCCCGCCGCCTGGACCTCGAGCTGGTGGAACGCGGGCTGGCGGCGAGCCGCGATCGCGCACAACGACTCATCCGCGCCGGCAAGGTGCTCGTCCGGGAGCGCACCATCGACAAGCCCGGCACGCAGGTGCGGCCATCCGATCCCATTCGCCTCCTGGTGCCGGACCATCCCTACGTCTCCCGGGGCGGCCTGAAACTCGATGGAGCCCTCAAATCGTTTGCAGTCGATGTCCGGGGCCTAGTGGCCGCCGACCTGGGCGCATCCACCGGCGGGTTCACCCACCGACTCCTTCTGGGCGGGGCCCTCCGAGTCTACTGCGTCGATGTTGGTTACGGCATCCTGGATTACCGCCTCCGAACCGACCCGAGAGTCGTGGTCCACGAAAGAACCAACGCCCGCCACCTGATCCGGGAAGACCTGGGAGAAGTCGTGGACCTTGTGGTCGGGGACCTGTCGTTCATCTCCCTCCGCCTGATCCTGCCCGCCGTCGGGCGGATCCTGAGGCCCGGCGGCCGGGCAGTCCTCCTGGTGAAACCACAATTCGAGCTCCAGCCTGGAAAAGTGGGCAAGGGCGGGATCGTCCGCGATCCAAGGCTTCGGCAGGCGGCGGTCTCCACGGTGGAGCAGGAAGCGCGGACGGCGGGTTTCCGGGTCCTTGGGCGCGTCGATTCCCTGATTACCGGCAGCAAGGGTAACCAGGAGACCTTCCTCTACCTGGAGCGGATAGGATCCTGTTGCACACCGGTGGAAACGATGGTTCGGCCCCCGCGGTAGAAACGTGATGAGATACCCGGGTCTAATCCCGAAGAGATCCTTCGATTCCGGCAGCGTGCAACAGGCTCCTCCCGGTCCTCACGGCGAAGGAGGGAAGCAAACTTCCCCGTTGAGCTAGTCGTTCTCCCGGCGTCCCCAGTGGAGTTTCTTGCGCCAGATCTCGAAGTAATCCGTCTCGTCGAACCGGACAAGACCCACCGAATGGCAGGATCGAGTGATGGACAAACGGTCCCGGTGATGCATGGCAATCCCGATCTGACCGTCTAGGGTCAGGGTCACCTCTTCGAGTTCCGTCTCCAGAACCACCTCGACACATACGCTTGCCGGAAAAACCACCGAACGGTTGGTGAGCTGGTGAGGACAAATGGGGCTGACCACGATGGCCTCGGTGCCGGGGAAAACGATAGGACCGCCCGCGGAAAGCGAGTAGGCCGTGGACCCCGTGGGCGTCGCAACAATCAGGCCATCGGCCTGGTACCGGCAAAGCAGGCGCCCATCCACGTACGTGGCCAGGCGAATCATTCGCGACAAAGCCGTCTTGCTTACCACGGCATCGTTGAGCACGCGAAACACCCGGTGCGACCCCGCGGCCGGCAGGTAGTCCACCTCCAGAAGAAACCGCTGGCTCAGGCTGTAATCCCCGGCCAGAACCCTGGAAATCGCTCCATAAAGCTCCGGAAGGGTGACAACGGTCAAAAACCCCAAGCTCCCGAGATTGACCGCCAAAATCGGTGTCGTGGGACGCTTGACGCTCCGAGACGCACTAATCAGAGTCCCATCACCGCCAAGGACGATGAGAAGATCCACCAGTTGCGGCAACCGATCAGATCGCTCGATACAAGCCCCCTCAAGGCCAAGCTTCGCCGTGGCAGGCTCAGTCAAGACCTCCAGATGACGCCTCCGAAGCCAGCGAACCAACGCCGGCACAACCTTCGGCGCATCCGGGGAATGGGTCTTCGCCACAACTCCAATCCGCTTCATGCTTTCCCCTTCCCTTCAAGACTCATTTCACCCCGTTCAGACCATTTCTCGTGACTTTACCACCCACCACCCAAAGAGGAAAAAAGCCTCTTCTCCGCAAAGGAGGCTAAAAACAAGAAGATCCCAAATACGTCATACACCGTGCCTGCACCAAAAAGCCACTTCACCCTGGGGAGGTATCCACGCAAGGCGGGACAGAACAGAAAAAAAAGGAAAACGCGTAGCGTACAAAGACGTGGGTCCAGGGAGCTCGCTCCCTGGACCCACGTCTTTGCGCATAAAATAGTTTTCCAAGGGTGACCGATAGATGACCAAGGCCGAAAAATCAATCCTACGCTCCTAACGGATGGCCAGCAAAATCATGCCCAGCTTCACGGCCCTCGACGACCAGCGAGCCCAACGCGCCTTGGGCCTGATGTACCGATAGCCATCCAATAGCGCCGGCGCCAAAACAAGCAGTCCCACCCAGCGTTCATCCACTCCTTGCCCCATGGAGATCCCCCGGGTGTCCCGCTGGAGGGGTCCTGTCCGCGCAAAAGCCGCTCCGGCATACCCCAACGACGTCAAGAGGTTAAAGGCAAGAATACCCTTCTCCAGCGGGAAAGGCCGCCGACGAAGGTCAGGAGTCCGACTCAGTAGCCACTCGTTGCCGAGGTGCTGGATGTTGAAGCCCGCCGAAGCAATGACGTACCGCTGGCGATCCGAAACATCGGAATGATGAGTGATGGCGAAGAAGGGAATCCCGTGGAAATCGACTCCCTCAAGGCCGGGCCCCGCGCCGAAAGCCAGGTCAAAGGCCACATGGGCGCTTTCATGGGCCGCGAAGGCGATGGCGCCGCCGGCCAAAAAGCGCAAAGCCCACCGAGGTCGAGACTTTTTCGAGGTCGAGCCCGCCCCGATTCCCCCGAGATCCCGACCCGGACGTCCCGACGCCAACCTCCGGAACCGACCGGTGTCGGGATCTGGCAGCAAGAAGCGCCCACTCCCGATCCACGGCGGACCACCGAGCAACGCCGAGTCCCAGCCCGGCCTGGCTCCGCGCCTCACACCGGCGCCGTCGGGCAAGCTACCAGCCAGCGCCAGGCTCCAGCCCAAACCAGTCCAAGCGGCCCCGAGAAAGCAGAATCGGAAATAAATCCACATGGGTTCATGGTACTGTTTTGCCTCCAGATTTCAAAACCGTATAAATCTGAACAAATGCTCCATTCTGGACCAGGCTTTTGCGCCGAACTGGATCGACCGTGGAGAAATAACCTGGTTTTTGTGTAGTTTTTCGCTGGCACGCTCCTTGCTTCTTTTAAGGGGGAGATTCGGATTCTACAATTCACGGTGTGTGCTCGGCCCTGGTGGCCACCGATGGCAAGATCGGCGAAACGGGCTCCCGTCGGGAGCGGACCAGAGTCTAGAGAGAAGAGAGGGATGCAGCCTTGGCGCCCCGGCGGAAGAGCACGACCCGGCTAACGATGGAAGCGAGGTTCACCATGGACGTTCGATTTTGGGGAGTTCGAGGAAGCATCGCCGTCAGCGGCGCACGATATGTTCAAACCGGCGGAAATACGACCTGCGTGGAGGTTTCATCTCAGGGTGAGCGGCTCATTCTCGATGGGGGCACCGGGCTTCGGGCTCTTGGCGAAAGCTACGGTTGGCAGGCTATGGAAGCGACCCTTCTCTTCACTCATGTGCATTGGGATCACATCCAGGGAGTTCCGTTCTTTGGCCCGGCGTTCCATCCTGACTCGAAACTTAGGTTCCTGGGAGCAAAAAGGTCCTCAGGGACGCTGCGGGCTGCGCTGGACGCGCAAATGCAACCGCCGACCTTCCCCATCACCCTGGACGCGATTCCGGCGCATCTGGAATTCCGGACGGTGGCGACGGGCGCGCCTTGGGAGATGGGTCCCTTTCGGGTCACGGCTCTGGACATGGCACATCCCGACGGGGTGGTGGCGTACCGGATCGAGGATTCGGAGAGTTCCCTGGTTTTCGCGACGGACGTGGAACACGGCCCCGAGCTGGACGCACGGCTCCTTGAGCTGGCGGAGGGCGTGGACCTTCTGATCCACGACGCTCAGTTCACCGACGAAGAGTACGCCGGAAAAAAGGGTCCGTCCAGGCGAGGATGGGGTCATTCGACTTGGCCTCAAGCGGTGCGAGCGGCCCGGATCTGTGGCGCAGGTCGGCTAGCCCTTTTCCACCATGATCCCATGCGTGACGACTGCCAGGTTTCCACTATCGAGGCTCGGGCCCGGCTGAGCTTCGCCAACGCCTTCGTCGCCCGCGAAGGGGAGGTGGTAGCGCTTTGACGAGCACGGCAATTGCCAGATACGCTGATTCCATCGTTCACGGCCTGTTTGACTTAGGAGGTGGTATGCCGGAGGAGCGGTTAGCGGATCTCAGGCAGGGGATCTTGGGCAAGCAAGTCGATTTGACGGCACTGCTTCGCAGGATTGTAGATGACGTGACCCGGCGACTTCTGGCGGATCGCGGCACTCTCTACCTGGTGGATCACGCACGGCAAGAGCTTGTGAGCCACGTGGCTCACTTGCCGGAGATTTCGGAGATTCGTCTGCGTCTGGGCGAGGGGGTCGCCGGGTGGGTGGCTCAATCCGGAGAGTTGCTCAGCATCCCCCCGAACACCAACGATCCCAGGTTTTCCGGAAAAATCGACGCCATGACTGGCTACCGGACGCGAAGTCTGCTGGCGGTCCCCGTCTTTGGGGAGGCCGACCAGGTCATCGCCGTCTTGCAACTTTTGAACAAGCGGGGCAATGGATTCCAAAGGTCGGACGAAACTCTCTTGGCCGCTCTGGCAAGCCAGGTGGCGGGGCTCTTGGAGATCACGAGCCTCAGGAGCCAGCTCCGCCCGGAGCACCGCCATCCTCTGTCGTTTCATTTCAACGAGATTATCGGCGAGTCAAACCCGATGCTGGAAGTCTACGAAAAGACGGGCCGGGCGGCAGCCACGGAGGCGACGGTGCTTATCCGCGGCGAAAGCGGCACGGGCAAAGAGCTCATTGCCCGCGCTATCCACGACAACTCCCGCCGACGGCTCGCCCCGTTTGTCAAAATTGATTGCGCCGCGCTGCCGGATCAGCTCATCGAGAACGAGCTTTTTGGCCACGAACGTGGGGCTTTCACCGGCGCTGACCGCACCTCCGATGGGAAGCTACAGGCTGCTGCCGGAGGAACCCTCTTTCTGGACGAGATCGGCGAACTCCCGCTCCCGGTCCAGGGGAAATTGCTGGGACTTCTCCAGTCGAAGAGCTTTTTCAAGGTGGGGGGCACTCGGAAACAGACGGCCGACGTCCGCTTCGTCTGCGCCACCCACCGCAACCTCGAAGAACTCGTTGCGGAAGGCCAATTTCGCCAAGACCTGTACTACCGTCTCCGGGTGGTGGAAATCCCTCTGCCTCCACTTCGGCACCGCGGCCACGGCGATCTTGAACGCCTCATCGACCACTTCATGTTCGAGCTCTCCCAGCGCCACCAAAGACGCGATCTCAGGCTTTCCCCTGCGGCGCGAGCGCTCCTTCACTCCCACGCTTGGCCTGGTAACGTCCGCGAGCTAGAACACTGCATCGAGTCGGCCATCGTTCTGGCTCCTGAACGAGAGATTGGCCCTGAATCCGTCTCTTTTGGGGCTCTGGCGACGACAAGAAACGACCCGGCCAAAACCTTCCAGACTCCGCTACTGCCTCTCAAAAAAGTAGAACAAGCCTACATCGAATACGTTCTGGAGCAGTGCGGCGGCAACCGAAGCGCCGCAGCGCGCTTGCTCCAGATCGGCCGGAACACTCTGGCCCGCAAACTCGCCTCGCCTCAATCGTAAGACCGGCGAAGGAAGGTGGGGATATCCAGCTCATCGTAGTCGATGGGAGGCCTGACAGGCGGCTTCCGCTCCCGGTTTGTCGGGACCCCGGCGGAGTGTGACTCCGGCGGCACGGTCTCCCGCTGCTCCGGGCGGTCTAACATGGAACCTGTGAACGTTGGAGTTGGCTGCCGGACTCCACCTCCGTAGTTGCCAACCACGCTTCCGGGAGGTCCCACGCGCCGCGTCCGCTGCCCTTGAGAACCGGGAGTTCGCGGAGAAGGTGGCGGTGTTTCGAAGCCCGTAGCAATGACCGTCACCTTCATAAAGCCCTCCAACGCATCGTCGAGGACGGCCCCGAAAATCACATGCACATCCGCGGCAGCAGCGCCGCGAACAATCTCCGCCGCCTCGTTCACCTCCATCAAGGAGAGCCCGGTGGAACCGCTAATGTTGATGAGGATCCCCCTCGCACCGTCGATGGAGGTATCTTCCAACAACGGAGATCGGATGGCCTGCATCGCCGCGTCGTGCGCGCGGTTATCGCCCTCGGCGATGCCAGTCCCCATGAGAGCCATCCCCATATTGCCCATCACGGTACGGACATCGGCAAAATCCAGGTTGATGAGGCCAGGCACAATGATGAGGTCACTGATGCCCTGTACCGCGTGTCGGAGTACCTCATCGGCCTTCCGGAAGGCTCCCATAAGGGTCTCCTTTTTCTCCACGATCTCCAAGAGCCGCTGGTTCGGAATCGTGATAATCGTATCGACATTTTTCCTCAGATCGGCGATTACCTCTTCGGCTTGCCGCAAACGGATACTCCCTTCGAACAGGAAGGGCTTGGTCACCACGGCCACGGTCAAAGCGCCCAGTTCCCGCGCAATGCGCGCCACTACCGGAGCGCCCCCCGTTCCCGTGCCTCCCCCCATCCCGGCCGTCACGAAAACCATGTCCGAGTCCACGAGCTGCTCCCGAATGCGGTCTTCATCCTCCAGCGCAGCGTCGCGGCCCCGGGAAGGATTGGAGCCGGCACCCAGCCCCCGGGTCAAACGCTCCCCCAACTGCAATTTGATGGCCGATTTCGAGGTACTCAAAGCCTGCATGTCCGTATTGGCCGCAATGAACTCGACCCCCGGGATCTTGTCCTCAATCATCCGGTTGATGGCATTGCCTCCACCACCCCCGATCCCAATCACCTTGATCGTTGGCTTCATGGAATACCCGTCGTCATAACTCTGCATCGATCGCCCCTCTTTCTTCCCTTGGCCCCGCTGAAAAAATCGCTACCGACTCGCTCCAAAACATTTGTTCCGCCCTAGCCATAAAAGCCATTCTCGCTTTCGTCTTGCCTCCCAAGGCTCAGCGAGGATTCCAGGTCAGAGCAAATCGGCAAACCACTCTTTCATCCTTTGAAAAATGCTATGAAACTGTTGATTGTTGGACTGGAATCCAGAGATTCCGCCATACTTGCACCCAAAAAGAACGAGCCCGACTCCCGTGGCATAAATTGGAGAGCTCACCAGGTCCACGAGTCCGCCGATCTTCCGCTTGGGCATCCCCAACCGAACGGGCAGCCCAAAGACTTGCTCTCCGAGCTCACAAATCCCGGCAAGACTCGAGCCTCCGCCTGTCATCACGATTCCCGCACCAATGAGATCATCGTATCTTGTCTGTCGGATCTCCCGCGCCACAAGCTCAAAAATCTCCTCAATTCTCGGCTCGATAATTGCGCAAAGAGCATGCCGGAAGAGCTTTCTGGGCGGTCGGTCGCTCACGGACGGAACCTCGATGCATTCTTCCGGGTCCACCATGTCCTCCATGGCGCAGCCATAGAGTTTTTTGATCCGCTCAGCCTCATGATTCGGCGTTGAAAGGCCCATGGCGATATCGTTGGTGACATTGTTCCCTCCAAGGGACAAGCCCGCCGTGTGCCAGATGGAGCCCTCCACGAAGATCGCCAGGTCCGTCGTGCCGCCACCCATGTCGATGAGAGCTACACCAAGCTCCTTCTCGTCATCCGTGAGGACTGCCTCCGCCGAGGCGAGCTGCTGGAGCACGATATCTTCCACGCCAAGGCCGGCATTGTTCACGCTCTTTATGATATTCTGCGCACTTGTCACTGCCCCTGTCACAATATGCACGTCCGTCTCCAAACGCACTCCATACATCCCCAGAGGCTTCTTGATTCCATGCTGATCATCGACGATAAACTCTTGGGGAAGAGTGTGTATCACTTCCCGATCCGAAGGAATCGCCACTGCACGCGCCGCCTCCATGACTCGATCAATATCCTGCTGTGTGATCTCCCGATCCTTGCCACTCACCGCAATGACACCACGAGAATTGAACCCTTTGATATGCCCACCAGCAATTCCCGCATAAACTCGATCAATATCGATGCCCGCCATGTGCCGCGCATCTTCCACCGCTTTGGTGATCGATTCCACTGTTGTCTCAAGATCGATGACCACGCCCTTCCGCAGGCCGTTGCTGGGCGCCTTGCCGATGCCAATGATCTCCACTCCGTCGTCATCAGTCATCTCACCGATCACCGCGCAGATCTTCGTCGTCCCGATGTCGAGGCCGACAAAAATATCTTCCTTCCTTGCCATGATGGACGAACCCCCCTCCTCCTGATTGTGGGTCGGTTCATGTATTTTGAAGACCGCGTTAGATCAAAATACTCATCTCTTCTTGGGTTGAAGCCCTATTCCCTTTTTTCACTCGCCACAAGACATAGACACGACCAAAATTCTTCATTTCCGCTCCAAGAACCGGCTATGATTCCACTCGCCCTCCGCCCAAGAACGGGCCTGACACTCACTCTTTAACCACGAGCCAGAAAACAGCCGAAACGATATCCTCGTACCACGATCAGCCAGTTTCCTCCAACGGAAGGCCATTACCCGTCATTCTGCCCCCTCAAAAAAAAAACTGCAATAACTACATCAATGGATTTATCCATACTCTCTCGTATCCATGTCTAGAGCAGCGACCGCGAAAGGAAAATGAATCTTCTCAGATACCATGGAAACGGTGTCTGCCGCAGGCCGGGCGATCACGCGACCCTTCCAGCGCAGATCCAGCACACCGGCGACTTCCTTTCCGGAGCGAGAGCGAAGGAACCTCGACAGAAGCTCCAGCTTCTCCGCTCCCCTCCCGTATCCTAGAAGAACGGGACCAAGGCCCCCTTCAAAATAGAGAACCAGCCCCTCTGGACCGAACGAAAGCTCCGACAGTCGAAGATGAGACAGATAGAGCTTCGCCCCCCTCAAAAGCCGGACGGCAACCTTGAAGAGCCCCGAGCGCTCCCTTTTTCCCAGTCCCTCCGTAACTCCGGTGACGAGTGGGAGATCTAGGTGTGCCCACCGCGATCCCCCCTCCCAAAAGAAGCCACGTCCATCCAGGAACCCACGCCCAAGAATCCGAGCCACAGGCTCGCGTTCCTTGATCTGGAGCAAGAGACCCGAAGGCCAACGAATCCTCACATGGGCTCTGGCCACCCTAGGATCGGCCTCGATCCGCTTCTCCACTTCCCGGAGATCGAGTCTCAGTAGATTCTCCCCTTTCTCCAAGGCCGCCAACTCCAGCACGCGGCCCTCCTTGAGTCCACGGACTCCCTCCACTGTTAGGTCATGGAGGCGAAAGAGACCGAGCTCCGTGAAATAAGGCCAACCCACGAGCAATACCGCCGCCAGACCGCACGGGGCCAGCAACCAGAAACAGCGCCAACCCCACCGCCGCAACTGCCCCTCGGGGTTCTGGGTCCAAGGCGATCCCGCCGCTGTTGGTGATGCCAAGCGTCGCGGGCTCCGTCCACTCCGCGCTCTCCCTCTGTCCGTTCGATTTCGCGCCGTCATCATGGACCTCCCTTGGCCCGGCCTCGGGGATGCATCTCCTTGAGGCGCGACAGAAGGTCATCGGCCAGTCCCGTAATGTCGCCAGCTCCCAAGAGCAGGACCAGGTCTCCATTCCGGGCTAGGGAGCAAATCTTATCCACGGCCGATTTACGTTCCGGGCTGTATTGGCAATGGCGATGGCCGTGGCGCAGGATGGCCGCCACCAAGCTAGGAGCGTCGATCCCTGGAATCGGCTTCTCACCGGCCGGATAAACGTCGAGAATCGTGAGGAAGTCCGCCAGGTGGAAGGCTCCTGCAAACTGATCAAAGAGATCGGCTGTCCTGCTGTACCGGTGAGGCTGAAAAAGCGTCAAGATCCGCCGGCCCAGCAGGCTCGCCCCACTGAGTGTCGCCCGGATCTCGGTGGGATGATGACCATAGTCGTCCACCACCAGGATTCCGCCCACCTCTCCTCGGCGTTGGAATCGCCGATCGACGCCTTGGTATCGCTTCAAGCCGTCCAGGATTCTCTGGGGCGCCAATCCGAGCTCGACCCCGACGGCAGCGGCGGCAAGGGAGTTGAGAACATTGTGCATCCCTCCGACCTTGAGGATGACTCGCCCATACAAGCTCCCCTCCACGACTAGGTCGTAGGAGGCTTCGAAGGCGCCTAGCTTCATCGCTGTTGCCCGAAAGTGTGCTTGGGCGGAGATTCCATAGGTAACGATCCTTTTCCGGACTTTGGCCAGGAGTGCCTGACAGCCGGCATCGTCGAGGCAAAGAACCACCGAACCGTAAAAGGGAACCTTGTTCGCGAAATCGGCAAACGCCGCGTAAAGGCCCTCCATCTCACCGTAGTGGTCCATGTGCTCCCGGTCGATCGATGTGACCACAGCCACAGTGGGGGAGAGTTTGTTGAACGAGCCATCCGATTCGTCGGCTTCCGTCACTAAGAAGCGGCCCGTGCCGACTCTGGCGCCAGAATCCATGGAATCGACACGCCCGCCGACCACGATGGTGGGGTCCAAACCCGCGTTGGATAAAAGAGCGGCGATCATCGATGTCGTGGAAGTTTTTCCATGACTCCCAGACACGGCGATGCCATGCTTGAGGCGCATCAACTCGGCGAGCATCTCGGCCCTGGGGATCACTGGAACTCCCGCCCTCCTGGCCGCCTCCAGCTCCACGTTTTCCTTGGGCACAGCCGAGGAAAAAACCGCGACGCTCGCCTGGGCAACCTGCTCAGCCCGATGCCCGATATAGATGGTCGCTCCTAGGGTGCGGAGCCGCGCCACTGCCGAGTTTTCACGCAAATCCGAGCCGCTCACTTTGTATCCCAGGTTCAGTAGAATCTCGGCGATTCCGCACATCCCGATGCCGCCTATGCCCACGAAATGTAGATGTCTAACTTTTCCGAACACGGCGACCCCCTCTAGCGTCTACCTCTCCGCCCGCGGATCGGCGGAGAGGGAGCGCGTGACAGAGATAACAACAGCCCCAAGGAGACAGATTGGCAAAGGAGCGACGAGCCCCCATAACTCACCAACGGCAAGCTCATTCCCGTCGTGGGTAGCAGCGACAAGACGGTCCCAAAATTTATGAGCGCACTGAGACCGAAGTTGGTTGTGAGGCCCACGGCCAACAACATCCGAAACGACTCCTTTTGACGCCTGGCAATGGAGAGTCCCCGAAATAGTATGAGAGCCACGAGCAGCACCACCGTAAAGCTCCCCACAAGCCCCGTTTCTTCCGCGATGACAGCAAAGATGAAGTCCGTGTGAGCCGCGGGTAAGTAGAACAGTTTTTGGCGGCTGTTGCCAATGCCGACACCGATGACGCCTCCTGCCCCGACGGCCAAGAGAGATTGGCGAACATGGTATCCGGAACCGGCTGGGTCGGCGTCGGGTGAGAGGAAGGCCATAAACCGGCTCCGCCGGTAGCCCGCGGAGGCGATGAGTAGGGCCAGGCAAACCAAGCCCACCGTGACGATTCGCGCGATTTGCCTTGACGGGACACCTGCCACGAAGATGAGGCAAAGCGTCACGCCTCCCATGGCTGCCATGGTCCCAAAATCCGGTTCCAGTAGGACCAGGCCCGAGAGCAATCCGCTGATGAACAGCGCGGGAAAGAGGGTCAACCGTGTATTTTCTTCCTCTCCACGTTCCAGGCGGACGGCCAGGAAACGAGCGAGGATCACCACCAGGGCCAACCGGGCCAACTCTGAAGGCTGTAACCTGGCACCGGCCGTCCCCAACCACCTTCTGGCTCCACCAATTTTGAGGCCAATCCCGGGAATGAGTACCAGGACCAGCAACCCCGCGGTCAAAAGTGCCAACGGCAAGGCCACCCGGTAGACCGTGGCCGCGGGGATCCGAGCACAAAAGCCAAGAAGTGGCACGGCCAGGATCACGAAAACAAGCTGGCGGCGAAAGAAGTGGTAGGGATCTCCGTAGAGTTCAGCAGCCTTCACGCCGGACGCGGAATAGACCATGACGCAGCCCACGGCCATCAAGATCAATGCGGCCACCATGATGGTGCGATCATATCGTCCCCCAGTCCCGCTTTTCATTCTTTCAACTCCCGGCGACTTGCCCCGGACGCGGCTGTTTCCCTGCTGCAAACCGCGGCGGCCGCACGGCAAAAAGCCTCTCCGCGGTGGCGATAGTCCCGAAACATATCGTAACTCGAGCATGCCGGAGCCAACACCACTGAGTCTCCTGGTTCCGCACGTTGAAACGCAAGCTCCACGGCCTCGGTCAAGGAGATCGCCATTTCGAAGCGCCCGAACTCCCGAAGACTTTTCGCCAATCTTTTCCGAGCCTCTCCCATGAGCACGACCCAACGCGCCTTTCGGCCGATGCTCTCCACGAGGGGGGAAAGGTCACCGCCTTTGTCCTTCCCTCCGGCGATGAGGACCACGGTGCCCGGAAAGCTCTCCAACGTCTTGACGGCGGCTCCGACATTTGTCGCCTTGGAGTCATCGTAAAAGCGAACGTCGCGGCATTCGCCCACAAGCTGGCACCGATGGGGCAGCGGTCGGTATTCTTCAAGGGCCTTTGACATGGCCTTGTCGGACAATCCAAGCTCGGAGCCAACGGCCAGAGCGGCCAGTGCGTTCTCTTGATTGTGGAGTCCCTCAAGGGGAACCCGCCGGATTTCCAAGACCGGCACCACCTGGCCATGGCGCCAAAGTGACAAGCATTCATCGACGATGCAGGCACCTTCCACCGGCCTCAGCGGTGAAAAGGGCATCTTTTTCAGTGTGGGCCATCGCTTGACAAGGGCGACGACCGCATCGTCGTCAGCGTTGTACACCAAGCAATCGCCAGCCCCCATCCTCTGGCAGATGGCGGCCTTTGCCTCAACGTAAGCTCCGAACCCTCCATGGCGCTCCAGATGGTCTTCTGAAAGATTGAGCAATGCTGCCACGCGAGGCCGAAACCGCTCTACCGCCTCGAGTTGGAAGGAGCTCACCTCCGCGACAATCCACTCCGGAACCGATTCCAGGCGATGAGAAAGGGGCGTCCCGATGTTGCCGCCCACCAGATGGTCCTTCCCGGCGGCGGAGAGCATCGCGCCCACCATCATGGTGGTGGTGCTCTTGCCATTGGTCCCGGTGATCGCCACGAACTTGCCCCGATCCTCGCCGCGGCTCCGCAGACGGGCCAAGCGGAAGGCCAGTTCCAGTTCTCCCAGAATGGGAATCTCCTCTGCCCCAGCAGAGACCAAAGGAGCAAGATCCCGGGGAACGCCGGGGCTTAGGACGATCCAATGGGAACCCAAGAAACTTTTTTCCCCGTGAGGCCCCAGTTCCAGGGTAACGCCCAACTTTTCGAGATCGGATCGGACCGCCGGATCCAAGTCGATAGAACTGTCGGCGCCACGAAGCTCGTAACCCAATGGTGCGAGGGCCCGAGCCGCCGCCACGCCGCTTCTCGACAGCCCCACCAGCAGGACTCGTTTTCCCCTTGGCAGCTCATTCCCGTTTTTCGGGATCTCTTTTCTGTTCGAGAGATTCAACAGCGCTGCTCCTCTGGAATGGAGGGCAACGGCACACTTCCCGTCTCCGAAAAGCCCCGGCTGCTCATAAGAAACGAGTCGATACCGGTGGTGGGTTCTTCCTTATTTTCCGGACAGAGCTCTAGCTGGAGGGCGCCAATAGGCGGACGGCGCGCAACGGAGGTGAGCGACGGGAGCGGAACGCAACCCGAGAAAAGAGATTTGTTTTCGCCTTTTCCTTCTCTTGTTGTGTGGGTCATGCTGTGCCGCCTCATCGGAGTTTCAGCGTTGAAAGAGCCAGGAGTGCGAAGAAGATGGAAATCAGCCAAAACCGCACGGTGACTTTTGACTCCGGCCACCCCAAGAGTTCGAAATGGTGATGCAAGGGAGACATGCGAAAAACCCGTTTTCCCCGGAGCTTGAAGCTTCCTACCTGGATGATCACGGAGAGGATTTCCAAGACAAAGACGCCGCCAATTACGGCAAACAGGAGTTCCTGGCGAACCAAGAGTGCCACGGTAGCTAGCGCGGCCCCCAGAGCAAGCGAGCCAACGTCCCCCATGAAGACTTCCGCTGGATGGCAATTGAACCACAAGAACCCCAGTCCCGCCCCCACGAGAGCGCCGCAAAAGATCGTCAGTTCTCCGGCTTCGCTGATGGCGGCGATCTGGAGATAGTCGGCCGCGATCCGGTGTCCCGCCAGATAAGAAAGAAGGGCCAGAGCCGAAGCCGCGACGATGGTGGGGCCGATAGCGAGGCCATCCAAGCCATCGGTGAGGTTGACGGCGTTGGAAAAGGCCACGAGCACAAATGCGGTAAATGGGATGCAGGCAAGTCCCAAAGGAATCGCCAGGTGCTTGAAGAAGGGCACGGGAAGGGCGCTCCCAAGCTCCGCCGAGGCTGGGTATAAGTAGAGATAAGTGCCCAATAGCAGGCCTACCACCACCTGGCCCGCGAGTTTCTGCCGCGGTCGAAGTCCCTCGTTCTTGCCACGCCGGAGCATCAAGAGGTCGTCCAAGAAACCTAGGCCGCCCAGGGCCAGAGTCGTCAAGAGAACGATGTGGATCATCCGATTCCCGAGGTCGGCCCACATGAGCGTGGGCAGTACCGTGGCGATGAGAATGAGCAGCCCGCCCATGGTGGGAGTTCCGGATTTCTTCTGATGGCTCTGGGGACCGTCTTCTCGGATTGTCTGACCAATCTGAAAACGCCGGAGGCTCCGGATCAGGGCGGGGCCCAGGAGAAGTGAAATGGCCAGGGCCGTCAAGCTTGCGTAGGCGGTTCGAAGCGTGATGTATCGGAAGACCCGTAACACCGAGATCACGTCGTGGAGTGGATAGAGGAGATGGTAAATCAAGGCCCGGTCCCTTCCTGGGTCCATTTCAGAGAAAGATCGATGAGGGCACCCATCCCGTGACACCCCATTGCAGGCTTGGCTAAGCTGATCTGGTTCACGAACACTACCGCCCTCCTTTTGTGACACCGATGAGCCCTGGCTTGAACGCCACGTTCCAGATGGGGTGCTCCCTGTCCGATTGGGCATCCAAATGGACCGCCGCGGCATAACCGCTCCCGGAGACCCGCAAGCTCCAGCCTCGATTTTGCGCCTCCCTCAATGCCCGCCTCATGCTCAACCCCACAAGATCCGCTGGCGACTCAACTGCTCGAGGTCGGCGCGGGTGGCCGAGATCACGTGGGCGCGGTTTGTCTCCGTTGGGACCTTTGGAAGAGTCGCGGGGCTTTGGATCGGGAAGAAGGCCATCGGGTGGGACAACGGGCCGCGAGGTCCTCAGATAGCCCATGGTTTGTCGTCCGATAGCCCGGAATACCGGAGCGGCCGCCAGACCGCCCCACGGGTTTTTCTTGGGCTCGTCCAAGGTGACGACGATGACAATTTCTGGGTCCTCCGCCGGGATCATTCCCACAAACGTGGCGCGAACCGCGGTTGGCGAGTATTTCCCGGTGCGCGGATCCAACTTTTTCGCCGTTCCCGTCTTCCCTGCCGCGGTCAAGCCTTGGATGCGTCCAGCCTTCCCCGTACCGCCTTCCACGACCCTTTGGAGCATCTTCCGAAGAGCTCGGGCATTCTTGGTAGACAAGACGCGGCCCAGTACTTCGGAAGGCTCCAGATGGCTGGGAGAAAGCACGAACCGAGGTCGGAGCAAGAGCCCTCCGTTGGCAATTGCCCCATAAGCGGCGGCAAGTTGGAGTGGAGTGGCCATCATCTCATACCCCATGGCCACGGCAGCGATGGTCGTTTTCGACCATTTTTCCGGCGGGGGCAAACGGCCTGCCGCTTCTTGGGAGAGCGCCGTGAGCTTCTTGCCGAAGCCAAACGCCCCCAGGGTTTGGTACAAGCGCTGCCGGCCCAGGCGAAGTGCAATTTTCATCGCCCCGATATTCGAGGAGTGCTTCAGGACATCCGCCACGCTCAAATAGCCGTAGCGATGGTGATCGGTGAAGGTATGTCCGCCGATCCGGAAGGATCCCATCCCGCAATCGATGACGGTCTCGGGGTTGCAGCGCTTCTCTTCCAGACAACCGGCCACGGCGAACGGCTTCATGGTGGAACCTGGCTCGAAGGTGTCGGAAAGGGCCCGGTTGCGCCAATCCGCCGCAGCCGACTTCCGGAACCGGTTCGGATCGAAACCAGGAGCCGTCGCCATGGCCAAGACATCACCCAGCCTTGGATCAAACACCACCACCACGCCACTTTTTGCACGCTCCGACTTGACGGCCCTGGAAAGCTCCCGTTCCACAATGTGCTGGATCACGTGATCCAGGGTCAAAACCAAATCCCGCCCCGCAGTGCGCCTTTCGATCACCTGTTCCAGTACTGGAAGGCGCCGCCGCTTTGCATCGATCTCTGTAATCACTCGCCCGCCTTGGCCTCGAAGGACGAAGTCAAATGTCCGCTCTAACCCTTCCAGCCCTTTGCCATCGAGATCGACAAAACCCAACAACTGGCCCGCCAGCTCCTTTTTTGGATAGAACCGGCGGCTCTCCTTGACGAAACCTATTCCGGCAAGCCCCAAGTCATAGACTTCTCGTGCGTTTTCAGGGCTCACCTGACGTGCGAGCCAGACAAAGTCTCAGGTGGGGCGCAGGCTTTTCTCTAATCGGGCCGGGGTGCGGCCAAGAGCTCCCGCCAAGAGCAAGGCTGCCTTTGGGAGATCTTGCATGGAGCTTGGAGCCGCGAAAATGGAATCGACATCGATGCTGATCCCCAAAAGCTCGCCGTTTCGGTCCAGAATCGAGCCGCGCCCGGGAGCCTGTCGGACTTCCCGTTTGTGCTGCAGGAGCGCCCGCTTACGATACTTGGACTGGGCGACCACCGAGAGCTGAACCAGTCTTGTCGCCAAAACAGAAAAACCCAGAATCCACGCCCACGCAAAGAGGCGTAACCGCTGGCGGCTCCGCTGATGGCCGTTCTTTCTCATGAGCCGCTCCCTGAAAAGAGGTCAGCTCCACGGGGAGGAATGAAGGACAAATGCTCCGGCGTTGGCGGCTGTAATCCCAACTTCTGGATCGTCCTCTCCAAATCCACCGGCTGGCTCAGTGACGAGATCTCCAGCCGCAACTGCCGGTTTCGCATCTCCAGATCCTCCAGCTCCGATCGTAGCCGCCCGATCTCGTAGCTTCCCTCGATGAGGCGTGTACGGCTGTCCACGACCCAAACTACAGCCGAGGCCGCCAACACCAAGATCAAGAGCGGAAAGGCCATTTTGAGCCGGCCTCGGGTTAACCTCGGGCGAACCTTGAAGAAGCCGCGGCCAGGAATTTGACGGGATGTCCGGACACGAGATCGGCTCGCCTTCCGCGGCGAAGAGGTTCCACCGGAGATTCGTTTCTTACCTGGAGAAGAGCGCCGTGTCGCCGACACACTCCCTGTCTTGCCCAGAGAAGACCGCCGCGCCACCAAGGCAGTCCTCGATCTGCCTGCCTGAGCTCTACGCCCCGAGACCACGCCTTTTCCATTATACCGCATGGGGCCATTCCTTGATTTTTTCCGCGGCTCTCAGGCGGGCACTCCTGGCGCGAGGGTTCCCTTGGGTTTCCACCGCCGAGGGTCTGAGCGGCTTCCGGGTAAGAATCTGCGCCACAGGGGTTTTGCCGCAATTGCAGATGGGCTGGTGCGTCGGGCAAACGCAATCGGCGGCCCAGAGGCGAAATCGCCGTTTCACCAGGCGATCTTCCAAGGAATGGAAGCTGATGGCCACAATTCGCCCTCCGACTCGCAGGCGTTCCATCGCTGCATCGAGGGCAGGGACAATCTGCTCGAGTTCCTCATTTACGGCCAAGCGTAGACTCTGGAAAACACGAGTTGCCGGGTGGATTCTCCACCGGCCCTTCTTCCTGGGCACGACCCTGGCTACGAGCGCGGCGAGGTCCAGGGTG
>JAJRTK010000468.1 GCA_024278345.1 bacterium | reverse complement strand
GGGGGCGATTCGTCCAGAAGCGGGGCCTGAAACGGATCGAGCTTGAGGATCGGTTTGTCGGAACGGGCCGCCAGGGGCAGTCGAACATCAAGGTTCGGCAGCGGTGTTGTCAGGCCTCTCGTCAGCAGTTCGGCACGGCCGAGGATCGGCTCCAGGCTAGCTGGCCGATAGGGCGCTTCTTCATCTCGTGGCCGCTCCATGGCTGGCGGCTCGGGTACGGTGCGCAGGACCACTTCGGTGTAGGGCTCCGGAGGCTCGGTCCTGGTCGGGGTTGCGGGCTTCGGAAAAAGCGGAGCCATGGCGACGTGGAGCGCCAGGGAAACTGCCAGGAAAGGGAACAATCCTGTCCCATTCCTTCTCCGTTCCGGCCTTCCCAGCATCAGTCCGTCCTCGCCCGGGTCGCGATGGCCAGCCGCGCCACTCCGTTGAGCCGTGCAATGTCCATCACCTGAACCACCGTCTTGTGGAGCACGTTCTGGTCCGCCTTGATCACAAGGAGCGCCGGGCCACTTTCTTGGGCCAGGGCCACCCGGATCAGCTCGGGAAGCTCTTGAAACGTCGTCCGCGCCGACCCGAAATAAAGATTGCCGTCGGCGGTGATGAGGACCGATAGCTCTTTTCTCTGCTCGCGGCGGGTGGAGGAGCTTTCCGGAAGCTCCACCTTGACGCCCGACTGCACCACGAAACTGGAAGAGATGGCGAAGAAAATGAGAAGGAGCAGGACCATGTCGATGAGGGGGGCCACATTGAGGGCTGGCGGCTCGGCCTTGACCGGACGAAACTCCATGATCGATCTCCGGCGGGTTGACTCTTGCGGGGGTTTTTAGAAAGAGAGCGCGAGCCCCGATCCCGCCACCTCTCTTTGGCCACAATGAAGTCAGAGAAGGGCCAGATCCCGCGGCGCGGAAGGATTGGGCTCCTGCTCCATGGCCACTCCACCTTTCTGCTCAACCAGGAGCTCCAAAACTTCCAGGGCAGTTTTTTCCATCATCAGCAAAAGCCGGTGAGACCGCTTGAGAAGGTGGCTGTGAAGAAAAAGCGTGGGAATCGCCACCGACAGACCCGCGGCAGTGGTGATAAGGGCTTTGGAAATACCACCAGCCAAGATCTTCGGGTCTCCCGCACCGTGCGTGCTGATGACGTCGAAGACCTCGATCATTCCCGCCACCGTTCCCAGAAGCCCCAGAAGTGGAGCCACGTTGGCGATGGTGGCCAGAAAATCGAGATGCCGTTCCAGGAGCTCAACTTCTTGTCTACCAGTGGCCTCGATGGCTTCCTTGATCTCCACCCGATCCCGCCGAAGCCTTAGGATTCCGGCCTCCAGCACGCGGCAAATCGGTTCCCAGCGCTGCTGGCAAAGATCCAGCGCCTCGGAGATCCTACCGCGGCTCAGCTCCTGCTTGATCCTTGTCACCCATTTTTCCGGCACGATTCGCCCGATCCGAAGGGAGTAGAAACGTTCCAGGGTGATTCCAACCGCCACAATCGAGCAGAGCCCGATAGGGAGCATCAGCCAGCCACCATCCTGCAGGACTCTTAGAAATCCATCCATTCGCAATCCTCGCCTTCTTCCCATTCGTTCAGCCGTGCCCCGCCAAGGTTCCAACCGCCCTGGCGCCCCGCGGTTCGGCAGATCCTCAGGGTAGCGCTTCCCGTGCGGATTGTCGATGGCCGGGAACTGCCTGGATTTCCCGGGGCACGCCGCCCCGGATCCCCTTGCGGTGGTCTGGGGGTGGTCATCGTTGGTCTCACAGTTTCAGCTTGAGGCCCAGGAAAACCTGTTTTTCCTCCTTTCGGAGATCCCTTTCCAGTGATGGCAAGTCGATGGTCCTCCTCAGGAAGCGCTGCCGCTGAATCCCGTTGAAACGTTTTGCCGAATTGGCCGCCGAGACAATATTTCCCGCATACCAGCCGGTCTCCAGGATCGCCAGGATGATCCCCGTCGCCTCGTTGCCTGATCGAAACGCCTGGACCGCGCCAAACGTGAACAGACCATTGATCACCAGCGAAACCGCGCCATCCCGTTTTCTGCCGGCATAGAGCTGCCCGGCCCCGGGAAGGATCGCCGAGAGGACGCCGGCCACCCGCGGCGACCGCTTCCGGAGCGGCGGTGATCGAGTCAACCGATCCAAAAGATTCTCTCGAAGCGGTTCCACCAAGCCGCCGCCTTCGCTTTTCAAGAGCGCCGCCGCCCGGCCCCGTTCCAGGTGGAGCACGCTCACCAGGCGGTGGAGCCGCGACGCCCGGCCTAGCTCGCCTTCCTCGGGCCTCAGCGCCTCCAGGGCCAACTCGTATTCCCTGGCTTGGTAGTAAGCTCGCGCCTGGATATAGGCGGCGCGTCGCCTGATCTCCGGATCCGAGTTTCGGAGCGCGTCCGTCACCGCCACGAACGCCGCGTCGGGCCGCCCGCCCCACAGGTTGCCCAGGCCAACCCGGAGTGCCACTTCCGGAGTCCGGGGATCCTCGGGATAGTAGCTCCGGAACCGGAGGTACTCAGTGATGGCGCGGTCGTGATCGCCCTGCAGGATCAATTCGTCGGCGAAACGGAGAAGATGATCGGCGGAAGAGTCGCCGGGGTCGGCGGAAGAGTCGCCGGAAGCCGCCGGATCTTTTCGGCCTGCCCTGTCCGGCGCCGTTGCCGGGGCCGCCACGAGCCGGCTCAAGAACTCCCCGGACGGGAAGGCACGCCGCCTCTTTCTGGTCAGCGGCCAGTGGGCCTCGGGCGGGTCGTAGAGGACGATCCGGTTTCCCACCCGCCGGCGGGGCGTGACCTGGCGGGCGCTGGCGTTGTCTCGCATGAGCCGATCCGCGGTGAGGATCGCCCCCGCCAGAAGGCCGAACTTCTCGATGGCCTGCGCCGAATAGCGGGAACAGGTGGGGTAGAGGTTGCACCT
>JAJRTK010000027.1 GCA_024278345.1 bacterium | reverse complement strand
TCCCCTGGCAGGGCTTCGCCCTGCACCCACCAGGGAGCGCGCTCCCTGGACCCACGTTTTTGTACGCTGCGCGTCTTTTTTTGGGGCGCGTGTCCCGGCTTACGTTGATACCCACTGGGGCCTTCCAGCGTCAGCCGCGGTCCGGGCGCAAGGAGCCGCTGAATCCCGAGCACGGCGTGGAACGCTTGAGGATCCCGCAGCCGGCGGTGATCCGGAGACTGGGCCAGGAGACCCAGCGGCAGGCTCTGCTGGAACCATCCCGTGGCTCCGTAGATCGAAAATCTCTCGCTCGCATGGTACGTGAGCGCCAGTCTTGGCGACAAATGCGCGTTCCCCGTCGCCGAAAACCAGTCCGCCCTCAGTCCCACCGTGGCCGTGAACCGATGGGAGAAAGAGAGGGCGAGACTGCCGAACCCGCTCGCTTTCGGGCCGTTGAAGGCCGAGGCCGTTTGATATTCCGGGTATCCACGCAAGGCTGGACAATGGCTCGGAAAAAAACTTGGCTTCGGACAACGCCGCGCTCCGCTCGGCGGGTCACGTTTGCGTGACTCGAAGGGTCACGTTTGCGTGACTCGAAGGGTCACGCCGCGCGTTACCCGAAGGTGGTCCGGGGACTCCGTCCCCGGTCCCCTGGCAGGGCTTCGACCCGCACCCACCAGGGAGCTGGCTCCCTGGCGTGGGTCTGGGAGCGGCGCTCCCAGCGAAGGTCCGGAGGCGGAGCCTCCGCCGGGTTCCAGGGCTGGAAGCCCCGGGGCGGCGTCTGAAATCTGAACCGTGGCCGGTACCATGACCGAGGCCGGAGTGGTTTTCCTCCAGTGGAGGTCTCAAAGTCCTCCTCGTCGAACGATGCGTTCGACAGGGAAAGGGAGGTCTCGGAAAACGCGGTTCCGCTCGAACGATCACCGACGTCTTCACCAGCGGCACGTACCCCCACAACCGGAATTCCACGGAGTAGCTTCCAGGAGCCAAACTCTGGAGCCGGAATCTGCCTTTCTCGTTTGTCACCCCTTGAACGACCGCTTCGTGGACGACGACCGTCACTCCTGGGAGAGGGAGCTGGCTGCGCTTTTCCAGGACTTGACCGGCCAGACCGCCGAGACCGCGCTTCGCCACCGGGGAAACCGACGGTGACTCCGGCGCTGCAAGGGAGTGGCTCGACGCCAGAAGCGCGACATGGAGAAACCGCCAAACCCTTCCCGTGGGGAAGCTTGGCGAGGAGGCGAACCACCAGGCTGGTGACATATCTCCGACGGCAGGCCGGAGCCGTGAGATCGACGCCCGCCGAACGAAAAATTCCAGGGAGCAGGACCCCGAGCAAAAGCGCGGACCAGAACTGCACCACCGCCCGGCGCTGATCCTCGATTTCGCTGGCGGGCAAGAGTGACCCCGCGTAAGGCGGGACATTTCAAGGATCGTGGAATTGTCGGTGGTCGGATGCCTTCAGGGCAACTGTGCAGTCCGCACATTGGGTGTAAAAAGGTAATAGAATTAATTTGTTATGCAGCAAGGCGTTGGCGGGACGCCCAGAAGACAGAGGTCTGCTTTGCGTGTGCTTTCACGGTAAGGTTGCGCCACAAGTCGCATGTCGCTACAATGGAATGGAGCAAGAAGCGACAGTGGAGGTTAACCTGTGGATATCATCCTACGATCTGTTGCCGATCCTTCCATCACATGGCTCGTCCAGGAACGGGCCGAGATCGGTCGACTTCGAGGTTGCGACATCGAACTCCACGATCCTTCCATCTCAAAGCTACACGCCATTATCGAGCGGACGCGCCGCGGCTATCTCATCGCGGATTTGGGCTCGAAGAATGGGACGCGGATCAACGGCATCGCCGTTGATGGGAGCACTGACATCGGGGTTGGCGATCGCGTCTCCATCGGGAACCTGGAGTTCATTGTCGATCTGGCCGGACAGCGAGAGCGCACCGGGTCCGGAGCCGAAACCGCACTTCTCTTGAAGCTGTGCCAATCGCTTTTGTTGGCGCCGGATCTTGATGAGGTCCTTCGAGTGGCGTTGGACCAGTTCGTGGGACTCACCCGCGCCGACCGGGGTGCCCTTCTTTTGCTGGAGGATGGCCGATTGTCGTGCCAACTGGGCCGTCAGCGGTCTAGGGATGGGCATCTGGAAGACCTGTCCCCGGCGGAATTCGAGTTTACGGAGACCTTAGCTTCTCAGGTGGTGGCGGAGGGGCAGTCCCGCATCGTGTTCAACGCCATCGAAGACGATCTGCTTCGTTCGGCTCGGTCCGTGGTGGCGCTGGGGGTGAGCGGAGCTGTTTGCATTCCGCTTCTGGCCCCTCGTTGGGGTGGCGCGGTGGAGAAGCTGGGAGTGCTCTATGGAGACAGCGTGCGGAGCATCGTGAGCGCGGTTCCGCTGGAACTTCTGGAGAGCATCGGGAGCATCATCGCGCTGGCTATTGAAAGTGCCCGCAATCAACGGGATCTCCAAAGCCAGTCGGCCCTCTTGGAGATGAAGGTGGAGGAGCGGACCCGGGAGCTGGAGCTCAAGCACCGGCAGCTCCTGGAATCGGAAAAGATGGCCGCCACGGGGCTGTTGGCGGCGGGAGTGGCTCACGAACTGGGAAACGCTCTCTTGCAGGTCTCGGCCAACGTGAAAATGATACACGAGTTCTCGGCGGCGCTGGCCGGGATTGTGGGGGGCAGGGCCCCGGAAATGGCGGCCCGGCGGGAGGAGGTCCTGGAGCTGGTCCAGGATCTTGCCTGCGCAAGCCGTCTCTGTCTTGACGGCGCGGCCATGTCGGAGCGGACGGTTCGGGATCTCAAGAGTTTCGCCCGTCTGGACGAGGCAAAGCTCAAGCTTGTGCATCTGGATGAGGCCTTGGAGACGGTGGTTCGGCTGGTGAGCAAGGGAGTGGGGCGGGACCAGCGGTTTGAACTTCAGTTGGGTCGGCTTCCGCCCGTTTGGTGTTATCCCGAACGGATGAACCAGGTTTTTCTCAACCTGTTCGTCAACGCGGTTCACGCGTCTTTCCGGGGAGGAGTCATCCGAGCGGGTTCCCGCATGGTCCCGGGAGAGTTCCATTATTTTATTGAGGACGAGGGAAGCGGCATCGAGGCGGAGATTCTCCATCGCATCTTCGATCCCTTTTTCACCACGAAGAAGGTGGGGGAAGGCTCTGGGCTGGGGCTGTCGTTGGCCTACCAGACGGCCAAGGAGCACGGTGGTCGGATCGAGGTGGACTCGGCACCGGGAGAGGGAAGCTGCTTTCGGATTGTTTTGCCCGATTCCCTGCGGGAGCAGCCTCCCACCGGGTCGGAGTAAGGGAGCGGCCGCGACTGAGGGAGCGGCTGTCAACTCTAGGGAAAAATGGGCGTTTTGCAAAAAAACTGATCCTTTGGAGCAGAAAAAAACAACTTTTTTATAGGGAGCCGAAGATGGCCCTTCCGCAAATCGATCCTTTGCTGTTGGTGGACGATGATATCGGCAGTCTCCGGACGGTGGAGCTCTGCCTGAAGCGGGAGTTTCCTCTGGTGGCGGTAAGCGATCCGAAGGAGGCGGAAAATTACCTCCAGGAACGGGCTTTTTCCGTTGTGCTCACGGACCAGCGGATGCCTGATAAGACCGGTGTGGAGCTCCTTGAGGTGGCACTTCTGCATCAGCCGGATGCGGAGCGGATCTTGCTCACGGCCTATTCGGACATCGATGACCTTGTGGATGCGGTGAACCGGGGGCACATTTCCAGGTACATCGCCAAGCCCTGGAACCCGGCGGACCTTCGGATGATCGTTGCCCAGGCGGTGGACACCTACCGTTTGCGCCAGGAAAACCGGCGGCTGACAGAGGAGCTGGAAGCGCGGAACGCGGAGCTTGTCCAGGAAAGCCAGCGGGTGGCCCGGGAGCGGGACGAGCTTCGGCAGCAGGTGACCGGGCTTTACCAGTTCGAGGGGCTTTTAACGAAAAGTCTGGAGATGCGGGAGATCTTCGCGACGCTGAAGAAGGTGGCGCCCTACAATGTGACAGTCCTCTTGTGCGGAGAGAGTGGCGTGGGCAAAGAGCTGGCGGCCAAGGCGCTCCACTACAATAGCAACCGGTCAAACCAGCCTTTCGTGGCCATCAATTGTGGGGCCATCCCGGCCGAGATTATCGAGTCAGAGCTATTTGGGAATAAGCGCGGTGCCTTCACGGGCGCCAGTGTCGATCGGAAGGGGCTGTTCAGGGAGTCCGACGGCGGCACGCTCTTTCTGGACGAGCTGGGAGAAATGAGCCTTGCTTGCCAGGCGAAGTTGCTCCGGGTGGTTCAGGAGCGCGAAGTGGTTCCCGTGGGCGGGCACGAGGGAATCCGCGTCGATGTCCGAATCGTGGGTGCCACCAACCGGGAGCTCAAGAAGCTGGTGCGGGACGGTCGGTTTCGGGAAGATCTCTATCAGAGGATCAATGTCATTCAGGTGACGCTGCCGCCACTTCGGAAACGTCCCGAAGACATCGACGTTTTGGTGGATGTCTTCCTGAAGAAGCTCCACGAACGGCACGGCATCCTTTGTGAAGGGCTCACCAAGCAGGCGATGGCTAAGCTGCACACCCACCACTGGCCTGGCAATGTTCGGGAACTGGAAAACGTTTTGGAAAGCGCGGTCATTCTGGCTGGCGGTGGAATACTGGACTGCGATGATATCAAGATCGAACAGTCGTTGGAGCCCTACAGCGAGGAAGTGCTGGGAGACCTGGCCCTTCGGCCAGCCATCGAGCGGCTCAAGCGACTCTATATCAGGGAGGCCATCGGTCGCTGCAAAGGGAACAAGGCCAAGGCTTCCAGGCTCCTCAAGCTGGACCGGAGCGTGCTTTACAAGGAGATCGCCCGCCTCGATTTGGATCTGTGATGGACGACCAGAGCGTTCGGTGGCGCTCGTTCGAACGGATGGGGCGTGGACCTGGAACTCTGGTTTTCGGAAAAGGAGTTCCGTGGCGATGGAAGTTGAACTTTGGGTTCTTTTTCTCCTGGGCCTTTTGGTCTGCGTTTGGATTCTTTTTTTCGGTGGAGCGGAGCGATTGTCGAACAGTGTGTTCGGGTGGACCTCGTTGAGGATTGGGAAGCTTCCGCCGTGGTCTTTCAGGCTCGGGAGTTGGCTGGCTCTCTTGGCGGCCGGATTCGTTTTGGTCGCGTCTTTGCTGTTTCCGGAGAGCAGGAGAGATTGGCTGGAATTCTGGGTAAACCTCTTTTGAGGGATGCCGAGTGGGTTTGGGGCATTCGGGGCGGTGTGGCAAGATCGGTTTCGGGTGTTTGGCTCGGGTGTGGCAAAGTCGGTTTCGGGTGGAGGAATCCCTGCCGTGGCGGGGGAGCAGTTCAAAAAACCCGCTTGGAGGCCCGGATGAACAGGGCCTGGGTGAAACCAATTCTGTCGGCCGTGGTATCGTCCTTCCGGAGACCTAGAAGAAGGCCCACGGAGAGGGATTTGACCAGGCGGACACTGACGATGTGATCGGAACGAAAACGGAGCTTGTTCTCTGTCGATACGAAGGCATTGGTGTAGTTTCGGTAAGAGGCGATCTGCCCGAACCTGGCGGCGCCAAGGAGCACGAGCTCGGCTCCGATCTCGGTGGAGCCTCTGACTCTGTCGAAGAGTTCCACGTCTCCTTGGGAATCGTCCCTGCGGACAAGGAACCCCGAAGAAATGGTGTGTCGGAGAGAGCCGCCCACGCGGGCGTCGAGGTCGGCAAACACATTCTTGAAAAGGCGGAAGTTGAGGCCCATGCCCTCTTGGAGGAAGAGGGGATCGAAGGAACCGGAGAGCTGGAGGCTCGTCTGTTCCCCCTGGGAAACGCCATCGACAACGATCTCCGTGGGATCATCGTAGCGGGCGAAGGACTTGGCGAACTGGGTCGTTGCCTGGAACCGCACGTACCTCCCCACCAGGGGCCAAGTTTGGTGGATGTATATGCTGGAGATGCTGATCTCGTCCCGGACCTTCCTGACAAAATTCTCGTCACTATTCTTTCGGACGCCTCCCTCGAGATCAATAAAGAGGTTGAAGATGTGTTTTTTCCAGAGGTAGTTGGCGCTAAAATCGGTAAACAGGCCAAAGCCCAGGGAATTCCCGCCAAGTCCCAGAACATTGTCCGAGGCACTCTGACTGAAGTCGCCTCCGATGCGAGCCTTGATCTTGAAACCGCCCACCTGGACTCTAGGCCTGCGGCCCGTGATGGAGCCTCGGACGGTAAAATCGCCAGTGGGCACGACGCCGGATCCCAGGAAGTCCCCACTCTTGGAGTCCGCTACGATGGCGTAATGGATGACTCGATTGGGCAGGACCTCGATGGTGACGAAGTTTCGGATGGCTTCGTAGGTCTCCAGCGGACCCACCAGCTTGTAGATGCCTGGCGGAAGGAGCCACGTATCCACGGTTTCGCCAAGCTCTTCCTCGGCGCCTCGGCCAAAGCCATAGGCATCGCGGGAAATGAACTCGAAAAGCTGGTAGAACCCCCGGAAAGGGGTTTCTTCTTCGTTGACCAGATGCACGACCAGGGCGCCCCAATTGGGTTGGACACGACTGATGAATCCTTGCCGGACCTCGATCTTGACGGCCAGTTGCTGGCTCCGGCTTCCGGAGCCTACTTTGGCGGTGTAGATGCCCGGAGAGACGGGCAGGATCCTTCCCGTGACAGCGGCGCCGATTCGTTTTCCCTCGTTGTCGTAGAGTGCCCACTGAGGTTCGGCACGCCCCTTGGTCAATGCGGGGATGAGAACTCCGCCGGCGCCGGCGTCGATCTTCCGGGCACCGGAACCTTCCGGGGCATCCGTCAGAGGGACCTGCTCAATGACAACCTGGGAAGAAGAGGGGCCAGCCATGGCAGGCCCCGCAAGGTAGGGAAAGAAGGAAAGAAGAAAGCAGCGTCGAAAGAACGATGGATCCAGAAAAGATCCAAAACGCTCCACGGCAATGAAAACTGGAGAAAAACTAGACATTCCGCCCATAGCCGATCCTGGAAAAAGGAGAGAGCGGCGCCCCGCCGGAGTCTTTGGCTGGACTGCCGCCAGAACAATCCCGGAAATCTCATCCTGCCCTGAAACCAAACGATTCGCCAAAGTGGCCCTCCTTGGTGTAAGTGAAGAAGGGGGATTTCGATGGGAGAGGTGATGGCGAAGAGGGAGCTTGCGATAGCCATAGTGGGTGCCGGCCGAATGGGGACGGCTCTGGCGTTGACTCTGCTTCGGCGGGAGATCGGGTGGCTTTCCTCGGTGGTATCGGGCTCGAGGGAGAGCGCGGAATCCCTGTGCTCCCTCGTGGGACAGGGGAAAGCGGTGACTCTTTCCGGCTTGGCGGAGAGAAAGGCGGACCTGGTTTGGCTCACGGTCCCGGATCGCCAGCTTTCGGTTGTCGCCGCGGAGTTAGCCAAAATTGAAAGGTGGCACGGGAAGCCGCTCTTCGTTCATGCCTCCGGATGCCTTTCCGTAGAGAATCTGAGGCCCTTGACGGAGGCGGGTTTCCCCGTGAGTGGCCTCCATCCCTTGCAGGCGGTGGCCCGGAAAGGCCAGGAGCTCGCGGAAGGGATCTTTTACGCGCTGGAGCCCGACAGCGCCGGAGGCTCTCTGCTCCGGGAAATCGTAAAACGCCTGGCCGGGCGCCTACTGGAAATTCCGTCCCACCGGAAGGTTCTTTACCACGCCTCGGCCGTCGTGGCATCCAACTATCTGGTGGTCCTGATGGATGTGGCGGCCTCCTTACTTGAGGCCTGCGGCCTGGACGAGCCAGCCGCCATGGAAGTGCTTTCAGAATTGGTGACGGGGACCTGGAAGAATATCTCGCGCCTGGGTCCCGCCGCAGCGCTCACCGGCCCCATCCAGCGGGGAGATCTACCGGTTGTGGAAGCGCATCTACAGGCCATACGGGAGCTTGGCAACAAGGAAGTTCTGGCAGTCTATGAAGCTCTGGGACGCCACGCGGCCTACCTGGGGCGGCAGACAGAAACACTTCCCGAACAGGCTTACCAGGCGCTGCTCCGGCAGTTTGGCAAAATGGCGGTTGACGAGGGCCGGTGAACAGTTCTTGCCGTTCTTTTGGTGATTCCACGGATTCCATTCTTCCCGTTGCTACTCCTGATCCGCCGGACAGACTGGGAATGCGGAAAGGGCCCGGGACCGCTGACGGAAAAGGCAACCGGCGTTTGGCGGCCGCCAGGCGACGGTTGCGGAACGCAACCCAAGGAAAAGACAAGGGGATCGCAAAGTCATGGCAGGTAAGTGGAAAGAATGGTCAGGCTCACCTCGCGGCGCTGAATGGAGGTTGACATCTGGTTCGGCTCCAGCGATTCTGGGTGGACTCGAATTTCAGAACCCGCCTCCCGAGCCAAAGGAGTGGCTTCGCTTCGCAGGCGAATCCAAATCAAGATGAAGCTAGATTCCATGGTGGCAAACGACGAACTGCTCCCGCCAGCTACTCGTTACGATATGGCATCCTGGATCCTGGCCGGCGGCGCGCTTTTACTGATTCTGCTCAGCCATTTACTGCCGGCGCTCCTGGCTGGGTTGCTTGTCTATGAGCTGATCCACGTTCTTATCCCCATCGTTCGTTTGAGCCGTATCACCGGCTTCCGGGCGCGAATTGCCGCGGTGGTCGTGCTGGCGA
The DNA here is from genome assembly GCA_024278345.1 of bacterium. Classification (GTDB taxonomy): domain Bacteria; phylum CSSED10-310; class JAJRTK01; order JAJRTK01; family JAJRTK01; genus JAJRTK01. Next base: position 2,197 of record JAJRTK010000027.1, on the reverse strand, counting down.
TTGTCATCGTCGGGATCCTGAGCTTGTTGGTTCTTGGCCTTATTGCCTTTTTCAGGAGCGGCAACAACAGTCTCCCGGTTCTTTTGGACAAAATGGCCGACATTTTAAGTGATTCCCAGAGCATGTTGCCGGGCTGGTTCGCCGAGAGGATTCCCACCACGGCGGAGAGCCTGAAAGAGGCTGCGGCCGAGTGGCTCAAGCATCACGCAACGGTTCTGCAGCACACCGGAAAGGCGGTGGGTCTCTTCGTCACTCACGTGGCCGTGGGGATGGTCATCGGAGCGATGGTCTCGCTGCGGGAGATCCATGAGGGCCGTTCCCACAAGCCTCTGGCTGGTTGCCTCATCCAGCGAGTCAAAAAATTGGCCGATGCCTTCAGGCGGGTTGTCTTTGCGCAGGTCTGGATCGCGGCGGTGAACGGTCTGCTGACCGCGATTTACCTTGGTATCCTTCTGCCGGTGTTGGGGATCACTCTTCCCCTGACCAAGACGCTCATCGCTTTCACTTTTCTGGCGGGGCTGCTGCCGGTGGTGGGGAATCTTCTGTCGAACACGGTCATCGTGGTGGTGAGTCTCAGCGTCTCCCCGTCCGTGGCCATGGGGTCTCTGCTGTTTCTTATCGTGATCCACAAGCTCGAGTATTTCCTCAACGCGAAGATCATCGGGAACCAGATCCGGGCCGAGGCTTGGGAGCTGCTGACGGCCATGCTGGTGATGGAAGTGCTCTTCGGCATACCGGGCATCATCGCCGCTCCCATCTACTACGCATATGTGAAGGAGGAGTTGGGAAATCGGGGCCTCGTCTGACATTGCATGGGCCTGAAAAAGCAGCCAAATGCCCTGGAATGGCTCCTGCTCACGCGCCCGGAAGTCGAGTCAAAGCGCTTTCCTTTTGTTGGGTTGTGTTCCGCTCCCATCGCACGTCGGCCGACATGCGCTAGTCGCCTTTATCACCGCAATAGGTTGATTCAGAAGAGCGGATGGATCACCTGGATCCCCGTTTCCGGAAACTCGTTCATCCGAACCAACTGATCGATCGACTCCTCCAGGCTCATGGTCCGGCCCACCAAGAGATCGGGCCGCAGCCTGCCCGCGCGGATCATGCCAAGGAGTGCGTCGTACCGGTGAGCCTGGATTCCGTGGCTCCCCAGGATTTCGAGCTCATAGGCAACGATCAAATCCATGGGTACCGCCGCATTTGCTTCCTCGCCCACCAGCAGGCCCACCTGCACGTGCCTTCCCCGCTTTCGGAGGCACCTGATGGAGTTGCCGCACAGGATGGGGCTTCCCAAGGCATCGAGGGAGAGATGGGCTCCGCCTCCCGTCGCCTGGCGGATGGCCGGAGCGACCTTTTGGCCGCCGGAAGCATTGATGAGGACCTCCGCTCCAACAGTCTTTGCAAGTGCCAGCTTCTCATCCGTAATATCGATGGCAACCACCCTGGCGCCAAGGGCGTTGGCGATCATGACCGCCGAAAGACCGACACCCCCGCAACCATGAACCGCAACCCATTCCCCAGGCTTGGCGCGCCCCCGGTCCACCACCGCCCGGAACGATGTGACGAAGCGGCAGCCCAGACTCGCCGCCGCTACGTCAGAGACCTCGGCCGGCAGGCGCACCAGGTTCACGTCGGCGTAATCTACCGCCACGAGCTCGGCGAAAGAGCCCCAGCGGGTGAACCCGGGCTGGAACTGCCGGTGGCACACCTGTTGATTGCCCGATCGACACTGCGGGCAGCTTCCACAACCACAGACGAAGGGCAGGGTCACGCGATCCCCGGGCCGCCAGCCCGTGACATCCCGGCCTGTCTCCTCCACCACCCCCGCCAGCTCATGGCCCGGCACATGGGGAAGTGTCACATCTTTGTCGTGACCCATCCAGCCATGCCAATCGCTCCGGCAAAGGCCGGTGGCGGCCACACGAATGACGACGCCGCCAGGGGAAGGCATGGGATCGGGAACGGTTTCGAGAAGAGGCCGGGCTTGGAATTCACGAACGACGACGGCTTTCATGGAGATTTCCCGGAGAATGTTGGGCGAGGGTCGGGCGCCGCGGGGAACTTGTGCCAAAGGCACGGGTCGATACGGGTATCCACGCAAGGCGGGACAATGGCTCGGAAAAAAACTTGGCTTCGGACAACGCCGCGCTCCGCTCGGCGGGTCACGTTTGCGTGACTCGAAGGGTCACGCATCGCGTTA
>JAJRTK010000467.1 GCA_024278345.1 bacterium | reverse complement strand
CTACCGTACATAAATGTGGGCTGGGATCCCGTTGCCCTTTGTTGCAACGGGAAGTTGAGTGAACTCCCTGGTGGGTGCAGGGCAAAGCCCTTCCTGGGGACCGGGGAGAGTCCCCGGACGACCGTCGAGCAGCGCGCGGCGCTGCCCGGACGCTCGCAATTCCACAATCCTCGAAATGTCCCGCCTTCCGCGGATGGCCATGATTGCGTTGACGCAGCAGAGAGTTGATGAGAAATCTGGGACTAAGTTGTAAACAGATCTAAGACAGGTCTCGAAGCATAGACTGGAGTAGCTAGTGGATTTGCATTGAGCAAACAATATCGATATAAGGCAGTATCGAACTACATTATGGAGGATCTCGCTATGGACAGAGAACAGGCTAGACGACTGGCACTTGGATACCTTTTTGAAGGCTTTCTCAGCTCTATAGAGAATGCCTTGACACGGGCGGGCACCAGTCCGGAGGACGTTAGAGACCTGCTAGATTCGGAGAGGGGCAGATTAAGTGCCTTTTCCGGCCCCGTCGGAGCCATGGAAGAGGCCGAGCCAGAACCGATTGTGGGGACCGTTTCTCTTGCGGATGATCGAGAGCTCGAGGTTGAAATCAAGCAGGAAATGACAAAGGGCGGGCGCACTCGCTATTTTACGTGGGTCGATGATGAAAAGATCCTGCTGACAAAAGTGAAAGAAGGGTGGCGGCCACGTAAGAAAGCCGTACGCGATTTTTCCAGCTACGAGCTGACGGAAGAGGATAAAGCGATTATTTTCAAGCTCGCGGACTTTCGCAAGAAAGGAAAAAGCCCCTTCTTTCTGGAGTTGGCGAATTCCCTTGACTTGAGTATCGGCAAGCTTTTGGGCCGCTATCGGAACGTTAGTGGCGCCGGCTATGTCGAGAAAGACGAAAAAACCGGGCGCTATAAACTGACCCCAAAAGGCAAGGCTTGGGTCGAAAAACTCAACGGGCCCTCGGCTCCCGCGAGAAAACGCTCGCCGCGGGGACGGAGAAAATAGGTCACCTGAGAATGCGCCGCTCTCCCTTTGGCTCCTAGAGCCATCTCCTTTGTGGAGCCATTATCGTGAAAGCCGGAATCTACGTTGATGCTGAGAATGTCATGCGGAACGGCGGTTGGGGAATGCGCTACGACATTCTCAAACAAATCATCATCGACCAAGGAGCCACCGTAGTTCGTGCCAACGTCTACATGGCCGTCGATTGGCGGCGAGAAAAGGTAGACGAAGCCTACCGAAGCAAGAAGGAAGACTACCGGAACCAGGTGCGGCGCTGTGGCTTCAAGATCGTCCCCAAAGAGGTGCGCCGGTACTACAACGAAGATGGCCAAGTCATCACAAAGGCCAATACCGACCTCGATCTGGCCGTCGATGCCCTTCTCCAAAACCGGAACCTGGACTACGTTGTCCTTCTCACGGGCGACGGCGATTTCGTCCGACTGGTCACGGCCCTCCAGAATACCGGCACTCGCGTCGATGTCATTTCGTTCCACAACACCAGCCGGAATTTGCGGGAAAGCGCTGACTACCATTGCTATGGGTTCCTCATCCCCAACCTCGTTCCCACGGACGAAAGCCGGACACGCGGCTTCCTTTTCAGCGTCGATGAAGAGCGCTATTTCGGGCACATCGCCACGCTCCGGGCATTCCAGGAATATGGCAGGAATATCTTCTGCCACGGCAGCGAGTTTGAGGAACGGATCTCCAATAAGGAGCTCAGCATCCTCAAGGAGCGCCAGTCTATCCTGGAGTTCGACGTCTTCGACAGTGATCGTGGCCCACAAGCCAAAAATATCGCCCTTATCAAGCCACCTCAAGAATCGACGACGACCCCACCCACGACGCTCCCGGGGGACTAATCGGGTATCCACGCAAAAGTTTTTTTTCCGGCGACCCACTGTCCCGCTTTGTCGAAACCGCTGGGGGTGGCTGCTGGCCATCACCGAGGCGCAACACCCGCAGGCAAGATCGACGCCAACACGTGAGGCACGACCCGGCGCGGCAGACCCGGGGGAGCGATCAACCAGGCCCGCCTTGAACGGATTCCCCCATCGGGGAAGAGCCCGCTGGAGATGTGATGAGATCCCATGCAGGAAGGAAGCCCTGAGCCGTGGACAAGATTCGGAAAACAGAAGAGGAGTGGAAAGAAAACCTCACCCCTGAACAGTACCGCGTGACCCGCCAAAAGGGAACCGAACAGCCCTGGAGTGGGGAATACACGCGCCACCAAGTCATTGGAACTTACGCCTGTATCTGCTGTGGGCTTGAGCTGTTCCGCTCTGACGCCAAGTTCGAAGCTGGTTGTGGTTGGCCAAGTTTTTTTGAGCCTCTGGAAGGAGCCCGTCTCATCGAGCTTCCCGACAGGAGCCGTGGAATGGTTCGCACTGAGATCCTCTGTGGCCGGTGCGACGCTCATCTAGGCCATCTCTTTCCCGATGGTCCGCCACCAACAGGGCTACGGTACTGTATCAACTCCGTCTCTTTGGTTTTTGTGGAAGCCGAGCAATCGGACTGACTCTTCGAAGTTTTGGATAGATTCTCTGGCTGGTCATCGTCTTGGACCATGATGGATTGAGAATCGTTTCGGACGCACGGCTTCCGATTCCGGTTCCGAGCAGATTGGACGTGGACCGCAGGAGATTATCATGAGGCTTCTCACTCTTCGCCAAATCATTTTAGGAATGCTTTGCGCACTCTCTTTGGTGGCATCTCGGGCCGAGGCGCTCGACCTCAAGGGAGGCGTCTTGTTCAAGGCCAACGACACGGACATTGACACATCGGACAGCCAATGGATCGTGGGGATTTCACAGGATAAGCGCCTCCTAGACTTCCTTTCCCTGGGCTTCGAAGTCGATTTCACCTACGAGAGTGTCCCGGTGCAAGGCACCGACGAGAAGCTCAATGTTTACTTCATCTACCCTTACGTCAACGCGAAGCTGCATCTTCCTCTGGGAGGTATCGGGCTGTACGGCGGCGTGGGCGTGGGATACAGCCCCATTATCAGCTCCTTCGGTGGGAATACCGAGCAGATCGGCGGGATCGGAACGCAGGTTTTGGGCGGCTTGTCCCTTGGAACGAAGCGTACCCGCCTGTTTGTGGAGGCGCAGTACAAAGTGACGGACATCGAAAACTCCGGGAGCTACCAGTTGTTCGCGCTCTATGGTGGAATCGGTTTTTAAGAAGGTGGTGATGCTTCCAAGCCTTGAGGTTCTTTACGAGGACAACCATCTGTTGGTGGTCTACAAACCCGCGGGGCACCTTAGTCAAGGGGATCGAAGCGGAGACGCCACCATCCTTGACCTGGCACGAAGCTATCTCAAGAGGCGCTATGACAAACCGGGCAATGTCCACGTGGGTGTGGTGCATCGCCTGGATCGCCCTGTATCCGGCGTTTTGGCCCTGGCACGAACATCGAAGGCCGCGAGCCGGCTGAGCCGGCAATTCCGGGAGCGTCTGGTCAAGAAAGTCTACCGAGCAGTGGTGGAGGGCCTTCCGCCACGGCAAGGGCGCCTGGAAGACTGGTTGAAGAAAAACCGGAAAACACGAGTGGTTTCAGTGGTCGCCCCTGGAGTTCAGGGGGCGCGGCAAGCAGAGCTGGAATACCGGCGGCTGGAGAGCCGAGGCCATTATAGTTTGCTGGAGATCTGGCCGAAGACGGGGCGAAGTCATCAGATCCGGGTCCAGCTTTCGGCGGCCGGGCACCCTATCATGGGAGACTGGAAATACGGGAGTTCCGTTGGCCTGAAGGGACGGCGGATTGCGTTGGAATCCCATCTTCTGGGCTTTTTTCACCCGACTCGGCAGGATTGGCTGGAGTTCGAGACGCCGGCTTTGTTGGCTTTGACGATGAAAAAGGCTTTGGCTTGGTCGTGGGCCGGTTGATTGGCTTGCTGCTTGCGCCCTGAAGCGTTACACTGCCTCCCATGATCCGCTTGTTCGACAATTTGACGGAAAAAGCCGCATGGCTCCTGAGCGATGATGTCTGGCAGGAGAAGACCAAGCACCTCCAGGTGTCGGCCACGCCCGTGGGAGTTGATCGCTGGGGAATGAGTCCGGTCGTGTTCCGCCGTTTTCTTTCCCTGGGGGACTGGCTCTACCGCAACTATTTCAGGGTTGAGACCACCGGTGTCCAGAAGGTGCCTCCGGGCCGCGCCTTGCTGATCGGCAATCACTCGGGGCAAATTGCATGGGATGGCCTCATGGTCCTTGTGGCCATGGTTCGCGAGGCCGATCCACCCCGGGCGGTTCGCTCCATGGCCGAAAAATTTTTGATCCACCAGCCGTGGCTGGGAACCCTCACCGTGCGCCTTGGACAGATCACGGGTTTGCCGGAAAACTGCAAGCGCCTCCTGGAAGATGAACACCTGGTGATGGTGTTTCCCGAGGGTGCCCGGGGGGTGGCAAAGCCTTGGTTCCAGCGCTACCAGCTCCAGCAGTTTGGCACCGGTTTCATGCGCCTGGCCCTGGAAACCAAAACCCCCATCGTTCCCTTCGCCTTTGTTGGGGGCGAGGAGATCATGATCAATCTGGGCAATATCTCTCCTTTGGCCAAACTGTTGGGGTTCCCAAGTTTTCCGATCCTCCTGACTCCCCTTCCTTTGCCGGCGAAATGTCAGCTTCGCTTTGGAGAGCCACTCTACTTCGAAGGAACGGGCGACGAGCCGGATGAGGAGGTCGAAGAGATGGTCTATCAGGTGAGGGCCGCTATCGATTCGATGATCCAGAATGGCCTTGCCTGCCGAAAAAGTGTTTTTTGGGGTTAGAGCCTGTAAAAAAATATCAGCCGGGTCCTGAGCCCACCGTCTCCGGTAGTCCGGGTGCCGCGACGGGAAAAAACGGGAAGCAAGATTTTTTACAGGCTCTTAGCAGGAGAATCCTTCCATGGCCACGGGCCGAAAAAGTTCTCAAGACGGTCGGCGCAAACGGCCGGCGGTATCGAGGGAAAGACAACCGGTCCTGGTCACGGGCGCAGCCGGAGGCCACGGCCAGGTAGCCGTCCGCCTCCTCTTGTCCAGGGGGATTCCCGTCGTCGCCATGGATGTGCGCCCCTGGTACGGGCGACCGCCGGCAGTGGATTTCTACCGGGCGAGCCTTCTCAAACGAAATGGCGAAGAAGTCTTTCGCCAAGCCCGGCCCAGAGCAGTCCTCCATCTGGGCACAACTCGGCGACCGGATATCGATCCCGAGCTGCGCCACCGGATCAATCTTGACGGTGCCCGGCATGTCTTCGAGCACTGCCTCAAACATGGTGTCTCCCAACTGGTCTTCGTCAGCCGTTCCAGCGTCTACGGGGCACTTCCGGAGCACCCGACCTTTATCACCGAAGAAACTCCGCCCTCCGCCGGTCGGACCTTCCCCGAAATGCAGGATGTGGTGGCGGCTGACCTCTACGCCACGGGAATGCTCTGGCGCCATCCCAGTCTGGTCACGGCGGTGCTGCGGGTGGGCAATGTGGTGGGGATTACCGTTTCCGATACTCTGAGCCGCTATCTGCGACGGGATATGGTGCCGACAGTCTTGGGGTTCGATCCCATGATGCAGATCCTCCACGAGGAGGACGCCGCCAGAGCCTACCTGGCGGCATTGGAAAGCAAAATCCGAGGCGTCTTCAATGTCGCCGGACCTCCGCCGGTTCCTTTGTCGGCAATGATCGAACAGGCCGGAGCCAGTCGGCTGCCAGTACCGGAAACGCTGTTCCGCTGGCTCCTGGGGCGGTTTGGCTTCCCCCAAATGCCCCAGGGCTCAGTGGACTTTCTGAAGTTCTCGAACCTCGTCGATGACAACATGTTTCGCCAGGGAACAGGATTTGCTCCAGAGATGGATGTTTCCGCTACTCTTGGGGTATTGCGGGACGCCCGCCTGCTTCAGTAAGCCGGCGATGCTCTGACTTTCTGGAAGTGGATGTCAAGAGCGGCGACAATGGCGAGTGGCGGCGGACGGATTGCCGCCGCCGGGAGCGGAACGTAACACGAAGAGGACAAAGATCCTCAGACATCGATGCCGTAGCAATCGCGCAGCATCGCCAGGAGCTCCCACATGTCGTGGATGACGTGATGGGGCTGGATCCTTCCTTCTTCGCGGCAATGGCGACCACCTCGGCGGCAGAGAATGGTGTACATCCCAATTTCATGGGCCGGATCGATATCGTGGGAAGGATTGTCGCCCACATAGATGCAGCGGTCCGGCGCCAGATCGACAATCGAACAGACTTTTCTGAAAAGCTTGGGATTGGGCTTGCTGATCCCGATTTGGTCGGTGATAAAAATCGCATTGGACGCAATGTAGGGGAGTACGCCAAGGCGGACCAGCTTGTCGGCCTGTTTGATCTCCAGGCCGGCGGTAATGATGCCAAGAAGGAGTGAGGTCCTGCCTGCCAGTCGGGAAAGGACTTCTGGAACTTCCTTGAATGGGTGAAGGCTTTCGTACTTGGTCTTGTGATAAGCGCTGATGGCGGCGGCCACAAGGATGGCCGGGTTGATGTCGCGGCTGGCCTCCGAGGGTAGGCGCACCAGGAGCTTGTCGTAGTGGCGCCCGTAGTTGGAGCCAAATTCCCCGATGACCTCTTGGAGCTCGCGGTAGGCAACGGTTTGGGAGACTGCCAGCCCGTGCTGGATCATCGCCTGGATCGAGTTCAGACGCGCCAGCTCGGCAAATTTGGAGGTGGAGAAAAGGGTGTCGTCAACGTCAAAAAACAGCCCATCGACACGGGGCGACGACCCTTGGGTCGAACAGCTCATTCGCCGATCTCTTGTTTGGCGATTTCGGCAAGATCAGTAGCGATCCGCTTTACCACGTCTTGCCGGCTCCCCTCCACCATGATCCGCAAGAGGTTTTCCGTGCCGGAATAGCGCACCAGAATGCGGCCCTCGCCGCGAAGCTCTTCTTCGAAAGCAGCCATCCCTTTCCGGAGGTTCGCCAGCTCAGCGAAGGGAATCTTTTCCCGAACGGCCACATTGAGGAGGATCTGGGGAGCCGGCTTCAGTCTCCCTGCCAGTTGGGAAAGAGGCGCCCGGGCTTCACACATCGCTCTCAAAACCATGAGGGCCGTCAGCAGGCCGTCTCCAGTTGGACAGTGATCGGGAAAGATGAGATGCCCTGACTGTTCGCCCCCAAGATTGGAGCCTCGAGCCTCCAGCTCCCGCTGAATGTTCTTGTCTCCCACAGCCGTGCGGACAAGCTTGACCTTCATCGCTCCCAGAAACCGCTCCAGGGAAAAATTCGACATGACCGTGGCCACGACGGCATCTCCCCGAAGGTGCCCCCGGTCGGTCCAATCCACCGCCAACATCGCCAAGAGATGATCCCCATCGCAGACGGTACCCTGGTCGTCGATGAAAATAACCCGATCGGCATCGCCGTCCAGAGCGATCCCGGCGTCGCATCCAGCTTGGAGCACTCGTTGGGCAAGAGGCTCCAGGTGCTGCGACCCACAAGAAAGATTGATATTTCTCCCATTGGGGGTCGTGCCCAAGAGTTCCAGGGTGGCCCCCAACCGTCTCAAGATGACCGGCGTCAACTGGTGGGCCGAACCATTGGCGCAATCCACGGCCAGCCGGATTCCTGAAAGACTCCCGGAAATAAGGCCGGAAGCCTTCAACAGCCGCCGCTCGTAGATCTCGTGGCCCACCGGATAAATCTGGTGGATTCCCTGCATCATCTCCACCTCATGGGGCGACGCCGCAAGCTCCGCCATCCGGCCTTCGATCTTTTGCTCCACCGATTCCTGAAGTTTCCGGCCCCCGCGGCCGAAGAGCTTGATCCCATTGTCCACGGCCGGATTGTGAGAAGCCGAGATCACGACCCCGCCATCCGCCTCGAGCTCGTGGCAGAGAAGAGAAACGCCCCCTGTGGGAAACACACCGACATCCAACACTCTGGCTCCGGCCGAACAAAGCCCGGCAATGAGAGCAGCCTGGAGGGCGGGGCCCGAAAAGCGCGTGTCCCGCCCCACGATGATGGTGGGCTCCTTCCCGCCAACGACGTCGATCATCGCACGGCCGGCTAGCGTAGCGACAGGGGTGGTCATTGGAAAAAATCCGGCCTTCCCTCGGATACCGTCGGTTCCGAAGAGCCCATGGAAGTCCCTAGTTGAGCGGGTATCGGTCATCTTCTTTCCGTCTGGGATTACAAATTGGGGTTCAAGGCCAGAAGGCTGGCCGGATCGACGCGAGCTCCGCCGACCCTGACGCCGAAATGGAGGTGCGGTCCCGTGACTCGCCCTGTCGCGCCGACCTTGCCAAGAAGATCGCCACGGGCCACCTTCTGTCCCACTTTGACGGTGATGGCCGACAAGTGGCAAACCATGCTGACAAGACCCTCTCCGTGATCGACGAAAACGGAGCGACCGGCAAAAAAATGCTCCTCCGCGAAAACAACCGTGCCTGCCGCACACGCGTGGACCGGCGTTCCGCGCTTCGCACGGTAATCGGCTCCCGAGTGCTGGGATCGCGGTTTGCCATTGATGATCCGCCTGGAACCAAATCGCGTGCCGGCCACGCCAGAATCGAGAGGATGCTGAAACGGGCCGATCCGCTCACCTGGTGTCTCCAGGGCCAGAACTTTCTTGATGGCAGCACTCTCCTGTCCCACGCGTTTGAGGTTTGCCGGGCTAAGATCGACCTTCGAGGGAGGAAGAGTCAGCTTCTGGACCGGATAACTCTTGGGAACGACCCGGAAAGTATAATCCTTCCTGTGGCTTTCAAGACTGGGGCCCGTAAGCCAGTGGACGGTGACGCGCCACTCTCCCGCCGGATCTTCCAGGTCAATCCCCAGAAGGCCCACGAATCGGCCTCTCTTCGTTCGCACCAAGGAAACTTGCCGGGTCTCGCCGTCACCATGAGTCTTTTGACTGAAGGGACCAGCCTTGCTTCTGACCTCGGCCAGGGCCTCGCCTGCGTCCGGAGCTCGGAATTCCAGCAGGCAAACCGAACCGGGAGCCGGGGTGGGAGGCCACACCTTCAGGTGGGCTTCACCGGCGGCGAAGACCTGGTTCAACAACAGGAAGGGAAGGAATGCGAGACGCGGGAATAGTGACGATTCCATCTCTTGAAGACCCTTATTCGGAGGATGCTACCAAGTGGTGCGACACTTGCGGGAAATCGCTTTGGAATGCAGGTGATGCGCCCCCTATTTTGCATGAAGCTCAAGATTGATCTTTCTCTCCAAACCCTCGGTCTCCAGCCTTTCCCTGTAAGGCCGATAACCCGGGAGAGTGACCATCAGCTCGAAGTCCGTGGCGTTTGGGATGGTGAACATCAAAGGACTCACTCCCTTGAGCTCACCATCGATGAGGATCGTGGCCTTTGGGGGACTCGTTTCGATTTCGATCTGGCCAAGGGAAAAGCGGAGTGACCGTATCTTCGAACGAACGAGCAGGACTTCCTGGCTTTCGCGGCCGTACCTGGGATGGACCATCTCGATTCGGTGCTGCCCCAACGGGATGCCAGGAAGCGTCGCTCCTCCCTTGATGCTCCGCAGGATTTCCTTGCCGTCCACCAACAAATGGTAGCCTTGGAGGTCGGTATCGACAAAGACCGCTCCCGACAGGGTAGCCGGCTTAAACTCGATCTCAAGGGTCTCGCTGCTCCACCGGGCCCGGCGAAATGTCGCGGGATCATATCTCGCCTTCACCACGGTCAAATCGTGGATCCCCTGGGTAAAAGAAATGGAAAGGGGCTTGTCGGGCGAGATGATCCCCTTGCCCACTCCGTCGAGAATGGCAAAGGAGCCATTCTGATCCGTCTTGATGATCAACGCTATTTCAGGAGCGGAGGCCGATAAAAGACGAAAATCCGCACGAGCTGGAGAATCAAGGGAAACCGCCACCCTCAACTCCTGGTCCAGGAAACCCTTCTTGGCCACTGTCACCAAATGCTCACCGATGGGGATCGTGTCAAAGGACAGGGTATAACCAAAACCCGACGGAGAAGGGATCTCCGACACGCGGCTATAGTAGACCGAGTCGATGTAGATTCTGGCGTGAGGCTGATCGACCCGAACGACCAGGCTCCCGAAGATCGGCGAAGGATAGGCAGCGACGGGAATGACCCGGTTGGGGCGGACCCGCACGCGGCTGCTCCACTCTTCGTAGCCGTCACGACCCACGGAAAGCTCGTAAACACCAACCCGCAGATCCTTGGCCTCCAGTCTTCCCGCATGATCCGTGACGCCTAGGTCACGGCCATTGAGAAACACCTTCGCTTCAGGAACCGACTGGATGCTGAGTCGGCCTGGAGGCAACCAATCCGGTGGCAGCATCCCCTTTTCCCGAAGCACGTAGTACCCGACTCCACCAACAGCGCCAAGAGCCACGAGAAGAACGACGATCAAGGCAACAAGCGCCATGGAAGAGCGGGGTAGCTCTTCCTCCCAACCCAGCTCATCCTCATCCCAGGCTTCACTCTCCTCGTCATCCAAATTGGGGCTCGTCTCTTCGTGAGTCTCAGCGCCAAGAGCACTCGATTCCCACTGCTCCTCCGCCCACTGGTCCTCCGCCCACTCCTCTGGGTTCCACGGAGCACCTTCCGCTGCCCCCTTAGGGGAAACCAAGGCTCCCAATGCCGGATTCCCGCCCACAACTTTGTCGGTAGAATCGGGAGAGGGGGAGGCCACCGCTGCCGTGCCACCACCATCCGGTCCACGGGCCGTCTCCTCCTCCTTAAACAGATCCTGCGACAAAGGAGGAGCTTGGTAGGTCGCATCATCGTGCAACGTCTGGGCGTACAGACTGTCACTCTCTGAATTCTGGGTCGCGCCTTTGGCTTTCGCCACCACCTTTTGAGCAACGGGAGGAAGAGCCGAAGGGCGAGACTCAAGTGTCTTTTCTTCGAATCTGTCCGTGGGAACAGGCCCCGTCCCGGGAAGCCCCGTGGAGACGAAGACTCTGGAGCTGCTGCGGCTCCCCGGGCGATGGGACTCCGGTTTAGACTCCAAAAAATGAGATCTCAAAAACGAAGCCAGATCCGGACTCTGGTTGTAAAACCCATGAGCCGCGGAAAAAACATCCAGATCGTGGTGCATCTCCGACGCGCTGTAGTACCGCATGGCCGGGTCCTTTGTCAGACCCTTGTGCAGAATGCGAACGATCTCTTTGGGAAGATCCGGCACAACTTTCTTGATATCTGGAAGCTCGCAGTTCCGAACTCGCTCCAGGGTGTCAAAGTCGCTGCTACCATAAAAAAGACGCTGGTTTGTCAGAATCTCCCAAAAAACAATGGCAATGGAAAAGATGTCGGATCTCTTATCGACTTGCTTACCCCATGCCTGCTCCGGCGACATGTAGGCAATCTTGCCCTTGAGAGTCCCCGCCTGCGTCATCCGCGTCGAACTCGCGGCTTTGGCGATGCCAAAGTCCGCCACCTTGACCTCGCCTTCATAGGAAATCAAAATGTTTTGAGGGGACACGTCCCGGTGCACGATGTCCAAAGGAACTCCCCTGGAATCACACTTCCGATGAGCATAGTCCAGCCCCATGCAAACTTGCTGGATGATGTAGATGCAAATCGGAAGCTGGAGCAGCATGCCCTTCTTCCGGCACAACTTGTAGATCCCCTTGAGATCCTGCCCGTAGACGTACTCCATCGCGATGAAGTAATTGCCTTCATGCTCCCCGAAATGATGAATCTGCACGATGTTTTGATGCGAAAGCTGCGCGGAAACGCGGGCCTCATTGATGAACATCGTGGTAAATTCATAATCCGCCGACAGATGCTTGTGGATTCTTTTTATAACAACTGTCTTGCTAAAACCGCCCAGCCCAGTCTGCCGCGCAAGGAATAGCTCGGCCATTCCGCCCGAAGCGATTCGTTCAATCAGCTCATAATCACCAAAGTCTGTCATCATCGCTCAAGGTCTGTGAGGGATCGCAGGGGAACCTTTATTATAGGACTCCTCCCCGCTCTCTCCAAGACTACATGTCCGAGCCTTCTCCACGCAATTTGTATAACAATGCCCGGTGGCTGATGCCAAGCAAGCGAGCGGCCTGTGTTCGATTTCCGTTTGTCTCCCCAAGGGCGCGTTGAATCAGCTCGCGCTCCACCTGGCGAGCCGTCTCTTTGAGGGTGGGTTTGAGCGGCAAAAGGCCGGGAGGCAAATAGACTCGGAGCCCCGACCCCGCGTCGGAAACTTCGTTGGAGAAGGGCAGATCCTGAGGCTGGATCACTCCGCCAGTGGAGAGAATCGCGGCGCGTTCCATGGTATTTTCCAGCTCTCGGACGTTGCCAGGCCATTCCTGCCCTTCGAGAACCTCCAACGCCAACGCCGACAACCGCCTGAGATCACTGCCGCTTCGGTGAGCAAACTTCTCAAGGAAATGCTCGCACAAAAGGGGGATGTCACTGCGTCTCTCTCTCAATGGCGGCATGGAGAGGGAGACGACATTGAGGCGATAGTAAAGGGAGCGTCTGAACCGACCGCGAGCAATGAGCTCATCAAGGTTTTGCTCTGTGGCCGCGATGATCCGAACGTCCACTGGAATCAGCTCCGTTCCTCCAACCCGCCGAATCTTCTCCTCTTGCAAGGCTCGAAGCAGCTTGACCTGAAATTCCTCTGGGATTTCCCCAATCTCGTCCAGAAACAGAGTTCCGGCTTCTGCTTCCTCGAAGAGTCCCTTCTTGGAACGAACCGCCCCGGTAAAGGCACCCTCCTCGTGGCCAAAGAGCTCTGATTCCACGAGCTGAGGCGGGACAGCGCCGCAGTTGACCGGCACGAACGGCCCCGTGCGCCCCGAGCTGTAGTGGATCGCCTTCGCCGCCACCTCTTTGCCGGTGCCGCTCGCTCCAGAGATGAGGACGGGACTTTTGTAAGCGGCGATCTTGTCGATTTTTTCGAAAACCTGCCGCATCGCCTCCGACTGGCCGATAATCTCCCGGTAGCGGTAGCGTTCGGCGACTTCCCTCTGGAGGTTTCGGTAACTGCGCTCCAACTGCCTCGATTCCAGGACTTTCGCCACGCGAACTGCAAGGGCTTCAGCCTTGATCGGCTTGGAAAAATAATCGTCCGCGCCCTTTTTCATCGCCTCCACGGCGGTCTCTTCCGTCCCAAAAGCGGTCATCATGATCACGTTCAGGCCGGGAGCCATCTTCTTGGCCGCGCTCAGGAGGGCCAGCCCGTCCAGGTCCGGCATCCGGATATCCGAGATCATGAGGTCGAACTCTTCCCGTTCAAGAACGACCAACGCCGCTTTCCCCGAGTCAGCCACCTGAACCAAATAGCCCCGTTTGCCCAAAAGTACGGACAAAACCTGCCGGATCGATTCCTCGTCATCGACCACCAGTATACGAGCCGGCCTCTTCTTGGGCATGGCGAGCCTCCTCCAAGGTTTCTACCACAATTCAGGGCAAACGCCGCCAGTAGAAAGGCTCGTCGAGCCGCCTATGACTCCGTCTCTGCACGGATTTCCACCGAAAAGGCCCTCTTCTTTGGGTTGTGTTCCGCTCACATCGCTTACAGCCGTGCGCGCTGCTCGCCTCTTATCACCACGAGGCCAAAGCCTTACCCGCCGGTTCCCGGCCTGCCCCAAGACCTTCCCGGCAAAGACCCGCGGACCTCGACCTCCACTGAGCACTCATGGAGACCCATCGGACCACCCCAGAAGCATGAAAGGCAGGACGCTGCGGCCTCCGATGTTTTAGCCCCCCAATCTGTTCGCATGGAGGCCTTCCGGTGGTGCTCCAGTCCTAGGGCACGTGGATGACGAAGGCGGCGACAAAGGCGAGCAGCGGCGCGCCGGATGGCGCCCGATGGGAGCGGGACGTAACACAAAGAAAATAAAGGATTTTTCGATAGATATTCCCTGACAGAAGAGCACCACCGGCCTTCCGGCCTCCTTGCTGGCGTGTACTTTCACGGCAAGACGGATGTCTGCTTTGCGTGTACTTTCACGGTAACCATCTCCCGGCTCCAGCCGGGTTTCAGCTTCGGGGCCGTCACGTCGCCTGGCTCCGGCTTCGTTCCAACTGGGTCCTGTCACGCCGCGTTGCCGCCACCACTTGTCTCCGAAAGCCATACCACAAAACAGGTTCCTTCGCCCCGCCTACTGGCGATTTGGACCTGTCCGCCCAACCCCTCGACAATGGTGTGGACAACAAACAGGCCCAATCCAGTGCCATGGCCTGGCGCTTTCGTGGTGAAGAATGGCTCGAACAACTTGTCCATATCTTGTGGATCGATGCCCGGCCCCTTGTCTCTCACAGCCAAGAATCCAGCGGTTTCCCGCACCGCAGGCGGTTCGTCGGGCCAGAGTCCCTCCGCGGCATAGTTCGCGGCACTCTCTTTCTCTCCGGTCAACACGGTGATCTCCCCCCGGTCGCCCATGGCTTGTTGTGCGTTGAGCAAAAGATTTATCAAAAGCTGCGTCAATTGGTGCTCATCGCCCAAAACCACGGGGCCGGATTGCGCTAGCTCGGTCTTTAGGGTGAACTTGGAAAAGCTGCGCTGTGTCTTTACTAACTCCAAAGCCCGTTCCACGACCTGCCGTAGATCTACGGGTGTTGGAAGGTCCTGCGCAAAAGTTTTGCCGGGCTTCGAGTATTCCAACAGATGGCGAATGATCTTTGTGATCCGCTCCGCCTCCAGTTGCGTCCGCTCCAGATAGATTCGCCTTTCGGGATCCGTTTCTTCCAAGAGCAGGATTTCACTGTAACCCTGGATCGCCGAAAGAGGATTGCCGATCTCGTGGGCGATACCAGCAGCCAAACGGCCTACGGAGGCCATCTTCTCACTGGCGACCAGTTGTGCTTGAGTCCGCTTGAGGGCTCGATACGCTTTTTCCAAGTCCAGAATATGGCGATCCCGGTTCTCTCGAGCCTCCTCCAGCCGCTCCAGCATTTGGTTGAATGCCCGCGCCAAACGACCGATCTCACCTCGGTGGACAACTTCGACCCGATAGGCCAGGTCTCCGTCCGCAATCCGCTCCGCAACGTGAACAAGCTGCTCCACAGGCCGCAAGACCAAGGCTCCCAGAAGCAGGCTGATGAGAAAAAGAATGAGCGCCGACTCGATGAGGATCACCTGAAACACATTGCGCTGGTAATGCCCGATGATCTTCCAAACCAGCTTGAGTGAAAGACTGAGGCGTAACGCTCCCAAAACCTGGCCTTCCCTGATGTACGGCCGGTACACCAGCAGTTGTCCCCCCTCCATCCGGTGCGCCGCTTGACGGGTCCTTACCACGCGGGCCAAGGCCACTCTGTCCCCAGTGGCTTCCTCCATTCGAGCCACTCCCCAGCAGCCAAGGGGCCTCAATTTGGCGTCCACAAGAAGCCCGCCCTCGATCTGACTCATGTTGGGAGTTCTCCGGACGAATTCTTCCAGATCTCCCATGCCTCCGGACCCCTCGCCGTTGGCGGGAAACCCTTGATCGAGCTGCCGGACAAGAGTGTCCAGCGCCCACTCGCCACGAAGCGCCAACTGCTCCACCAGATCGTTCCGCGTCAGATCGAGCAGGACAAAGGTCATCCCGGTGATCACTAAAAGCAGCGTCACCGCAACCCAGGCAATGATCTTTACGCGGACCGTAGAGACAGCCTCCAGCAACCAGTGGCTCCAGCCCTGCCAATGGGAACTCAAAGTTGCTCCTTTCCAGGGAGATCACTGCCCCCCAGTCACTCCCGCCTCCGAATCAAACGACTCCTCATGGCCGCCAAACCCGCGCCCCCCAGTAGAAGAAAAACAACAAGGATTCCGCCTACGATAGAAGGAGGCAATCCCTCCCGAATCAGGTGAACGAACCAGAGATCCGGTTCGTCACCCCAGTCCGGCACTAGAAAATGGCGGTTGCGACCCTCCCTCTCTTGGGAGGGTAAAACTTTCCCCGCGGTACGCACCATTTCGGAAAGGTGATCGCCCAGTGGTGAGAACCAGAACTCGTATCTGCCGTCCGAGCGATAGTATTCCTGATACCGAACGCGAATCCTTTGGGCAAAGTCCACCGTTAGGGCCAGGCTGTTCACGCCAATCCCCAGGAGTACCAGAAAAAACAAGAACCGGCGCCTGCCAGGAGACCCTTGGACTCCCACCAGGGAAACGAGCAGCAACGGAACCACCGGCAACAGGAACCTTGGCCCCCAAGTGAAGCCTCCTTCTGGACGGCACCACTTCGCATATCCCCCCAGGTAGACAAGAAGCGTCCCCACAATCACGATGACCGCAAGCTTCCGAGCCCTCTCCCACCGAAATAGCGCCCACAGGCCCCCAACGACAGGCGGGGCATAAAGAAAGAGGCTTTTTCCGGGTGAAAACAACAAGATCGCCAAACCGCCTAAGAATGGGTGCGTGAAACCCCGGACTCGGCCGTCGGGAAGAAACCGATAGCCCGTTTCCAAAAAGCCGCCGAACAAAGAGTGATTTCGCCAGAGGACAGCCATGACGAAAAGTCCCGAAACCCCGGCGAACCAGGCCGCGGAACGCCAGGCTAAGCGACTCCCCGGCCACGTTGAATCGGTGACCCGACCAGCGGGTTTCAGACCCGCCGCCACCGAACATTCATCCTCCACCGCTGAAGATGATGAACCAGACGATACTTTGGCTGTCTGAGGGGATCGTCGGGTTCGAGCAACTAAAACTGCCACTGTATAGACCGGAAGCACGAGAACCGTGAAAAACCTCACCCAAACAGAAAACCCCGCAAAGATCGCAGCCACCATCAATCGGCCCCGAATCTCCCTCTCCGACTGAAGCAAGGCCAGGAGACAACCCAGGCCTAGCACCGTGGTCAAGGGTTCGGTAAAAAAGGTCTGAGAATAGACCCAGTTCAGGGTTCCCAGGCCGTAGGCCAAGGCGATAAAAAGCGAATGTTTCAACCCCGCACCGAGCTCCAAACAAAGAAGCGCCAGCAATAGAGCGGAGAGTGCCCCAAGAAACTGATTGAAAACTGAAAAGAGCATCACTTCCAGGTAAGGGGCACTCCCCACGGGCAAAAGGAGCCGAACCAAGCCCAATAGCGGCGCCGCCGCCAAGGGCTGCCCAATCCCAAAAGGCATCTGGTAGCTGCCATCCAGTGCCCGGGCACCGCCTTGGGTATTCACGTTGCCGGGGGACGGAGGTGGCACAGCGAAATCACCTCGCTCCAAAAGCGAAGCAGTCATAAAATAGAGCCCCACCTCATCGCGGTTGTAGAAATGGCCACCCGCCGTCAACAGGTAGACCGCGAGGAGAAACGAAAAGAGCCCCAGGAGCGCTCGGCGATGGGCTCCAGGGAGCAGCTCCTGGCTAGTGGAACAACTATCTCCCGTGGAACAGTTGCTCACGGCTCCTCTCCTCGCCCAGAACCACGGCTCCTCAAAAGCGGCCTCAGATCGTAGACCCGAACCCGATCGATCCAGGGCTGTTTTCTTAACAGGCGCACGTCAGCAGGCAAGTAGGCTTCGTGGAGGAGGGGAGTGAAGCGGACGCAGGGGTTATCCAGATCGAGAACTGGCTGGAGATTCTGACGAAGGGAATTGATGAGGGGCGATCCCCACTGCTGAGCTTCCCAATCGAGAATCAAGAAACCGGCACCCTGTCTCACGGCGTTCTGAAGCTGGAAGAATTTTTTCGGAAGGGTGTAGCTGGCCACGGCCCGGCGCCCCAACATCGAGGCTGAGATAGGAGCTTCAGAAGTCAGATGGCTTTCGCTCCGCTCCGCGACATAACGAATGGCGGCAGGATAGGAGCTTTGCAGCTTCTTTGGAAGCAAGAGCGACTGGCCGCCAACGGAAATCGAAGCGGCAATGAGAGCGCCGCAATAAAGAGGCAGTCCGAAGCTCCACCGGCCTCCCCGGTGCCGCATCCTCTCCAAGCTACAAACCGCCAACCCAATGGCCATCGCCATCCAGGGGAGCATGACCGAAATGGCTCTGGCCATCTTGGCTTCGGAAATGGAATAGAGAACCAAGGGAAAAAGTAGGAACGCGAGGGTCTCCAAAAGGAGCGGGCAGGGAATCGCGCTCCCCTCTTCCCTAGCTCTCCCATGGCAAGCCCCACCGAACAGGGCATGAGCACTCAAACCAAGGAGTCCCAGCGCCGTAAGAGCCGGAAGCGCTCCGTCGAGATCGGTCAAAAGCCGAAGAAAAAAACCGGCTTCGGAGAGGTCGAAGACCGTTTCGCGACTAAACTTACTGCTGAGGGCCGCCAAATAGGATGGAGGCTGAAACTGGGAAAAACCACCTGAAAAAGTCCAGATGTACAGAGCTTCCGTGGCGGCAAAAACCAGACCTAAGCCCAAGAGGAAATAGCAGGCTCTGGATGCAATCTCTCTTGCTGTATGGGCTTTGGCCAACGCGCCAACCCGCGGCCATAGTCCCGTCGTCGTCCGCAGCATCAAGATCGGTAAGAGAGGTAGCCAGCGATAGCTGGAGCCCAGGCAAAGGCCCCCAAGAAGTCCCGCCCCGAAGCTCTTAAGGCCCACCCGCCTCGCCGGGCGACCGTCGAAAAGAGCCGCGCCGCAAAAGAGCCAAAAGACCGAATCGATCTCGTGGAGTCCCAAGCGGCTGTAGTAGGAATGATAGGTCGATACGGCCAGGAACAAGCACCCAAGCACCGCCGGGAGAGGACTGGCACCCGGCAGCCGCCACAGCCGGTGCGCCACCATCAAAAGAGTGGCCATGGCGAATAGCGCCGAAAGAAGCCGCCCCGTGGCGGGGCGATGCCCCGCCAACGTCGATAACGCGGTCAGCAAAACCACGTGGAGCGGCTTCTCATTAAAGACTGGATACCCCTCGAACTCGACCACCGGAGCCCGGGGTTCGGAAACCCGCCAAGCAAGAAACCGAGCCGCCGTCGTGAAGAGACCCTCGTCCCAAAGCAGCATCGGCTGCTCAAAGATTCCTTGAAACCGGATCCAGCCCCCCAGAAGAAGGACCGCGGACAGCGCAAACACTCCAAGAAGCTTGGATCGTCGGTTCATGGCATCGTCACCGACATTCCCTCAAGGCCTATTGGATTCCCAAATGCAACGGAATCCCCGATCATCCCCACCATCGGTCTGGACGGAGAAGTCCCGGCGACTGTCAAGGCGAGCGTCCTTTTTCGTGCTCCTCCAGGAACCGCCCTTGGCCCACGCTTTTTTGTCGTTTCTCATTTCGCTAGTCCATTCCCAGACATTGCCCACGCAGTCCACCGCTCCATAAGGACTTATATTTCCCGCCGCCTCGAAGAGATTGACGGAGGTTGTGCCTCGGCTGTTGGCAACTTTGGTGTTGGCCTTCTCCTTGTCCCACTCATTGCCCCATGGATAGATGCGGTAATCGGTACCGCGGCAACCCTTTTCCCACTCCCTCCGAGTCGGGAGACGCTTGCCGGCCCATCGGGCATAGGCGAGGGCGTTGGAATGGCTGACCCAAACGACCGGATGCTTTTCCTTGCCTGGCGGAATCGCAGCACCATTCCAATATTTTGGTGGCGGGACGTTGGGATTTTCTTCAAGGAAGCGCTTGTACTGGGCGTTCGTCACCGGGTATTTGTCAATCCAGTACTCCGGAAGGTAGATAATCTCCTTCTTGACCCAGTATTTGAACTCACCAGCGGGAACTCGGACCATGGGTCCATGGCTTTCGCGTTCCACAGCCTCTTCGAGCTTCAGGATGAGTTTTCGTGCCTGCCGCGCTCGAGGATCCTTGGGGTATTTCTGGACCCAATCTTTGAGCTTTTTGAGGTCCCTCCCTTCCATGGCACCAACGAAGTGGCGGTTCTTGGCCTCGATTTCCGCTTGCCTCTCAAGTTGCTTGACGCGAGTCCGAGCCTGCGACGCGTACCGCCCCTTGGGGTATTTCTTCAGGAAGCGTTTGTAATCACTGACCGTATGAGCGGCTCGAACGCGGCGCCAGTCTTTTTGAAGTTGAGCGTCGTACCGTTTTCTTGAAAGGATCTTCTTGAGCTCGTCAATACGACGATTGGCCGAACGTGTGTGAGCTCCGATGGGAAAGTCATTGAGATAGCCTTCGTATCCCTTGACGGTATCGGTCTTTTTGGCCCGGAGCCAAGCCTCTTCATCTCGTTTCGCGGCTTCCGCTTTTTCCATCTCCTGGATCTTGAGCTCTGCTTCCGTAGCCAGATCACTTTCGGGATGAGCCCCGACAAAGGCACGCAGTGCCTCGATGCTTCCCGCTTCGAACGCTCGCTCGTAAGCTTGAGAGGCCGAGGCTTTTTCCTCGGCTTCCCTGGCTTCCCTCAAAAGTGACCGAATCATCGGAGCATAATCGCTCTCTGGGTAATCGTTGAGGAATGCTTCGCAGACCGCAACCGACCGCTCTTGGCTTGCCCGCAAAAACGCATTTTTCTCGGTTTCGAGGCTGGCGATCCGCGCCTCTTCCGCCTGTCGCCGCAGCTCGGCAAGGCGAACGTGAGCTTCTCCCGCCTGAGGACTTTTGGGGAACCGGGCCAAGAAAGCTTCATAAGACTCCAGGGTATTGCCGGACCGGGCCTCAGAAAAAGCCTTCGATTCTTTTTCCAACTGCTGGATTCGGCCTTGCGCATAGGAGGCTGAAGGACTGTCGGGAAAGTCCGTCAAAAATCTCGTCCAGCCCTCCATCGTATCCTCATCCCGTGCGGCTAGGAGTGCTTCTTTTTCCCTTTTGACTAGCTCTAGATTCTGGTTTTCCCGCTCTTTTCTGAGCTCGATGATACGGGTGAAGGCATCCTTGGAGTGGGGACTCTGGGGATAGGCATCGACAAAACGCTGGTAGGCATCGATGCTGTTTTTTGCCGTCGCCTGCTCCCAGGCATACCGCTTGGCTCTCTCCAGCGCCGCCAACCGCTCGGCTTCGGCAGTTTCCTCCGCCATTTCCAGGCGTTGAACTTCGGCTTTTTTCAGCACGGAACGCCCGTAGTCATCCTCGGGAAACACCTTGAGGAAAAGCTTGAAGTTTTGGACGGCATCTTCGTAGCGCCCCTCCTTCGCGGCTTTCTCACCCAATTCCAGAAAATGGTCGCCCAAGTTCTTTTTCCGCTTCATTGCAGTTTCATTGACTGGATCGAGCTTGAGCATCTGCTCGACATATTCGAGGACATTGTCCCCTTTCGGAGCAACGTATTGGTAATTGGAAAAAGCAATTTCCGCCGCTTGCTCGAGCTGGGCCAGTTTTGGATCGACCGCCGGGACCTCCTCTTGGGGTGCCAGCCCTTCCGTTGGCTCACTTCCGAGAATCGTCAGCTCTTTTTCCATAGAGGATTCAGAACCGCCCTCGGCAACGACGAAAACTTCGACCTTCGCGGCGCCTCCAGGCGAAGTGGGCGGGATCCAAACCGGAAGAATCGATTGAACCTGCTCGGAAGTCACTTGCTTCTCGACCTTGCTCACCGCCAACTCCGTGCCATCGCCGGAAATGATCCGACGCGTTTCGGTGAGCAGGACAGGTGAATCGGTAGAAGCCCCCGGAACCCCGTAATTGACGAGAACAATGATGGTACCACCCGGAGGAACGCGGGTGGGCTGGACCTGAACTTGGTGAATGGCGAGATCTTGCGCATGACCGACGCCTGCCGTTGCCATGACCATGAAAACGAAGTAGCGAATTACGTTTCTAAGCTCTGGCAATGTCGTTTCTCCCGTTCGTGTGGACAAGCAAACAATTCATGGAATGAGCAACCCGATCCCCACCGTAGCTGTTACCACTTAGAGTTCCACTTCGTCTACCGATTCGAGGCCCCGCTGGGAAATCTCATAAAGATTATAACCCGGTCGAACGCGGCCGACGACCCGGCGGCGGACTACGTCGATGCGGCGGCCTCCGTGGAGAGCCGAAGTCACCGCCATGATCTGGATATTGGAGTAGTCGGGAACTCGGATTGGCGCTGAAAAACTCAAGTGCTTGTGCCCGTGAAGCACCACAACCGGATCCTCATAGGCTCCAAGTAATTCGATGAGAGCCAGAGAATCTTCGAGATGGGTCATGAGCCCCGTCCATTCACCGGCCAAATCCCGGGGATGCCGGCTCGTGAGGAGGCTCATGGGGAGAATATGGTGATGCAGGAGGACTATCGGAAGCCGGTTCTCCTCGCGAGACCAGGCAAGAGCGTCAGCCAAGCGCGTGAGTTGGGAAGAGCCCACCCGACCGTTTGCGTTCGACAGCAGAAGCTGCAACTCATCGTCAAGATCATTGCCATCGACTGATGAATTGAGTCCAATGAGCGCAACGTGTCGCCCCACCGCCTTGCGAAATGGAAATGCCTTCTCCGGAACCCAATCTCCTAGTTGATCCAAGAAGGAGGCGGACCCGTCCAAAAACAGGGTATCGTGATTTCCCGGAATCACTGTAAGGCGGCCCTGTTGGTACAGAGGGCTAAACGCCTCTCGAAAGATCTCGTACTCGGATGGGGTGGCGGACACAGTCAGATCTCCCGTGACCACCACATGCTCTGCAGCCGAGTCATGCAGGCTCCGAAGAAGCCGCCGGAGATTCTCTGGCTCGAAACGGCTTCCGACCCGCCCGTAGACAAGCTGCTGAAGATAGCTTCGGAGACGCTCAATTCGGAGCTGCCGAGATTCCACTTTCTGGCGGGGCAACAATTCATCCCGCCTTGTGCGCCTCACGGCGCCCAGTAATCCCCGCACCACCGATTCACGCGCCTGACGGCGAAGATCTTTGGCCTGCCGCCGTTTTCGTTTTTGGGAACTTCCGGAATCAAATACGTGTGGGTCGGAAAGGTGAGCGATCTTCATGGCGCTGGACTTGGCTGCTTCAGATCTTCGGAAAGACTTTGTTCTTTCTTCGTGGCCCCCGCGTCGAACAGCCTTGTGGGAGCGCGGCAATCATCGGATTCCGAGGAGAAGTCCCCGCTTGGCCGAATCTGCTTTGGAGGCGCAACCGAAAGCCTCTCCCTAAGCTTGACAAAATGCAGCCGCCATCCCATGGGTCTCGGTGGACCGGGTAACCTGACGACCTGCCATACTTCCCGGTCGGGCATGAGAGCCGCTACGGCAGCATTGGTCTTAGGCCGGTCGAGAGCAAAAGTGATGCGTTGTTCCAACGGATCGGGACCGTTCACCAAAGAGGCCAGAAGCTCTCCCAAACGAAAGCCGGGAACAAAAACTAGGGCGGGGGCCGTCACGGTGGCACGCACGCGGTCCAGATCCCGCTGCTGAAGGCGGGTTCGAACCTGCATGGGCAACAACACGGGCCGGAGACAACTCTGTAACCCTGAAATCACTGCAAGGATACAGATTCCAGACGCGAGAGTGATCCGGATGGGACCCCGCACCGTCCGGCTGAGAGACCAGGCCAACAGGATCACCACCGGCACCAAAACCTCAAAGTAATAAATCGGCCCCGTATGGTTGAAACCGGGAAACCAGTGGAGACCATAGAGGAACGGCTGGAAGATCCCCACCGCCAGAAGAAAGGTCTTTTCCACATCTGGTTTCCACTTCCAAAGGCCGGCAACCACAACACAGGCCGCAAAGATCCCCGAGCCCCGAAACCCCAGAAACCAGCGATCAAACTGAGTGATGTTACCCCAAAAAATCCCCAGCGCATTCTTCAGCGTGTGGGCTTTGATCCAGACCCCTTCCCACTGTCCGACGACTGCACCCTGGCCTCGAAACGGCCCAAAACCCAGTCTATCCAAGGGCCAATAGACGGCGTAGGGAGTCGTGAAAAGATCGCCGGTCAAATAGCTATTGTAGGCAAGGCAGCCCCCGACAGCGAGGATTACCGGCACTCCTCCCAGAAGAAACCTGCCTAGGGAAAAGCGAACGCCTTTCAGGAGATCGAAACCCAGAAGTAGAAGGGAAGGAAGAATCAGCGCCAAAGATGACAATGGCCGTGTAGCCAAAGCCCAACCTGCCGCACATCCGGCGGCTAACGCCCAAATCAAAGCGCTTCTTCGCCCCGGGCTTCGCCGCGAACGAAAAAGAGCGTAGATCGCTGTGGCATGAAGAAGGAACTGGCTTCCGTAGGAGAGAGCCAACCCCGACGTCGCCAAATAAAATGGGCTTATACAAAGAAGCAACAAAGCCCACAAAGCAGCACGGCCACCTCCCAACTGCCGGGCCACCGCCGCTGTCGCCATGGCCCCAAAAATCGCCAAGAGAAAAACCTGGAACGACAAATCTCCTTGGAACGCGACGTAGGCACCAAGCAAAAGAATGGTGTGCCCCGGAAAATATTTGGAGTACGCCTTCTCCCCATCTTGAACCACTTCCCACTCGGCAAAAGCACTGCCACAGGGGGGTAACGGGTTTTGCAGGCGACCTCGGGCCAAGGTCTCGAATTGATAGCGGTAGGCAATGAGATCCAGGTTCAGGCCACCGTAGCGAAAGGCACTGCGATGGATGTGAAAGGCGGCGATACCCAAGAGAAGCAAAATTCCTACGGCGACGATGGGCCGCGTGTAGGGCAAAAGGAGCTTAAGCGAAATTGGCTTCATGCAGGTTGCCGCCACTGAGATGTGTTCAGGATTTTCTTACGCTCCAAGGGAGCAAGAACAGTGAGATGGAAGGGAAAAGGCGCCTCACCCGCCCCGGGAGCTTTGCTATAATGAAGGGAGACCGCGAATTCCGAAATTCTTGCCGCGGCTCGGCTGATACGTCTGTCTCGCCATCCTCGCGCGGGCCATGGAGCAAAACGGCTTCGGTGGGCGGCGCCGACTCTTCGGTCGGCACCGGCCACCCAAAAAAACGCGTCGCGTAAGAAAAAAATGGGTGGAGAACGGCGGAGCCGCCCACTGGACGCTTCCTTGTTTCCGTTCTCGCCCGGTGCTCCCAGCAACGGGTCCTTGCGCGTTCCCTGGCGAGGTCCATGCGCGGAGCGAGACCACGACCAAAGGAAGGTGCCGGAGCGCAGCGTAGAAAGATCCGCAGGCCACAACCAGCGTTCCCGGCGGAGGGCCGGAGACCGCCTCCGCCGGGTTCCTGGGAGATGCCCTGGCGCTGGCCCGAAATCACTGGGAGACCGGTGATCGACGTGCCTTGCAACGAGCCGCAGTGAGGAGATTGGGATAACCTGATCTCGAAATTGGAGTTGGAGTCCCATGAAGATTGCGTTGGAACTCAATGGAAGCCGGTTCCTCTGGGAAGGCTGTTCCCTAAGCGCCGAACAGGTTATCCGCTGGCTAAAATGGCGGCGCCCCGCATGGGTTGAGGTTCGCCACGGGCAAAAAGCCTATTGCTTCACCTGTCGTCGCTTTCTGGGCTTGGCTCGGCGGCCAGCGGCCTTGCTCGGCATCTTCTCGACGACTGCGGGCCACCGGGGAACGCGGTGGCCCGAATACCGTCAAACCGCACTGCACCTAGTGGAACTCTCCTATCGTGTACTTGGCGTGGCCCCCGGGACCGACGGAGCATCGGTGAAAAGAGCCTATCGGAAACTGGCAAAGCTCTATCATCCGGACTGCGGTGGAGCGCTGGAAAAGATGCAGGAACTCAATGCCGCCTACCGTATCGTGGCGAACTCGCTAAGAGCTGCGTCTTGAAAAAGCGATCTTTCATGGAGCGGATCAGCCTGGCTCGCAAACGCAAACAATCGCACCGCCGTCGGGCTTCGGTCTGCTCGTGACGTTCACCTTTTCGGGAATCATTTCGATCATTTCGTTCAACTTCTGGATCCAACGGCTGGCATAGGCTTTTTCCCGTCCACGGAGACGCATGACGAAGCGAACTCGATCTCCGCCCTTGAGAAACCTCGTCGCGTGCTTGAGCTTGGTTTCTAGATCGTGTGAATCCGTCTTGGGCCGGAGCTTGATCGTTTTGGTGGTGACGTTCTTGGTCTTGGATGGCGCCTTCTTGTTCTTCTCGTAGAGGAACTTCCCAAAATCAAGCAGCCGGCAAACCGGTGGGCGGGAATTGGGGGCGACTTCCACCAGGTCGAGGCCGATCTTGTTGGCAAGGCGTAGACCGTGGTCGGTCGGTACGACTCCGAGTTGCTCTCCATCGGGGCTGATGAGCCGAATCTCCGGGACGCGGATTTGCTTATTGGTGCGAAATCGCTTGTTACCAGGTTGACCTGCTCTGCCTCTTCTTGGGTCCATTGACCCTCCTATATCTGTCGAGACACCCATTTTCACCAGCCCATGGGCGGGGACCGAGTTCTCGATTTTAGTTCCGGAGCCAGACTGCTGCCTGGTTCCTTGGCTTTCGTAACGGCAGCTCGACCGTGACAGCCCAAGACCACTCTTCCCACGAACCAACCTGAGAAGTCTTTTTCCACTGCACAGGACTCGATCACAATCGAAACCGATGTCATTATAACCCCTGTTAGAGTGGAATGCCATTCAGCACTCCAACAAATTCCCTCACAAGGAGTCCAAAAATATGAGCGGCAAGCTCAAGACGGCCCTGGAATTGGCCTTGGAGCGGGTTGAGCAGAACAAGGAAGCTCGGACGCCATTATCCCATGAACAAAAGCAAGAGATCGCCGAAGCACAAAACAAAGCCGTAGCCCGGCTCGCCGAAATCGAGATTCTTCACCAATCCGAATTGGCCAAGCTAGCCCAACTCCCGCCTCATCAAGTGGTGGTACAAAAGGAGAAACTTCAGCAAAATTTCTTGGAGGATCGCCGGCGAATTGAATCGGAGCGCGAACTCAAGATCAAGCGGATTCGGAACAGGAGATAGACCTCATGTCCAGACCATGGCATTCTTTCAGACGTTCCGGCTGGCGTTCCGCCTTGTACGCGGCCATTGTCTCCTGCTCATTCTTGTGGCTGGAATCTAGCGTCGCCATGGGTAGACGGCATTCCATCCCGGATCTCATTGAGCAGGCAGAGCTCGTCGTCGTAGGAACCGTCACCGAATCTCTCGTCTTCCGGCGGCTCCCTTCCGGCTCCGTCTATACGGCAGTGACTCTCCAGTTGGGGGAGACTCTCAAGGGTCCTTGGCAGACCCCCATAGAGATTCTGGTTCCCGGCGGACGCCTGGAAGAAGAAGATCTGGCGGTCTGGGTAAGCCATCAACCCCGTTTTTTTCTTGGAGAACGCGTACTGGCAGCACTGCGAAAATCTCCGTTCGGAGATGACCGTTTCCTCGTCCTAGGGGGCGCTGAAGGAAAAGTGCGCCTCCATGAAGCGACCCATCCCAAGGCTGGAGACTCAGCCCTTTCCTTCTTCCAGCGGGTCGCCCCGCCAGAACAACGCGAAGGGTCCCCATCAGCCCGCCTGAAAAGGTCACAGAACCCATTTGATTTCCTTTCCATCGCCGTTCACGAGCAGGGGCACTTCGCGGGACCTCTCGGGGATCTTTACAACAACGCGGAAGAGGGCGGCGGTGCCTATATCGAGTGCATCGGTTCGAACAACCAGGAAAAGACGATGTACGGGGTCATCGGACCGGGCAGCACCAGGCCGCGGGACCTCGAACAAGCCGATCGCCTGGGAATGCGAGCCCTCTATGGCGGCCTTTTCCTGCCGCTCCCCACCGGATCAGTCAACGAAAACCTGTTTGCCTATTTCTGCGCCAGCGGGTCACCGGAGCTCACCTGTTCTTCCGCCGCTTGTGAACCTCGTGTCCATTGGGCTTCCATCCCTGTAGCCTACAAAATTCGCACATCTGATTTTTCCGCTGAACAGGTCCAGCTTCTCCAACGAGGCCTTGGGGTCTGGAACAGGATCAACGGAAGCTCATTTTCCGGGGATTACCGGGGCGACACGGAGATCGACGTGGCGTCGGTGGACGACAACGTGAACGTTTTTCGCGTATCCGACGCGGACAATTCCGATGACAACGCGGTTTTCACAGGCGGAGCACTGGCCGTGACCTCGTTCGCCTGGTTTATTAGCAGCGGCGAGATCGCGGATTCTGACATCACCTTCAATCACCGGACCGATTTCCAGCCAGCCTTGCCTGTACCGCCCACGCCCACACCCGATCCAGACACCGGCGACGGAGGTGGATGTGGGACCATCACACCACCGGCCACTCCACTGACCCGGAGTTTGGGACTCCTGCTACTCCTCACCCTCGTCACCTTCGCCTTGGCACGGATCCGAGGAAGCGTTCAACCTCACGAAGCTCCTGAAGAGCACTATTCGGACAAATCGCATTTCTTCCTTTGACAATGAAAAGCAACGAGTTCCACGCCCACCTTCTTGTAAGGTGGGCCTCGCTTATGCTCGGCATCTCGCTGCGCGCGGAACCGCATTTTTTGGGGGGTGGCCGGTGCCCTCAATGAAGCTCCAATGTGGGGGAGAGGATCTCTATCCGTGGTTGGGCTGCTTTGTGAAGCTCCCGCAAATCCGGGAGGCTCCTGCGGCCCTCAAGGCTTGCTGCGGCGTGGGCCAGGGAAAGGTCTCCCCGGGCAAGGCGCTCAAAGAAGCTCATTTGCTTGGGGAAAAGCACGAGATCAACCTCTTGGGTCTTGGGGATCGCGGCTTCCTCCTTGACGAGCTCCACAGCCTTGGAGAGGCCGCCAAGGGCATCCACCAATTTGAGTTCCAGGGCGTCTTGCCCGCTCCAGATGCGTCCCTGGGCCACTTTTTCCACCTCTTCCAGTGACAGATTCCGGCCCTCAGCGACCTTTTTCTTGAAGCTTTCGTAAACCTGCTCCATCCAACTCACGATCCGGTCTCGCTTCTCTCCTTGGAGCTCAGCGGCGAAACTCAGGATGTCGGCGTTCTTGCCCACCAGGACCGTAGAAATGTTGGCACCGATAAGCTTGTAGAGTCCAGAAATATCGAACTTGGTGAAAACGACTCCGATGGACCCCGTGATGGTGCTAGGATGGCAGACGATCTTGTCGGCATTCATGGCAATCCAGTATCCTCCGCTTCCAGCCACGTCGGACATGCTGACCACCACTTTTTTTCCTCTGGCCCGGGCCCTTCGCACAGCACGATAAACAAGATCCGAGCCTACGACGGCGCCACCGGGGCTGTTGATCCTCAGGAGGATCGCCCGGATCCCCGGATCGATTGTCGCTTCTTCAATCCACTTGGCCAGGGCCGGGCCATGGATCACGCGGGCACCGGGTGCCATTGGGTTGATCTCCATCTCGTTTGCACTAGAAACAATGGGGCCTTCGGCAAAGATGAGGGCGATCTTTATACGATTCTGGACCGGAGATTTTGAGCGGCTGAGGTAGCTGGTAGGAGAGAGTGTTCGGATTTCCGGGATGCCCGCCTCCTCCATGAGGCGCTGCTCAATTTGGTCTCGGTATCCCAAGTCATCGATCCATCGGGCCTGAAGTGCTTCGGAAGGACTCATCAAACCGCGGTTGATCTGGAGACGAACGACTGTCTCGTCCAGGCCACGCCGTTTGGCAATGGTGGCTACCAAACTGTTCATGAAGTCGCCCAGAAGAGCCTGAAGCGATTCGCGAAACGGCTCGCTCATTTCGTATCGGGAATAGGGCTCGCCAGCGCTCTTGTAGTCTTTGAACATGAAGACTTGCGGGACGATTCCCAGTTTGTCCAAAGTCCCTTTCCAAAAGGTGACCTCGGCATTGAAACCGTTCACGGCCAGGGCTGATTCAGGCGCCAGCCAAACATCGTCCGCCGCCGTGGCCAACAGATATTCCCGTTCGCCCACAAGATCGCCTCGGAGAAACGCCTGGACCGGCTTCCCTGAGTCCCGAAAACGGGCCACCTCATGGAGGATCTCCTCCACTGCTGCCATTCCGGAACCGAAATGCTCGATATCAAGAAGGAGTCCCGCGATTTTTGGGTCGGTTGCTCCTTGTCTCAGAGCCTGGCGGATGGTGAAAAGCGAACTCTTGCCCTTCACGAAAAAGGTTGGAAGCAAACCTCCGGAGGGGCCCTCGGGCAGAGCGCCGGCAAACTCGATCTCCAGTATCGTACCTTCCTCGACGGTAAGAGCCGTCTTGCCCATGACCACGGCAAAAATCACTAGAGCGCCGAAGGCAAGGAGTGGAAAGAGAAGAGTCAGCAAACAGCAGCTCGTGAAGCGGCGGCGTTTTTTTTCGGCCATGGAGGTCTCCCAAAGCTATCGAGATCGTGGGAAAAGAGGATACTCCGCACAATCCAACAGGACAAACGGTCCCCCTGAAGCTCTGGCATCCGCCGGCAACTTCAACATGGGGGAGAGGGCCTGGTAAGGCGGCGATGAAGGGCGGACGGCGGCGGACGGGGGGAACTCGCGCCACAGGCGCGGGTCGTGCCGACGGGAGCGGAACCCAAAGCAAAAAGAAGCCTTACAGGTGATACAGCATTCCGTAGATCACCACGCCTGTCACGGAAACGTAGAGCCAAAGGGGGAGAGTCCACCGCGCCAGTTTCCGGTGGCTTTCCGTTTTGCCCTTGAGGGCTCGCCTCACCGTGATCAGCACCAAGGGAACGATGGTGGCGGCCAGGATCACGTGAGTCAGTAAGAGGGTGAAATAGAACCAACGGATGGTACCCTGGCCGGGGAATGGCGTCGAGCCTCGTGCTCCGTGGTAGATGACATAGCTCGTCAGGAAGAGCATCGAAACCGCCAAAGCCCCCAACATGACTTTGCGATGTGCCTGGCGGCGACCTTTGCGGATCAGGATATAGCCCGTGACAAGCAGAATCGTGCAGCAGGTATTGAGCGCGGCATTGAGAGTCGGTAGAAAGGAGATCCAGCTCATGGTTGCGCCTCTTGGAGGAGGTTTCGGATTCCCTTTTTTATACGCTCCAGGTCCGAATTGCCCATCCCGCTGTAATAGGCGCGGATGTGGCCATTCTTGTCCACGAGTACGAACTTGGAGCTGTGGAGGACAGGGAGTTCGCCTTTGGCTTCCTTGGCAGCCAGGAGAAAGCCGTTTCGGGACAGTGTGTGGATCTTCTTTTTGTCACCGGTGAAGAACCACCAGAGATCGGGGTCCGCGCCGAACTGACCGGCATAAGCGTCGAGGACTTGAGGCGTATCGGTTTCTGGATCGACACTGAAGGAAACGAGGCGTACCCCTTGGTGGGGAATCTCTTTTTGGAGCTTGGCCAACTGCCGTGTCATGAGCGGACATGGCCCATCGCAGCTTGTAAAGATGAAGTCTGCCACCCATATGGTGCCCAGTAAATCATCCTTCCCCAGTTGGCGCCCGCTCCTTTCCGTGAGCTCGAATGGCGGAACGCTGCCAAGAATCGGCAAAGGCGATACTGCTGGCTTCGCGAAGAATTTCGGCGCGGCGAGGAACACCGCGATGGAACTGAGCAGGGCCAACGTCCCAGGAAGTAGCCAATGTCGCGCGGGTTTTCGGGCCGACTGTGTTCCCATCAATCTCTCTCCCTAGCTTCCACGACCGTTTTGCCCTTGACGCGCCGCGTGGCCATCCAGGTGGCCAATCCGAAGATAGCGCAGTCAAAGAGGAGGGTCATCGCCAAGTTGAACCCCAATCCCGAGGCAGTGCCGGAGCTGATATAGAGGGCCTGCCGAAGCGCTTCCACACCATAGGTCAAAGGATTGGCCGCCATGACGAAACCCAACCAGGCAGGCACGCCGGAAGCGGGGAAAAACGCACCCGACAAGAGCCACATGGGAAGGAGCAACACGCTCATGAAAGCGTGGAATCCCTGGACCGACTCCGTGCCCCAGGCAATGGCAAAACCCAGAGCCGTCAAGCCAAAGCCCACCAGCCACAGCACGCCCACGGTCGCCAGAATGGAGGTCAAGGAAAAGGAAATCCCGATGAGCGGTCCCAGGAGTAGAAAAAGACAACTCTGAAGAACCGCTAACGAAGTACCGCCCAGGACCTTGCCCAGCACAATGACCGACCGACCCACCGGAGCCACAAGCACGGCCTGGAGGAAGCCTTCGTTCCGATCCTCGATAATGGAGATCGACGCGAAAATCGCCGTGAACAGAAGAATCAAGGCCAATGTGCCTGGGAAGAAATACTCCATGTAGCTCAGTTCTTGCCCCGCCGCTGACGGCCGAAACGACGCCCCGAGCCCCGCGCCGAAAAGGACCCAGAAGATCAGCGGTTGGCCGATAGCACCGAAAACGCGGCCGGGTTGGCGGTAGAAACGAACGATCTCTCGATGCCAAAGTGTCAGCGTTGGCAAAACAGGCCCAAAACTTCGAGACGCGGATGGCATTGCTCTCTCCATGATTCAGTCCTCATCTCCTTCGGCAAGGGTCAGGCCCGTGTGGTGCAAAAAGAGATCCTCCAGGGTGGGCTTCCCCAAAGTCACTGCCTCGAGCTCTTCGGAAAGCTCTGACAAAAGCGTGTTGAGGAACTCTGCCCCGCGAGGGTGTTCCAGCCGGAGTTGCCCGTCGTGGAGCTGCCCTTCCAGGCCGTAACGCTGCAGGATTTCCTTTTGTAGCTGCCGGGGAGAGCAGCTCTTCAGCAACAGGATGTCGCCACCGATTTCGCTTCGAAGCTGATCCGGAGAGCCTAGCGCCACCAAGCGGCCCTTGTGAAGAATGGCCACCCTTTGGCACCGCTCCGCCTCTTCTAGCAGGTGGGTGCTCAAAAAAATCGTCAGTTTTTCCCTCTGCTGGAGCTCCAAGAGCAATTCCCAGATTTCTATTCGCACACCGGGATCCAGGCCCGTTGTCGGTTCGTCCAGAAGCAGGATCTCCGGTCTGTGAAGAAGCGCCTTTGCAATCTCGGCGCGGCGCTGTTGACCACCCGAAAGGGTTCCGGCCTTCTCTTTCTCTCGCCCCGCCAACCCCAACCGTTGGAGGTTCTCTGAAATCCGCTCCGCCAGGTTTCTTCCTCTCAAACCGTAGAGATGCCCTTGATGGCGGAGGTTCTCTTCCAGGCTCAGCCGCCTGTCCAGGCTGGGAGACTGGAAAACGACGCAGATCCGGCGCCGAACCTGGTGGGGGTCCGAGGTGACATCGGCTCCTCCAAGGCAGGCGCTGCCCGATGACGGAAGCAACAGCGTGGACAAGATGCGAAAGAGGGTCGTTTTTCCGCCGCCGTTGGGACCCAGAAGCCCAAACAGCTCGCCCCGGTGAATCGTTAAATCGATGCCTCCCAGGACTTCGCGCCCATCATAGCTGTGACGCAAGTTCGATATCTTGATGGCCGGGCCAGGAGGTAGCGGAAGGGTCTTTCCGTTTCGCCCGGCCCAGGACTCGAAGTCACGGCGGCTGGAAAGAGAAGGTGGGGTGGCGGAAGAAAGGTCGGAATCGCTTGTAGAGTTCATCATTCGGTTCATCAAAAGGGGTGGAGTGACCCGCGAGGGAATCGGTGGGTGAAGACTGCGGGTTCGGGCGTCGGCATCAGCCAGTTGGCGAAATGGGTGCGTCAAGCATCATCAGGGCCACGAGGATGGGAAGATACAGAAGGGAAATGTGGAACAACCGCCGTGCTCTACGGTCGGTACGCGAGCGCCACAGCGCCAGGGAACCGGCCAGGTAGACAAGACCAAGAACCGTTGCCCCCACTAAGTACCAACCACCGGTAAAACTCCCCCAGAACGAGGGAAGCCAGCTCACCGGAATCAGGATGAGGGCCCAGATGGTCGCCAGAAATCCAGTTTGAAAGCCGTCCGGGTCCAGGGCGGGCAGAGTTTGAAAGTTGGCCTCTGCGTAGTCATCGCGGTAGAGCCAAGCGATCGCGAGGAAATGAGGAATTTGCCAAGCAAACAGTATCCCAAATATAGCCCAGCCTGGTCCATCCAGTCCACCGCGGGCGGCACTCCATCCGATCATGGGGGGGAGAGCTCCGGGAATCGCCCCCACGGGAAGAGCCA
This sequence comes from bacterium, assembly GCA_024278345.1. Classification (GTDB taxonomy): domain Bacteria; phylum CSSED10-310; class JAJRTK01; order JAJRTK01; family JAJRTK01; genus JAJRTK01. Next base: position 8,286 of record JAJRTK010000467.1, on the reverse strand, counting down.
GGGGGGAGCGGTGCTTGAGGGGAGTGTAAACGGCCGAATAGAGGAAAAGCGTGATCCCGGCCACCAGACTTGCCAAGGGGTGTGCGGCGAGGGCAAGGTAAACGAGGCCCGTTAGCGCGAGGCAGGCTCCGATGAGAGCGGCCTCATTTGGCAGTACTCGGCCCGTGGGGAGCGGCCGGCCAGCCGTTCGTTCCATTTTGGCGTCCAGTCGGCGTTCGATGATCTGATTGAAAGTGCTTCCGGCGGCGGCCACCAGGGCCGTGCCCAAAAGTGTGTGGAAGAGCAGCAACTTATCGAGCTGTCCCCCAGAGCCAAAATAAAATCCGGCGCTCGCTGTCAAAAGCACCAAGAGGCAGACTCGAAACTTGAATAGCTCCAGACAAGCCATGATCCCCGGTGTGGGCCGGGGGAGTGAAGCCGCCGTCGAGGCGTTCGATTCATTCGATCCTTTCAAAGGAGAATCCTGGGGGAGCTTCACGCCCCGCCGGCAAAAGGGGACTTTCGGTTTAGGAACGGTTTTGTGTGATGGCGTCGAGATAAGTCCACAATGTCAGCAGCAGGCAGGTTCCCAGAACCGCAGCTCCCGTCGCCACGTGAAACGTCGTGATGGAAACGCTCTTGTGAGTCCAAACGGTATAAGCGCCAAGGGTGACTTGGGTCGCCAGAAGCAAGAGCAAGAGCGCGGTGTAATTCCGAACGCGTTGCGAAAAACCTCCTTTTTTCCAGATACGGCGGGCGGTCAGGAGAATCATGACCGTGACACCCAAGGCCCCCAGTCGATGCGAAAAATGGATGGCAATGGGCCAGGACCATTCTGGCGGCAGCAGGTGGCCAAAAAAAAGGGGGAAATCGGGAATCGCCAAGCCCGCTCCCGTATGCCGCATGATGGCGCCGAGGATCAATTGGAGATAGATAACAACAGAGGCCAGCACGGACCACTTCCAGGGGTGGCTTTCCCTCATGAATTGTCGGTGCTCGGCTAGTTTTGGGGCGGCGGCAATCCATGCATTGGAGGTGAAGACGGCTATGGAAATCACGATGCAAAAGAAAGCCTGTGCCAGGCAGGCGTGGGCGACTGAAACCGAGGTTGGCAGCAGATAGAGGACGGTGAGGCCGCCCAAAAGCCCTTGCAGGCAGACCGCTGCCAATGCGACAAGCCCCAGCCGCCGCATCCAGAGGCGAGGCTCCCACTTCCATTGAAGCAGAACTAGAATGACCGCCATCAGACCGATGGTGGCTGCCACCATCCGATGGCCATGTTCGTAGAAGATCCCGCCGACCATGGGAGGAAACAACATCCCATAGGAAAGCGGCCAATCCGGCACCGCCAGGCCCGAGCCGGTGCTGGTCACGAGCCCGCCAATAAAGATCAGGACGAGCACGGAAAACGCCATGGCGACGGTATAGTGGTGAAGCCAACGAGGCACTCCCTCGGTGGCGGAAACAGATCCGAGTGAATTGGCCATGGAGATCGCCTCCAAAGGCATCCCGTTAGGACCGGAGAACCCATCACGGCTTCATAAAGGATGAAGGCCGAAGCGCAGCGGAGCACACCGAAGGTGAACAGACGAACACCGGAGGCGTCGTACGTAGGGTATTTTTTCAACCTACCCGTGCAACCGTCAAAGGGCCGCCCGGCGAGGACGCCGGTGGAGACGATAGGTTAGACCCTGCGGCAAAACCGTGATGAGAACCTTGGGTTAGGAGGCCCCATAGGTGAAATCGAGGTTGACAGTTTCCTGGGCTCGGATGATGAACGGCTTTTCCAGGGAACCAAGTTTTTCGTGCCATGCCCCCAGAACGTATTGACCCGGCGGAAGACGGTGGATCTCGAATTTCCCGCTCAAGCCGGTGACTGCAAAGAAGGGATGCGCTACCACGCCGACATACGCCACCATCCAGGAATGGACATCGCACCGGATCTTGACCATGATTTCGGGCTTCGTAAAGCGGTGTATGAACCCCTTCCCACCTCCGCGGATGCCACGGTTGAAGGAGCGGTTGGACCGGGCAGCCGCCCGCACATTATGGAGCGTGGCATCAGTGTTGCGAATCGCCAGTGGTTGGCCGACTTGAACCCCTAGAACACGGGGCTGGTACAGGCATTCCTTCTGATCCAAAACAACTTGAGCCTCGGTTGGCTGGCTTGGGTCGAGTCCCAATTTTACATAGATAAAGACATCGGCAACTTCACCATTGGAGCCTACCGTGATTTCGGGCAGGCGAAGCCCACCGGGGTGAGCTTCTCGGCAATGGGCATCTCCTGATGGCCGGAGCAATGGGTTTTCCGGCGGCGTTCCGTAGAACATGATCCGCCCGGCAACGCTGGCCTTGCCAAAACGGGTAGGAAGAAGAGATTTGGCCTCATCTTCCGGCCTCCCGTTTTGACACCCGGCGATCCCGGCAAACAGAGCCACCAAAATGCACCACCGCGAAACCACTAGCATCCTCGTGGATTTGGGGTTTCGCCACACGCCTTAGTTTCCGCCGCCGCTCTTGGCCGGAGCTTTTTCCCCGGTGGCCGGTTTGGACTCGCCTGAAGCCGCTGCGTCGTCACCGGATGCGGAACCTTCTCTCTCACCTGCCGTGGTGGCGGGCTTGGTGGTCGTTGCAGGCTTCGTCGAGCCAGTTTCGGCCTCCGCTGGCGCAGCGGGCTTGTCCGTCTTGACGGCGGGAGCTTTCTCCTCTTGAGACACAGAGCCTTGCTGGCCTCCGCAGGCGCCCAGGAAGGCGACAAAAACAAAAAAGACAAAAAACTTCATGATCCGAGCTGACATGCTATCCTCCTCCAAAACAGTAGAGAATCGACCGGGTGGAACCAGTGTGGCTCTATCCGGGAGGTGGCATATTCTACGCTTATCGCAAGAGTTTTTCCAGTCCCCTGTCTAAAACCCCGCCTTGGGGGGGAAACCCCAGGCAAGAAACAGTCGTGGGACGCTTCAAGGGCAGGATGATTGCTGGTGGCTCTATTTTTTTTTCAAGACGTCACGATCCCAAAATCCCCCATTGGGCTTCCCAGGTTCGTTATAGTATTAGAGAAACTGGATACCCTGCTCCTACAGTCGTGATCATGGATTTCCCACCCGTCATCTGCTTTTTTTCTTACCTTGGAGGTCCCTTTCGATGGCGATTCGCTTTCCGAGATTCCTCACAATCGCCCTTGCCGGCACCTTGATTCTAGGTGCCTGCAAAAAGAGGCCACCCGAATCCCAATCGACCCAACCGCCTGTGGTCGTCCAGCCTTCCGACGAGGAGGGAGGCTCATTCAGCAGCGAGGAATTTGTTCCGGCACCGATTCCGGAAGAACCTGTCTCATCGGATATCTACCGGGGCAATACCAGGGCGGATGATCTCGCGACAAGCCTGGATCGCATCCACTTCGAGTACGACCGTTCCACCATCACACCGGAATCCCGCGAAAAACTGGAGAAGAACGCCGCCTTTCTCCGGCTCAATCCGGGGGTTCGGGTGGAAATCACCGGTCATTGCGACGAACGAGGTTCCACCAACTACAACATCGCCCTAGGCGAACGCCGGGCTCAGGCAGCTCACCGCTACCTCCTGGGATTGGGCCTGGATCGAAGCCGATTCCGCGTCGTGAGTTTTGGAGAGGATCGCCCTCTCTCCTACGGGCACACGGAGTATGACTACGCGCTGAACCGCCGCGTGGAGTTTCGGCCACTCAACTGATCGCGATATCTTCTATCGGCGGCGGTGGTCATCGGCGAGAGCTTTCCTCTTTCATTCGGCGGATGACAGGCAGGAATTCCTGCGCCGCCACAATCTGTCCCAACCCGTTGGGATGGCACTTGTCAGCCTGGAATGCCCAAAGCTCGGGCTTTGCTTCGAGCTCGGCTCCCCAAAGCCGCTGCACGGCGTCGATCTCTTGCCTGGGAAAGGTCCAGCGTCCAATGGTGAGTTCTGGATCGGTGGAATCCGCCCCTGGCTCTCCCGCCATCACTTTCCCACCACGCATCCTCACGGTCTTAGCGAATTCGTTGAGCACGGCGTCAAGATCGAGCCTTGGCAGGCCCAGTTCTGCGGCTACACGCCCTTGAGATTCGCGGATCGAGTCGCCAAAGCAGAGGGAATACAACGCAAGTTTGGCGCCAGATTTTCTGGTCATTTGCCAAACGCGAAGAAGGTTCTCTTCGTGGCGGTCGGGATTGACGCGAAGCATGGGCGGGGCTTCCTTCACCTCTTGCCGTTCCAACCGCCACCGGAGGATCATGTCCTTGACCATCCGATAGAGAGCGCTTTGCTGAAACAGCTTTTGGAGCGTCGTTAACCACCCCTTCGATTTGGATAAAATCGCCCAGTCCGGGGCCAAAGCGACCTGATCGTCGTTGGCGCCCAACCCGAAGAGCACAAGGTCCGGGCCAAAGTCTTTAAGGTGTTCCGCCGCAAAAAGGCGGCCCTGCTCCGAACTATACCCCGGCACCGACAAATTCAGGATTTCGATCCCCTCGGACCTCATGCGCCGCCGGAGGATGTCGGAAAAACTCCGTGTTTCGTTCAGGCCAAAGCCAAAGCCGCTGGAAGCGCCCAGCACCACAACCCTCCACCAACCGGCACGGGGTCGAGGCGTAAAGGGTGGCGAACGAAAGCCCTGCTCGCTCACGCGAAATCTCCAGCGGAGGGCTTCTTGTTTCTCGTTGGGATTCCTGATGTTCACCGTGCTGAGCTCCAGACCCGGTTGAAGCGTCCAACCAAGGAGAGGATCGGCACGGAAGGGTCGAAACGGATCGTAAGACCCCCGATCCTCGAAGGAGACAGGCACCGCATGCCTTTTGAGGTAGTCCCAGTCCAACGCCCGTCTCCGGTCGATCCAAGGGGGGCGAGCCGGGGATGGCAACAGGCGTGCAACCATTTCCAAGGCAACGATTCCCACAAGGAAAATACCCAGAGAATATAGAAGCCGCCGCTTCCCAGAAATCGCCCCGGACCTGCGCCGAACTTCTTCGAGGACCATTGCTTCCTTATCACCAGGTTTATGGACAATCATGGATGCCTCTCTTTCCCAGTTCGCCTCGGCTCCCATCGTTCACCGACCGGCTGACCCCGGTGACAGGCAAGAATCACCGGGGCGGCGGACCCCGTTAATCAAACCTGAAATGCTTGCGAACCGCCCCGTACCCCACCAGGTAGAGTAGAACGCAACCAGAAAGCAGCACCCCAAGAACGGAACCTGGTTTTCCCCACAAGCTGTCGAGAAAAATCACGAGATAGAAAGCAACAGTGGCCCCGTAAGCCCATTTCGAGCCCTTCAAAAGGTGGACGCCACAAGCAATCCCTCCGGCAATCACCGCTACCACCAATAAGTAGCGTTCCAAAACTGGGCGGCTCATGGAGGGAATAGCCGGCAGCATGGTGAAGGCCAAGAGCAATCCCACAGACCAGATTAAGAGGCTGAGGATAGCGATGAAAAGAATGCCCGGCGGTGGCTTTGATCGGAGCGTCCTTTCCCGGAGCAGGCGCTCGAAAACCTCAAACCTTGCCGGTGCCGCCGAGTCTACCCTTTCTTTCCCGCAATCATCGTCCGCAATTTGTACAAGGAGATTTACGGCGCGTTTCAGGCTTGCATCCGCAGGCTTTTTTGCGAGCACCTGGAGGAGAATTTTGCGGCAAGCCGCGTAATCGCCATCCTTCTGAAGGGCTTCGGCCTTTTCCAGTAGCTCATCAACGAAGAAGGCGTCCTTCATGGGTTCGGCTCCTGTGATCAATGGGAGAACTGTAGCAAGATTTCGTTAGAGCCACCTCTTCGGGACAAGTTTCTTTTTGTCTCGAAGCTTGTTGTGATCGGGGATTCTGTATATCGGCGCGTTCAAAAGATCCGGCGGCCCTCTTGCCAGATCGGTTTGAAGGTCGTATTGCAGAGGACGATGCGTTTGTCGCGTCAAATGTGGTCATTTCCCCGTTGCCCCATGGTGGGCAAGTGCTCTGCGCAGAAGTTGCTCATCGAACGGCCTTGATCGGCTTGTGCGATGCGGAAAGTCTGCGAAAGCGAAGACCCAGGGCATGATCGCCAAAGGATCTGTTTTAGAACAGACCATAAGCCACCGGAATTTGTCAGGTGCTCGACTCAACCTGGTCGTTGCCAGGTGATTTTTGCACAATCTATTGTTGCCGATTTTCTCCTGCCCTCGACGCAACCCCGCACGGATTCCGACTCCATGATTCTCTGAGGAGGAACGTCATGAAAGTTCCCATTCGCGTCGCCGTCACCGGCGCAGCCGGCCAGATTGGCTATGCGTTGGTGTTTCGTCTTGCGTCTGGCGAGGTCTTTGGACCTGACCAGCCAGTGATTCTTCAGCTCATTGAAATCCCCCCAGCAATGAAGGCGCTGGACGGCTTGACCATGGAGCTTGAAGATTGCGCTTTCCCCACGCTTGCCCATGTGGAAACAGCCGACAGCGAGCACCTGGAAGCCGGGTTCCGCAAGGCCAGTTGGGCGATTCTCGTCGGGGGCGCCCCCCGCAAGGCGGGAATGTTGCGCAAAGACCTCATCCTGAAGAACGGCCCGATTTTCACCGGCCAAGGAGAGGCAATCCAAGCCGCCGCGGCTGACGATATCCGCGTGCTCGTGGTGGGCAACCCGTGCAACACAAACTGTCTCATCGCCATGAACAACGCGCCGGACGTGCCCAAAGACCGTTGGTTCGCCATGACTCGGTTGGATCAGAATCGTGCGAAAGCGCAGCTCGCCAAGAAGTCCAAGAATCCTGTCCGCGAAGTGACGCGGATGGCGATTTGGGGCAATCACAGCGCCACACAGTACCCTGATTTCCACAACACCCGCATTGGTGGCAAACGGGTTAGCGAAGTCATCTTCGACAAAGAGTGGCTTCGAGGCGAATTTATCGCCACCGTCCAGCAGCGCGGCGCCTCGGTGATCAAGGCTCGAGGGGCATCCAGTGCCGCGTCGGCGGCGAACGCCGCCCTAGACACCATCAAGAGCATCCTCCAGCCGACGCCTACGGGTGATTGTTTCAGCGTCGCTCTCTACAGCGACGGCAGCTACCTCGTGGAAAAGGGCTTGATCAGCGGATTCCCGGTGACATCTGATGGCAAAAGCGTTTCGATCATCCAGGATTTCGACATCGATGATTTCTCGCGGCAAAAAATTGATGCCTCCATTCAGGAGCTGAAAGAGGAACGCGATACGGTGAAGCACCTGCTCAAGAGCTAAGTTTCTTCCTGTATCCAGACGAAGAAAGAGGCGGCTGGCGCCGGGCGCCAGCCGCCTCTTTCTTGCTCAAATGCGGTTTGTCGCCAACCGCCGTCGCCGCCGGTAAGCGATGACTCCTGGCACCAGGAGAAAAAGGCACCCGAAGAGGAGCAGGCCGGTCACGCCAACACGGGGAATGACGGTGACCGATCCATGGGTCGGGAGAATTGCCGAAACCTGCCCCGACTGAATGAGATCCTGACCCCATTGGTCGAACAGCCGAATGCCGCTAATGGAGAATGGCGTCGAGCCGGGTTTTACCCCCAGAAGCTCCAGATTGGCGACAACCGTGGCTCCAGCGGTTCCAGTAGGGGTTCCCACAAATGCCAGCCGAACCTGGTTGCCATCGACGATCCATTTTCCGATGAACCCACTACCGAGGGCGGTACCAAAAGATAGTTGAGTCGCCTGAGTCAGGTCCGCATCGAAGTTGAGAGCCACTTCCACGGCGGCCACCTCCCCGAAGGCGCCCACCGTGATAGGCACGACGATTCTCTCTTCGGTAGCGACGATATGGTCACCACCGACCTGAATGGTTCGTTCGGTTCCTCCACCATTGGCCGGCCAAATTCTGAGGGGTGGCCACGAGCCGCCATTCCGAGCCACATAGAGTATGATGGCAGCATCATCAGCACCGATATAGCCGTCAGCATCGACATCCCCGGCAAGCAGCATACAGAAATCGGGAACGGTTCCGGCCAGGACGATATCGAGCACCAATTCGGCTAGCCGGATGCCGTGCAGGTGACCAGGACCGTAGGTGAGCCACTCGATGGCGGGGGCTGCCCCCAAGGTTGTGGCGTGGGGCCGACCGGCGGCATCGAAGCGATGCACGCAAGTGTATCGCCAGTCGTCACCATGGGTTTGGGTTTCTTGGTTAAGGTGGCCGGCCGCGTCGAAGCTGAGGTGCACTTGCACAGTGGGGCTGTCGAAGCCGGCCAGTTGGCCGTCGGCACGCCAGTGGAAGGTCTCCGTGGTGGCCGGTGCGTATGCGGTGGCGGGCAGATGGCGGCGGGTGAGCCGGCCAGCCTTGTCATGTTCGTAAGTGGTGACGGGTT
>JAJRTK010000466.1 GCA_024278345.1 bacterium | reverse complement strand
GCCTTCGCCTTCCTTCCGGCCTTCGCTTTGACCCTGCTGGAGGCTGCATTCCGAAAGGGCGGAACCATCGCCATCATCGCAAGGAAAAAATAGAAAAAGGCGACCCCTTCGGGGCCGCCTCCAGGAACTTTGGCGGGATCGAACGCTTCATCCGACGATCAACTCGTAGAGGTAACCCGGGCCGGAGGGCGCTCGGCCAAGATAGAGGCAGAGTTTTCCGCGGTAGCTTTTGCTGATGGCGCGGTAGATCTGGCCGCAGAAATAGATGTTGAAGCTTCCGTCCCAGTTCCGGCTCACGAAGCGCACTTCGTAAGAGCTGAACGTACGGCCCGATGCCCGGTAGCGAGCCCCATCCCAGTAGTTGTTGAGCAAGATCCGGGGATTTCGGCGAAGTGCCCGGGAGACCGGGTCGGCATGGAGCCGCGAGCTCACTCGCTGCGCTCTCCAGGGCCGGGCCACCGCAACGGAGGCTACGGCGGTGCTCACCAACGCGAAAACTGACAATGCAAGGGCAAACCGTTTCATGGTACTTTCCTCCGGGCGAAAAAAGGAGTAAACCAGAGTTCCATCTGTTCTTCGGGGTTGCTTTCCGTTGTAGCAATGGGCGGGCCAACCCTTTGAAAGAGCGGTAATTGCCTTGAATCTTATTGGGTTAGAGATGACACCAGCGATCCTCTGTGTCCTTCATGGAGGACAGTATTGGACAGGAATGAGGGTTCGAAGATGCGCTCCCGCTTCTTGATTTATGGTTCCTATGGATACACCGGTGAGCTCATCGCCGGGCTGGCGGCGGAGCGCGGCCACGAACCGATCTTGTCGGGCCGCAACCGGCAGAGACTCGAGGCGCAGGCTTCCCGGTTGGGACTTGAGCACCGGGTGGCCGCTCTCTGTGACCCCGGCGCACTGGAAAAAGCCCTCGACGGGATCTTCGCGGTGATCCACTGCGCGGGGCCGTTCGCCCACACATCCAAGGCCATGGCTGATGCCTGCTTGAAGAGCGGAACCCATTATCTGGATATTACCGGAGAAATCTCTGTTTTCGAGGCTCTGGCTGCTCGGGATGAAGAGGCAAGGAAAGCGGGAATTCTCTTCCTGCCAGGTGTCGGGTTCGACGTGGTGCCCTCCGACTGCCTGGCCGCCCATCTGGCCGGTCGCCTTCCCACGGCAACCCGGTTGGTTCTGGGGTTCCAGGGAGTTGGCGGACGCCTCTCCCACGGGACCGCCACCACCATGGCGGAAAACCTCCACCGGGGAGGGCTTGTCCGCAAGGATGGCAAGTTGACGCCAGTTCCCGCCGGCTGGAAGAAGCGGCGGATCGATTTTGGCCGTGGCCCCGTGGAAGCGATGACGATCCCATGGGGTGACGTTTCTACGGCCTATCACAGCACGGGCATCGGGGATATCGAGGTTTACATGGCGGCCCCTCGCCTTCTCCGGACGGTGGCCTTGGCCAGTCGGTTCCTTGGGCCGCTCCTTGGAACCTCGCCGGTGCAGGCATTCCTGAAAGCCGCCATCCGTAGGCAACCGGCCGGTCCTTCACTGGAAGAACGGAAAAAGGGTGTCAGCCTGCTTTGGGGCGAGGCGCAAGATGAGTCCGGTGCCAGGGTACAGGCTCGGCTGGAAGGACCGGAGGGTTATACTTTTACGGCCCGTTCAGCGTTGATCATCACGGAAAAACTTCTGGAAACCGAAACGCCGCCCACCGGTTTCCAGACGCCATCCAAGGCATTCGGTCCTGATCTCGTGCTGGAAATCGAAGGGGTCAACCGCTTCGATTTGTAGAAACCTGATGGGGAGGAAAAAACTATGGACAATGCTACTGATCGGCCAGAAGAAGCCAGCGCCCCGCGGAGCTCCTCTTTGGATGAGCGGGAAGAACCAGAAGAACCACTGCATGGCGGATGGTGGATCACCCGCCTGAGGTTCTGGTTGGGCGGGCACACGAGCATGCTCGTCATCGCCGCGGTGATTGGTATTGGCGGCGGTTTAGGGGCAATTTTCTTCCGCTGGCTCATCGGAGTTTGCCAGATCCTTGCCTGGGGCGCCAGCGAGACCCCGTTGGCGGGGATCGAGGCGAGCGCCTGGACTTGGAGACTGCTGATTCCCGCTGGGGGCGGTCTTCTTGTGGGTCTGATCGTCAAGTTTTTTGCTCCGGAGGCGAAGGGTCACGGCGTTCCGGAGGTGATGTATGCCACGGCGCGGTTGGGAGGTGTCATTCGGCCTATCGTCGCCGTTGCGAAGTCGTTTGCTTCGGCGATATGCATCGCGTCGGGTGGCTCGGTGGGCCGGGAGGGGCCCATCGTCCAAATCGGCTCCGCCATGGCCTCCAGCCTGGCACAATGGCTCCGCCTCTCGGTGCCAAGGATCCGTATTTGCGTCGGATGCGGCGCGGCGGCTGGGATTGCCGCGACTTTTAACGCTCCCATCGCTGGAGCATTCTTCGCGGCGGAAGTCATCCTGGGCGGGTTCAGCTCCCGGTCATTTGGGCCCGTGGTGATCAGCTCGGTGACGGCGACGGCGATTTCCCGGGCTTTCCTTGGGAACGTTCCCGCCTTCGAGATCCCCAAGTATAGTCTGACCAATCCTGCCGAGCTCGGGATTTACGTGATCCTTGGTCTTCTCTGTGCACTGGTGGCCGTGGCCTTCGCGCATACCCTCTACTGGTGCGAGGATTTGGCCGACCGTCTCAAGCAGGTTCCGGACTTTCTTCAGCCGGTTCTGGGCGGCCTTGGAGTGGGAGCCCTAGCCATCGTCCTTCCAGAAGTGATGGGCGTCGGATACGACACAATTACCAGGGCTCTCCAGGGCGAGTTCCTAGTGGGAATGCTGCTGGCGATTCTTTTGACAAAACTGCTGGCCACAAGCTTGACGCTAGGCTCCGGTGGATCCGGCGGCGTTTTCGCGCCGTCGCTCTTCATGGGCGCCTCCTTGGGCGGTATCGTGGGCCACGCGGCCGGAGCGATCTTGCCGTTTTCGATTTCACCGGCCGGCGCCTATGCCGTCGTGGGCATGGGAGCCATGGTTTCGGCGACAACCCACGCGCCGATCACGGCCATGCTCATCATTTTCGAGCTGACCAATGACTATCGGGTGATCCTGGCGCTCATGGCCTCCTGCATCCTCAGCCACGTGGTGGCGCAGCGATTGCTTTCCGATTCGATCTACACCATCAAGCTCTCCCGGCGAGGGATCGATCTGCTGTCTGGGCACGAGGTCAACGTCTTGCGCCAAATCAAGGTCAAGGACATCGTCCGCCAAGAGCTGGCCATCGTTTCCAGAACAGCTAGCCTCCAAGAGCTCTACGGCCAGCTCGTTTCCACACACCACCACGTCTTTTTCGTGGTGGATGACGATGGCGCGTTACGAGGCGTCATCACCGTGGACGACCTGCGGCGCACGATTCCGTTCCAGGAGCAACTGAGGAATCTTCTGATTGCCGAAGATGTCATGTCGATTCCCGTGCCCTTTGTCCGGGAGAATGACGATCTGGACCACGCCATGCGCCAGTTCGGAAAGCGGACCCTGGAAGAGTTGCCCGTTTTGCCGGAAACAGGTTCCATGGCCCCCGTGGGCACTCTCCGGCGGCAGGATGTGATCAACGCTTACAACAAGGAGATTCTGAAAGTCGATCTGGGAGGCTCGCTCTCTTCCAGGATCGGGGCCGTAGGCAAGCTTCGCACCTGGGAGACTGTCGGTGGCTATCTGCTGGCCCACATCGAAGTGCCCCAGGAGTTTTGGGGGAAGACACTGGAATCGCTCCGACTGCCCAAACGGCGGGGCGTGCAGATTATTCTGGTGGAATGTGCCGAAGCCACCGGTGACGACTGCTACGTTTTTCCGTCCAGAGAGACGCTCTTCCGGCCCGGGGACAAAGCCATCGTCTTTGGCCAAAGAAAAAATGTCGATGACCTGGTCCGACAGGCGGAATGATGTAGCGGATGGACCCGCCATGGGTGCCGAAGTTGAGGAGATTGATCGGGTTTTGGGATGTGGTCAGGCGTCAGGCGAAAGGAGGATCCCCGGCGTTGCTCCAAGAAATCTCGAAGGCCCTGGTTCTACTCCAGCTCCAGACGGTGGATTCCCCGGGGATGGCGGAACTACGTGCGGGAGAAGCTCTGGCCGCCGGCGTGCTGGATTCGGTCCTGAACGAAGAACGGCAGGTCCGGGCCGAGGCGCTATTGGCAAACAGGCTACAAAAGATCCAAGGCCACCTCCGACCTGGCGGAAGTCCTGTGGCGCCCGGGCGACGACCAGGCGGCGGCCCGAGCGCCGGCCCAGGGCGGACTCCCCCTCACAGACTGGACGATTTACGTTGCCAAGAGCTTCCTCAAGGTCTTCGAAAATGGTTATCCACGCAAAGCGGGACAATGGGTCGCCGGGGAAAAAACTTGGCCTCGGACAACGCCGCGCTCCGCCCGGCGGGTCACGCCTCGCGTTACCCGCCGGTCGTCCAGGGACTTCGTCCCCGGGGACCTATCAGATCCGGATGACAACATCACCGCTGGGGCGGTCCTCCTTCCCGGCTCCGTGCAGCCGGAGGGCGCGACACCGGCAAGATGCCGGTGCCACCATTTCGGCGAAAAAGCTACACCGGCAAGATGCCGGTG